>VBHB01000183.1 GCA_005880315.1 Chloroflexota bacterium | reverse complement strand
GACCGCGTCAGCCTGAATGTCCTTCTCGTTGATCTCGAGCGCGTAGATCGCCTTCTTCACGGTCTCGGGCGTGATGCCACGCTCCGCGTTGTATGCGATCTGTCGGTTGCGGCGCCGCTCCGTTTCGTCGAGCGCCATACGC
This sequence comes from Chloroflexota bacterium, assembly GCA_005880315.1. Taxonomy (GTDB): domain Bacteria; phylum Chloroflexota; class Dormibacteria; order Dormibacterales; family Dormibacteraceae; genus UBA10449. The sequence goes on along the minus strand of VBHB01000183.1, from coordinate 16,967 downwards.
ATCGAATCGGTGATCTTGTCCGCGTACATGACCACATGCCCTTCGACGTTGCGCGCAGCTCGGCCGATGATCTGGATGAACGACCGGTACGCGCGGAGGTAGCCCTCTTTGTCGGCGTCGAGGATGCCGATGAATGCGACCTCAGGCAGGTCCAGTCCCTCGCGCAGAAGGTTGATGCCGACCACCACGTCCACCGCGCCCGTGCGCAGGTCGCGCAGCACATCGATGCGTTCCATGGCGTCGAGCTCCGAGTGCAGGTAGCGGACCTTGACGCCGTACTCGCGCAAGTAGTCGGCGAGGTCCTCGGCGAATCTCTTCGTCAGCGTGGTCACCAGCGAGCGGTGGCCAAGCTCGGCGCGCCTCTTGACCTCTGCCAGAAGGTCGTCGATCTGGCCTTCGGTCGGCCTCACCTCGACGGTCGGGTCGACGAGCCCAGTCGGGCGCACGACCATCTCCACAGTCCGCTGCGACCGGCGCATCTCGTAGTCGCCTGGAGTCGCGGAGACGTAGACGACCTTCTGGGCGCGCTCCTCCCACTCGTCGAAGCTGAGCGGGCGGTTGTCGAAGGCGCTCGGCAGGCGGAACCCGTACTCGACCAACGCCGCCTTTCGTGACCGGTCGCCGCCCAGCATCCCGCCGATCTGCGGCACGGCCACGTGCGACTCGTCGACGAAGATGATGGTGTCGTCCGGCAAGAAGTCCATCAGCGTGTAGGGAGCCTCGCCCGGCTGCCGGCGCGTGAGGTGCAGAGAATAGTTCTCGATTCCCGCGCACGTGCCCGTCTCGCGCAGCATCTCGAGGTCGAAGTTCGTGCGCTGGCGCAGCCGCTGCGCCTCCAGCAGCCGGCCATGCTCCTCGAACCACTTGCACCGCTCTTCCAGCTCGACCTCGATGTCCGCCATCGCGAGGCGCAGCTTGTCGGCCGGCGTCACGTAGTGAGACGCGGGGAAAACCGTGAACGCGTCGCGGGCGCCCAGGATCTCGCCAGTGACCGCATCCAGCTCCTGGATGCGCTCGATCTCGTCGCCGAAGAACTCGACCCTGTACACCTTCTCCTCGTTGGCCGGGACCAGGTCGACCACGTCGCCGCGAACGCGAAAGCGAAGGCGCGCCAGGTCGTAGTCGTTGCGCTCGTAGAGCATCTCGGTGAGCTTCCGCAGGAAAACCTCGCGCCTGATCGACTGGCCCTTCTCGACCTTCAGCGCTTCGCCCATGTAGTCCTCGACCGAGCCGATGCCGTAGATGCAGCTGATGCTCGCCACGACCAGCACGTCGCGACGCCCGACCAGGGACGAGGTCGTCGAGTGGCGCATGCGGTCGATTTCGTCGTTGCGGCTCGAGTCCTTTTCTATATATGTGTCGGTACGGGCGATGTAAGCCTCGGGCTGGTAGTAGTCGTAGTAGCTGACGAAATACTCGACGGCGTTGTCAGGCAGCAGCCGCCGGAACTCGGCGCACAGCTGCGCCGCGAGCGTCTTGTTGGGACTGAGGACGAGAACCGGCCGCTGCAACTGCTCGACCGCCCAGGCCATGACGTTTGTCTTGCCGCTTCCGGTCACGCCAAGGAGGACCTGCTGGCTCAGGCCAGACTGCACGCCTTCGACCAGCTGCTCGATGGCCTTGGGCTGATCCCCGGCGGGCTTGAAGGGTGCGTCGACACGAAAGCGGGAGGGCATGGGAAATCTAATTCTAAGGCGAACGAACGTTCGAAATGATGCCTTCGGCAAGTGCAATCCCGAGGTGAGCGCGTTACTTCCGAAGAACGAGAAAAACCAGCTTCAGGCAGAGGAGTGTTCGCGTGTGAAAGATCAGCTAGTGGGGAAGGCGGAACAGCTGAAAGGCAAGGCCACGGGGAACCGGGGCGAACAGGCCAAGGGCAAGATGCGGCAGGCCATCGGCAACATGAAACGCACCGCTCGAGACATTCGCGACGACGTGCGTGCGGAAGCTGCGCGCCGCCGCGAGCGTGAACGGGAAGAGGAGACCGGCCGGCCGACGACTTCAGGGTAGGGACAGGATCATCGCCTCGACGACCGTGCCGGCCTTGACCCCCTGATCGCCGGGCGCGATCCTGACCAGGGCCTGGGCCCCCACCAGCGACAGCAGCCGCGACGACGACTGGGACCCGGTGGTCTGCGCGACGAGCTCCCCGCCATCCCGCGCCAGCGTCACCCGCTGATATTCGGTCCGGTCGGCGGTGGCGCGCGCGTCGTACCCGAGCCGCACAGGCAGGGTCGGGCGCTGAAGCTTCGTGAAGCCCTGGAGCTTGCGCAGCGCCGGCCGGACGAAAACCTCGAACGTCACGAGGGAAGAGACGGGGAAGCCAGGGAGCCCGAACGCGAGCTTTCCCTGAGCCAGCGTGGCGAAGGTGAACGGCTTCCCAGGCTTCAGCTTCACCCGGCCGACATGCACCGTCCCAAGCGACTCGAGCAGCGGCTTGACGAGGTCATGCGTCCCCACCGAGACGCCGCCGGACGTGACCAGCACATCAGCCTGGTCCAGCATGTCCGTGACGAGCCGCCGGAGCTCGGCCGGATCGTCAGGCGCAATCCCGACGTTGTGCGCTTCCGCGCCGGCCTCTTGGAGCGCGGCGAAAAGAGCCCAGCGGTTGGAGTCGATGATCTGTCCGGGGCCCGGCGTCTTCCCTACCTCAACCAGCTCGTCGCCGGTCGACATCACCGCAACTCGCGGACGGCGGCGAACGGGGAGTAGTGCCCGGCCGATTGCCGCGGCAATCCCGATTTCAGCAGCGCCCAGCTGCGTTCCGGCGCTCAGCACGCGATCGCCCGCGCGTAGATCGTCACCAACCTTGTGAAAGTTGGCTCCAGGTCCGAGTGGTGATGGCACCGTGACCATGTCGCCGTCGAGATGCACGTCTTCGAACATGACGACGCAGTCCGCGCCCTGCGGCACCATGCCTCCGGTGAGTATTCGAGCGGCGGTGCCCGGAGCCACAGGCTGCATGAATGGAAGGCCGGCCGCTGATTCGCCGATCACGCGCAGCGTCCGGCCGGCATCCGCCGCGCGTACCGCATAGCCGTCGACGGCGCTCGAGGGAAACGCGGGTAGGGCTGACGGAGCCATCAGGTCTTCGGCCAGCACTCGGCCCGCGCAGGCGTCGAGGGTGCGGTGCTCGAAATCGAGCACCGGCGTGTGGTCGAGGACGATAGCAGCGGCTTCCTCGGCGTCGACCAGTGGATACGTTGACGCCCTCATCGCCTACTCGTAGCGGAGCGCGCGGCTGGGGTCCTGGCGCGCCGCCCGCACTGCCGGCAGCAAGCCGGTTCCAGTGCTGAGCACCACGGCCAGCAGAAGAGCGGCGATCCCGATCCCGAGGTCGGTCCGGAACACCTCGATGCCCGCGCCGGCCACGCTCTGGGCGAGGCGGTCGACGGCCGCGTTGCCCATCTGGGCCAGGATCACGGCGGTGAGCGTGCCGACGATCCCGCCCGCCAGGCCGATGAGGGCGGCTTCGGCCACGAACAGCAGCAAGACATCATGCGAGCGGGCGCCCAACGCCTTCAGCACGCCGATCTCCTTGGTCCGCTCGAGCACTGCGCTGTACATCGTGTTGGCGATGCCGAGGCACGCGAGCAGGAGCGCGACGACGGCCAGCGCGAGCAGCGCGATGCGGAGGCGGCTGAGCAAATCTTCGAATCCGCGGAAGAGATCACCGAACGTCTGGGCCTGGAAGCCAAGTGCCTCGACGCGGTTACTCAGGGCGTCGACCGCGCCGGCCGAGTCAGCGAGCAACGTGATGCTGGCGAATTCGCCCGTCTTCCAGCCGTTGAGCTGGGCGAGCGTCGCCCAGTGGCTCTTGGCCACCGAGTACGGCACCAAAGCGCCCGGCGCAGCCGCGGGCATGTACTGGCTCGAGACGACCCCGACAACCTTGAGGGGAAGCGCCAGCTGGTGGGTGGCGGGGTTTGAGGGCGCACCGGCCACGGCCAGAGTGCCCGATGTGGCCTTGAAATCCACAGTCGCTCCGAGTGCCTCCTGCGGACTCCTGAACCCAAGCGCCAGGGCCGTACGGTCCGTCAGAACGATCTCCTCGGCCTTGTCCGAGCCGGGCAGCCTGCCGGCCATTACCGTGATGCCCGGCGACGAGTTTTTCGGCGGAAGCGAGACGAGCCCTCCCGTCGGAAGCGGCAGGGTCGAGCTCGAAGGCCCTTCCACCGCGAAGGTCCCGCTCATGGCGACCTGCCCCCAGGCAGCCCGTACATGCTCGAGGTTGCCAAGCGTGACCAGCGTGCCCGAGCTGAAGCCGGCCGGGTTGGCACCGCCAGAGGGGTAGACGGCGACCTGGTGCAGCTGGCTGTGTGCCAGCGCGGGCGAGCTCAGCGCGTCCTGAAGCCCGCCGGCAAGGGCCGCGATCAGCGTCATGGCCGCGATCCCGATCGCCACTCCTGTGGTGGTGAGGGAGGTACGCAGGGGCCGGCGCGCGGTCCCGCGCAGGCCGACCTTGAGCGTGTCGCTCCAGTGCAATCGAGTGGGCGGCGTGACCGGGTCCTGGTTGCGGACGGTGTCCTTGCCGTGGTCGAGCTCGATGGCGCGGCCGTCGATCATCCGGATCACTCGGTGCGCCCGCCGAGCTACCTGCGGATCGTGCGTGACCAGCACCACCGTGGCCCCCCGCCGGTTGAGGTCGTCCAGCAGCCCAAGAATGATTTCGCCGGCAGCCGAGTCGAGGCTTCCGGTCGGCTCGTCGGCGAGGATCAGCCCGGGTCGGTTGGCCAGCGCTCGCGCCACGGCCACCTTCTGCTGCTCGCCCCCTGAAAGACGGCTGACGCGCGTGCGCGCGCGATTGCCGAGGCCGACCAGCTCGAGCAGATGTCGCGCACGATTGTTGCGCTCCTCCACCTCGACTCCGGCCAGCGTGAGCGGCAGAGCCACGTTCTCCTGCGCGGACATCGAAGGGATGAGGTTGAACGTCTGGAAGATCGTGCTGACCCTCTGGAGGCGGTAGTTGGCGAGGTCCGCGTCGGACAGCTGGTCGACCGGCAGGCCCGCCGCGTAGACGTGGCCGGACGTCGGTTTGTCCAGCCCGCCCATCAACGACAGAAGGGTGGTCTTGCCGCAGCCGGATGGACCCACGATCGACACGAACTCGCAAGGGCCGATCTGCATGGAGATGTCCTTCAGCGCCGTGACGTGCATCTCGTCGCCGTGCCCAAACTCGCGCGATACCGAGTCGAGGCGCAGCCCCACGGCCTGGCCAAGCAGGTCAGGGAACTGTTCCGCGGGGGCAGGTTCGGTGACCGGCTCGAGGACCGCCGGCGGCAGCGCCGGCTCGTGCCCGTTGACCTCAATTTTTGGCGGCGGTGCCACCTCGGCGGCGGCCATGGCGGCCACGGCAGTGGCCAGGGCCCCGAGGTCGTCGCCGATCGGGCTTACGGGCTCGACCACCCCAGGCTTGGCTGATTTGGGCCGGATGGCGCGCTTTCGCTGGCGGCGCTTGCCACCCGAAGAACGCCCCCCGCGATCGTCGACTACGGTCGCCACCCCGAAAGAGTCTAAGTGCTTACTTAACAGCTGAGGCCCGGCTAATGGCTGGGTTCTGTGACCTGCTTCGCGAGCCATTCCAGGTAACGCGGCAGGCCGTCGTCGATCGCGACCTGGATGATCTCGGGCAGCTCGTACGTGTGGTTCTTCCGCACATATTCCTGGACCGCCTGGGCGCGTGATTCGATGGTCTTGACGAGCAGCAGCGACTCATGCTCGCGCTTGAGCTGGCCGTCCCAGTAATAGAAGGAATGAACCATCGGGATCACGGTGCAGCATCCGGCCAGGTGCTCGACCACCAACCCCTCCCCCAGGCGTTCGGCGTCGTTGCGGCCCCCTGTGGTCACCATGATCATCACGGGCCTGTCAGCTGAGGTCACCCGCTAATTCTCGCTCGGCGCGCGCGGGAGTCGCTGAAACTCAGTGACCGGCGGGATCGTGAGCATGCGGCCGTCGTCGCTGCGCACCAGCTGCCAGCCGCCCTCGTGAACCATCCAGTGATGGCGATAACAGAGAAGGACGAGGTTGTTCAGATCTGTCGACCCGCCATGGATCCAGTGGGTCAGATGGTGCGCCGAGGTCCAGCTCGCCGGGCGGTCGCAACCCGGCCAAACGCAGCCGCAGTCGCGCGCCTTTAACGCCTTGCTCTGGGGACCGGAGACAACACGGCGGGCCCTGCCGACGTCGATGACTGCGGAGTCGGAGCCGAGCAGGATTCTGGTGACCGAGCAATCGCACGCAAATCTCTCGACAGCCTTGGCCGAGATCGGCAGCGAGAACTCCATCTCCGCGGCCGGCGCACCGGCAAGACCTAGAAGCGTCTCCAGCGAAGCGGTGATCTGAAGGTTTGGCCGCGAGCTCGGCTTGCCGTTGTCGAGCGAATGCATCGAGAGATCGACGAGCGCGTCGGCCAGCCGCCGTGGGAACAGACGATGGTCGTCCTTACCCATGCGCCTGGCGAGAGGCTCCAATGCCGTGCGCAGCGCCGCACCGCCGACCTTGTCGAGAGTCCCGCTGACGGACACCATGCCGTCATCGGTGTCGGTGATGGTGAGCTCCCTCGCTTCGACGCCCTGAACCTCTTCATCGACGACCCCTTGCGGGTCGGCCGCATGGCGGGCGTGAATGCAGGTCTCGCGAAACTTGGCCACGCTCTCCTTGCCCGCGTGGCGCAGGAGCGTGGTCTCGTCAAGGCGCTCGCCGACCGCCGCCGAGGCCCTGGCGATATGCGCGAAGTGCGCAAACCCGATCTCCCCGGCCAGCACCGCCGCCTCGCTTCGGTCCAGGCGATCCAGCTGCTCGCCGGCGCAGACCCGATCCGCGGCGGCGCCACCTGACATGTGACAGTTGGCCTTGATCCAGGCGATCGGGCTCTCGAAGCCGTCGTCCTCGCATTCGTCGGTTTCGGCGAAGCCCGCCGCCACCAGTGAGAACTCGAGGGCGATGCGATCGGACTCCCGAGCCAGGGTGAGCAGGCGCTCGCGCCGCTGCGCTCCAACCACACCACCCCCACACCCCACGCTCATACGAAGAAGTATACCAAACATCTGTTTGGAGTCAAGCCATTAACAGGCCAAATCGAGTTCGAAAAGAAAGAAAACCCGGCCCCACCCGGCCGCTGACGCGGCCGACCTCCCCGAAACCGGGGAGGTCAACGTCTGCAGACATTGAGTCAGTCCTCCGGACCTAACCCCAACTCCCTCTTCCGAGTCCGTCTCTCGTCCCGCGCCACAGAAAACGCATCACCCGCCCGCCACGGGCCTGTCGAGCCAGACGCTTGCGGCGAGGAGGGCGATGGCGCCGAGCAACAGCCCGCCGAGCACATCGGATTCCCAGTGCACGTCGAGGTACAGGCGGTCGAATGCGAGCAGCACGATCAAGAAGGTCGCGACGGGGATTGCGAGCCGGCGCGCGAGCGGCCACGGCGCGAGTCGCTGCACGACGAAGGCGATCAATCCATACACGACCACCGCGCGCACCATGTGCCCGCTTGGATAGCTGTTGGCGAGCGGGCCGGAGCTCGACACCACCTCGGTGATGCTTGGTCCATCGGTGTGGGCGATGGTTCGCGGCGGTCCCGGGTGGTAAAGGGTCGCCTTGTAGAAGAGCTCGAGCGCCTGCGCCGCCACGAACGCGAGCGCAACCCAGGCGTCCGAGCCGAACCCGCGCCGAAGCAAAAATATGACGAGGCCGATCATCAACAACGTCGTGACCTCGAGGCCCCCGAGCTCCGCGATGGCCTGGAACAGAGGGTGCAGCGATTCACTCCACAGGCTCAAGAATCCCTGCAGCACCCGTTTGTCGAGCGGGTCGAAGAGACCGGCCGCCACCGCCATCGTCAGCGCGACGTACGCAACCGCAAGCGCGGCAGCTGCTGCGATTCTCGCCCGCAGCGCGATCAACGCTGGCAGCGGCGGCAGAAGACGGTCGTGCGGCCCGCGATGCGAAGGATCGAGAGCGGCCGGCCGCACGTGAAGCACGGTTCGCCGGCGCGGCCGTAGACGAGAAGCGATTCCTGCTGGTTGCCGATCTCGCCCCACGCGTCGCGATATGTGTCCACCGAGCTGCCGCGGTTGCGAATCGCAGCCTCCAACGCATCGCGCAGCGATTCATGCAGCCGGCGCACAGACTTGCGGCTCAGGCTGCCGGCGGCGCGATCCGGCCGCAGCCGCGCGCGGTGCAGCGATTCGTCCGCGTAGATGTTGCCGACACCCGCGACCATGGCCTGGTCGAGCAGCAGCGCTTTCAGCGGCGCGCGGCGCTTGCGGAAGCGCTTGTAGAGCTCGTCGGCGTCGAAGGTTGGATCGATCGGCTCCGGCCCGAGCTTAGGCAAAGTGCCCGAGGTGAGCAGCTCCTCCTCGGTGCCCAACAGCATGCGTCCGAACCTGCGCGGGTCCCGATAGCGGAGCTGCCTGCTGTCGTCGAGATCGAGGATGACGTGCGTGTGGTTCTCGATTTCAACCCCGGCGTCGACGAGGCGCAGCTGGCCGCTCATGCCGAGGTGAACGACGAGCATCCGCCCCGCACCCAGCGCGATCAGCATGAATTTCCCGCGCCGCCCGACGCCCTCTATGCGCAGGCCGGTTATCGAGTCGATGAAGCGCTCGGGCTCTGGATGGCGGACGATCGCTGGAAATCGCAGCTCGCAGTGGACGATGGTGCGGCCGACGAGGTGCGGCCGCAGGTCAGCGACGATGGTCTCTACTTCTGGTAACTCAGGCACTACATCCTTGCCCCTCGCTCCCCACCCCGTGGGGAGCTCCCCGCCGCGGAGCGCCGGGGAGTGGGGCGATACACAATCGTCAAACGCGAACCACGGCGAGCTTTCTCATGTCCGCCCAGTTCGGACCGACCTTCGCCTCCACCTCGATACCCGTCTCGAGCTCGTACGCGCCGGTCATGATTCGCGGCACCGTCTCGGCAAAGCGGTCGACCTCACCCTCGGGCACCTCGAAGAGAAGCTCGTCGTGCACCTGGAGCAGCATCCGACCTTCGATGTGATCGGCCTCGATCTCACGTTGCAGCTGCACCATCGCGATCTTGATGATGTCCGCGGCCAGGGATTGCATCGGAAAGTTGATGGCCATCCGTTCGGCCGCGCTGCGCAGCTGAAAGTTGGGGGACCGTAGGTCGGGGATCGAGCGGCGCCTGCCGGTGGCGCTGACGACGAATCCTTCCTCGCGCGCTTTTTTCCGGACCTCGTCCAGGTACTCGCGTAGGCGAGCGTACGTCGACCAGTACTGGCCGAGAAACTCTCGTGCGACGTCGCCGGGAATGCCCAGCTGCTGCGACAGCCCGTACTCGCCCTGGCCGTAGATCGATCCGAAGTTGGCCACCTTCGCGAGCCGCCGCTGGTTGGGATCGACCGACTCGATCGGGATCTTGAACACGGCGGCTGCGGTGGCGGTGTGGATGTCCTGCCCGGCCGCGAAAGCTCCTAGCAGCTTCGGGTCACCGCTCAGGTGCGCGGCGATGCGCAGCTCGATCTGCGAGTAGTCCGCGGAAACCATCACGTGACCAGGCCGGCTCGCTTTGAAGGCGCGGCGGATGCGCTGGCCGAGCTCGGTGCGGATGGGGATGTTCATGAGGTTGGGGTTCGACGACGAGAGGCGGCCCGTCGCCGTACTCGCCTGGCCGAATGACGTGTGCACCCGACCCGTGAGCGGATCGACCAGCTGCGGCAGCGCGTCGACGTATGTCGACTTGAGCTTCGACAGCTGCCTGTGCTCGAGGATCAGGCCGACGATGGGGTGCTTTTCCCGAAGCGATTCCAGCGTGTCCGCGTCAGTCGAGTAACCGGTTTTCGTCCTCCTGCCCACTGGCAGCCTCAGGTCTTCGAAGAGGACTTTCGCCAGCTGCTGCGGCGCGCCCAGGTTGAACTTCTGGCCCGCAACCTGCTCGACTTCGGCCTCCAGCGCCGCCATCTGCGCCCCCAGCTCCTCCTGCATTTCCTTGAGGTACGGCACGTCAATGGCGACACCCTCCGACTCCATGTCGGCGAGGACGCCGGCGAGTGGCAGCTCGATCTCGTGGAACAGGTAGTCGACGCCGAGGTTACGCATCTCGGCCTCGAGTCGCGGCCGCAAGTTGAGGATCGCCTCCGCTCGCCGCGCGGAAAACTCGGCGGCCTCATCGACCTCGACCGCCGCCGGCTTGCGGGCTGCGCGTCCCGTGCCAAGCAGCTGCTCAGTGCTCATCAGCGTTACGTCGAGAAACTCGCGTGCGAGATCTTCGAGGCGAGGGTCGCGCGAACCCGCTCCGAGCAGGTATGCGGCGAGGAAGGTGCTGAACGCCCACTCGCGCTTGCCGCCACCGAGGGCGCGGAGCGCGAGCTCCGTCTCCTTGGCGTCGTGGCCGCTGACAGGCCTGCCCTCGGAGAGTGAGCTCGCGACGACGTCCATCGCGTTCGCATTGGCGACATAAAACGTGTCTCTCCCGGTGGCGACCCCGAGGCCGCACGTGCGCGCTCCGCGACCTGCCGTTTCTGTGAATGCGAACACGCCTACATCGGTCGCGCCCGCCACCAGGCTCGCGGCCTCAGCCGCGTCGTCGACGATCTTCAGCCCGCTCGTCCGCGGCGCCGGCTCGAACGCGAGTGTCGGCTGCACCGGGACCTGGTCTGGCGGCGGGAACCGGCTGAGCAGCTGCCGGAACTCAAACCGGTCGAACACGGTGCGGACCTTGTCGTAGTCGTACCGCGTCCAGCGGGCGTGCTCGAGGTCAAGCTCGACCGGCACGTCGCGGACGATCGTCACCATGCGCTTGCCGAGACGGATCTTGTCCGCATTTTCAATCAGTGATGTCTTGAGCCGGCCCTCCTTCAGCTCTTCGACGTGCTCGAGGATGGCCTCCACCGACCCGTAGTCCTGCACCAGCTTGGCGGCGGTCTTGTCGCCGACGCCGGGGACACCTGGAATGTTGTCGGACGTATCACCGCGCAACGCTTTGAAGTCGATGAGCTGCGGCGGCTCGAAGCCATAGCGCTGGCGAACCTGGTCGGGTCCGTACATGAACGTATCCGTGATCCCGCGACGCGGCACCAGCGCCTCGACCGATTCGGTGACCAGCTGCAAGCAGTCGAGGTCCCCCGAGACGATCGTCACAGAATGGCCGCGCTCCTCGGCGATGCGCGCCAGCGTGCCGATGACGTCGTCGGCTTCGAAGCCTGCGATGCCGTAAATGGGGATCGAGAACGACTCCAGGACCTCACGGACCTTCTCGATCTGGGGGCGCAGATCGTCCGGCATGGCGCGGCGCCCGGCCTTGTACTCCGCGTATTCGTTGGACCGAAACGTGGGCGCGGCGACGTCGAACGCCGCGACCGCGAACTCCGGGCGCGAGGCCAGGACGATGGCGAGCATGGAGGTGAAGCCGTACACCGCATTGGTCACCTGCCCGTCCGACGTGCTCATCGGCGGCAGGGCGAAAAATGCCCGGTAGATGAGGCTGTGGGCGTCGATCAGAACGACGCGCCCGCGCTTCCCCTTCGCCACGTTTGGATTCTACGTACCCCCTTGGCGGCGAGCCGGGGCAGGTGATCTCAAACAGGGGGGTAGCGGAAAGCACCCGGGGTAGAATGGGGCCGAGGATGAAGAACCTCATCGAGGTCTCCGTCGACAGCATCCGGATCCATATGCCGACGGCCCAGCACCTGGTGATCCTGAAGGAGAAGGAGGCGGACAGGTACCTCCCCATCTGGATCGGATCCTTCGAGGCCCAAGCGATCGCCACCAAGATCTCAGGCAACCCTCTCGGGCGGCCTCTTACCCACGACCTCATGGCCAACGCGTTCGGCGATCTCGGGGTGAGCGTGAAGCGCATCGTGGTCACGCGCCTCGCCGATCAGGTGTTCTACGCGCGCCTCTATGTGAAGCAGAACGGGCGCGACCTCGACTTCGACGCCAGGCCCTCGGACGCCATCGCACTTGCCGTGCGCATGGAGTGCCCCATCTTCGTCGCCACCGAGGTCATGGAGGCAGCGGGCATCATCCCCGAGGCTGACGAAGCCGGCGATGAGAAGGACAAGTCCGAGACGCCTGTCGACGACGAACGCCTCGCGGTGTTCCGCGACTTCGTCAACAGCCTTGACCTGCCCGAGCTCCCCGACGAGCCCAAGGCCAAGGACGAACCCGGCGGTCGTCCGGGTCGGGGCTGAGCCCCTGCCACTCAGCGGCGAACCAGACTTAATCTTTCGCGTTCTCGTCGCGATGGCCCTGGGCCTTGCCCTCGGCACTGAGCGTGAGGTTCATGGTCACCCCGCCGGCATGCGCACCATGGCGCTCATCGGCGCCGGCGCCGCCCTGTTCACCGCGATCGGCCTCGTGCCTGCTTTCGGTACCCGCGTCGACCCCACGCGCATAGCCGCGCAGATCGTGACCGGTGTCGGCTTCCTCGGAGCCGGCAGCATCTTGCGTCAGGGCGAAGAGGTGCGCGGCCTCACGACGGCCGCATCGATCTGGGTCAGTGCGGCGATCGGGATGGCGGTCGGCTTCGGGTACTACACGACCGCGGTCGTGGCGACCTTCACCGTTGTCGTGGTGCTCGTCGTGATCCGGCCGATCGAGCTGCGATTTATCAGGAACCGGCGGAACCGGCGGCGCAGCGACCCGCATCCGGACGAGCTTCCGCACCCTGACGATCCACCCGAGAGATGAAAGACCGCTCGGTTGCCATCGTCACGGACTCCACCGCCGACCTGCCGCCCGCGCTGGCATCGTCGCGATCGATCTCCGTGGTGCCGCTCACTCTCCATTTCGAGGGCCGCTCACTTCTCGACGGTGTCGACATCACGCCTTCGGAGTTCTATCGCAAGCTGCCGTCCGCGGCCACGCATCCCACCACGTCGCAACCGTCCCCCGGACGTTTCGCCGAGATGTACAGCACACTGCTCGACAAGCACGATGCGGTCGTTTCGATCCACATCTCCGAAAAGCTGAGCGGCACTGTAGCGTCGGCGCGGCAGGCGGCGGATATGACCGATCCGCAGCGCGTTCACGTCGTCGACTCGGAAGTCGTGTCGATGTCCCTCGGCCTGGCAGCGCTCGTGGCCTCGTCCCTGGCCGCGCAGAATCTCGACGCGCAGGCAATCGAAAGTCGCATCGTCTCGATGAGGCCGCAGCTGCATACGTATTTCTCGGTGGCGACGCTCGAGTTCCTTCGCCGCGGCGGCCGCATCGGCCGGGCCAGCGCTTTGCTGGGTTCAGTGCTGCAGGTGAAGCCGGTGCTGTGCATTCGTGACGGTCTCGTGACCCCGCTGGAGCGCGTGCGCACATTCGAGCGAGCGCTGAATCGCGTGGTCGAGCTGACGCGCGCGGTCGACACCGGCCACGGGGTGTGCATCATCGTGGGGCATGCGGATGCCCAGGCCGACGCAGAGCGCATCGGACGCGAGCTCGAGCCGATCGCCGACACGTTGATGATCCAGCCGCTCGGGCCGGTGGTAGGGGCGCACGCCGGACCCGGGGTGGTCGGGGTCGGGTGCTATCCGGCCGAGCTGTTCCCGCTCGGCATCAAGCCGTCGAAGGCTGCGGCCGCCACCGCACCGCGGAAGGGCTGACGAGCTTCACGAGACGGCCTTCCACCGCCAGCGCCTGCAGGTGCGCCAGCGCCTCCTGCAACGCGAGCCGCTTTTCGTAGAGGTTCTTCCGCTCGCCCCACAGCTCGAGCGCCACCTGCCACGCGCTGTGCTCCCCGCCCGCGACGATTTCCGTGATCTGGTCGAGACGCCGGCGATGGTGTGCGATCAGAGCCGCCGCCCGGCCCGCGGCATCGTGGAAGGGGCGACCATGGGCCGGCATGATCTTCCGAGGTCCGTACGCCGCCATCCGCTCGAGCCCCTCGAGGTATTCGTGCAGCGGATCGGGCGTGCTTTGCGGGTGCAGGCCGATGTTGGGCGACAGCTCTGGCAGCATGTGATCGCCAGCGAACAGGAGCTTGTCCTCGCTTTCGTACAGGCAGATGTGGCCGGGCGAGTGCCCCGGCGTCCACTCCACTCGCAGCTCTCGCCGGCCCATGTTGAGCAGCTCCGCCCCATCGAGCTGTACCGCCGGATCCGCGGGCTTCACCAGCTGGCTCAGCGCCCGCTGCGAGTTGCTCAGCACCTCGGCCTCTTCCGCCGGAACGCCGTTGACGAGGAGGTAGGTGTGGACCTCCCTCACCAGGTGCTCCAGCTCCACATAGCGCGGGTTGACGAGCGGAACCTCGAGACGGTGCAGGTAGAGGTCCGCGCCGCCGTCGCCCGCGAGAGTGCCCGCGGCGCCGTAGTGGTCGGGATGGATGTGGGTCACCACGAGGCGGCGGATCCTTTTCGCGCCCACCTTTGAGGTGGCGGCGCGGATTGCCGCCACCGACTCAGCGGAGTTCATGCCGCAGTCGAGAAGGTCGACCTCGTCGCCATCAGCGAACAGGAACACGTTGACCAGCCCGTCCTCGAAAGGGATGGGAAGGCGTAGCTCGAACACCCCCTCCGCCACTTCGCCCAGCGCGATCTCAACCACGTTCATCGCATTGTCTAAGATGGCTGTGACGGCCGTCGCTTTTGCTCAGGAGGAGCGCATGTCTGAAGTCCAGATGTCACCCGACCAGATCGTCGAGGCGATGCCCAGGTATCTGATCCCCGAGAAGGCGGGCGGCACCAAGGCCACCATCGTGTTCGACCTCAGCGGCGAGAACGCCGGCAAGTGGTGGGTGAAGATCCATGACGGCCAGGCCGAATCGGGCAAGGGCGACGCGCCGGAGGCGGCGAACCTGACCCTTCAGGCGGACTCCGCCGACTGGGTGAAGATCATGACCGGGGCGATGGACGGCACCTCCGCCTTCATGCAGGGCAAGCTGAAGATCAAGGGCGACATGGGTTTGGCGATCAAGATGCAGACCCTGTTCAAGCGCCCCTAATACAGGAACTTCCAGGTCCCTAGGCGCCTCGACATCTCCGACTCGAGGTCGAGGAGCCCGAAGCCCGAGCGCAGCTCGAGGATGACGACCTGGTTGGGCGTCAGGGCGATGCGCCGGCCGTCGGACAGCATCGCCGCCTCCTTGGAATTGCCCCAGTCGAACCGCTGCTGCAGGGTCAGGTTGGGGGGCAGCTTCGCCTGCACCCACGTCGCGAGGTCCGCGGCGCCGGCCCGCGGGTAGGTCGAGACGATCATGAAAGCGAACAGGCCGGCCCCCGGGGAGCATATGGGCTTGGTGTTCGGCGGGGCCGAAGCGCATGGCACGTTGGTGATGTCGAAAGTCAGGTCGAGCTCCTGGGCGTCGGCGTTGTACTGAGACCTCAAGGTGTATTTCCATGTCCCGGGGTAGCAGAAGCCCCAGCCGGCCTGGGAGTCTTCATACCCGTGGTCGGACGATTTGCAGTGGAGATCGGACCCGATCTGGGATACGCTTGGCGTGGGGTGAGTGTTCGTGCCCGGTTGGCACGCGACGACCGCCAGCGCCAGGAGCGAGGCGGCCAATGTACGTCTGGTCGTAGCCACAGGCGCCTAATTGTGAGCGACCGGGTAGCCAGAACAGCCCCCGCGTTGTGTGAAACGAATCCGACCGCAACGTCGAGCGGTACTTGAGAGGAAAGGGGGTTTCGAGATGGCTGTGAGGAAGAAGCCAGACAACGGAGCCGAGGATCGGCTCGAGGCAAGCAGGACCATGCTGTTCAAACTTGCCGCCGCATGCGGCGAGGAAGCCGGCTTGCACCGCCCCCTGGCCGACATCGTCGGCGGCGTGATCACCTCCATCCCCGAGGACACCGACCTGGCCCAGGCCCTGTCGGACCGCGAAACCACCGACCTTCTCGTGCACCTGCTGGACGAGAACCGCGAGCAGGTCGAGCGGGCGCTGGAACGTGTTCGCGAGGGCGGCTACGGGATCTGCGAGGGCTGTGGCCACCGCATCCCGGCGGCCAGGCTCAAGTTCCAGCCCGCGGCGACACGTTGCGTGGAGTGCCAGGGGCACTGGGACCGGCTCAACGGGAGAACGGCCTAGGGCTCACCTCACCACGCTGTGGGGAGGTCGGCGCGCTCGCGAAGCTCTTGCCTCCCCACGCAGTGGGGAGGTCGGCGCGCTCGCGAAGCGAGCTCGCCGGGTGGGGGTGATCGGACCTAGGTTTTCCTGGGCCGGTAGACGACCGTCGCCGCGGCCAGGACGAGGCCACCCACGACCATCGCACCCCCGATCCAGAACCAGTGCATGTCCCCGGTCATGAAGCTGCCGGGTATGTAGCCGAGGCCCTGGCCGGCGAAGACAGCGCCGGCCAGGACGACCAGCACCGCCACGACCACCGCGCCTACCCTCACGGCATCTACTACTGGGGCGCGTTACTCGCTATTCAGACGCCGCCGTAAACGATCGACTTCTGCTCGGTGTACTGGTAGAAAGCCTCGACGCCGTGCTCCTTCCCGAAGCCCGACTGCTTCGTGCCGCCGAAGGGCAGTTCGTCGTGGGCGATCTGCAGCGCATTGACCCAGGTGTAGCCGGCCTCGAGCTCGTCCACGGCGCGGCGCGCCGCCGGCATGCTGGCCGTCCAGATCGATGACCCGAGCCCGAAGGGCGAGTCGTTCGCAAGCCTGAGGCCCTCGTCGAGGTCTTTGATCCTGCGCACCGGCAGGGCCGGCCCGAACACCTCCTCCGTCCACATGCGAGCCCCGTCGGGGACGTTCTCGAGGATGGTCGGCTCGATGAACCAGCCCTTGTCGTAGTCGCCGCCCTTCGGCCGGCCGCCGCCGAACAGGACCTTGGCGCCACGGTCGATTGCGTCCTTGACCTGCGCCTCGACCTCGGCCCGCTGCGTCTCGGTGTGCATCGGGCCCATGCGGCTGTCCTTGTCCAGACCGTTGCCGGGCTTGAGCTTGGATGCCCGCGCGACCAGCTTCTCCAGCAGGGCGTCGTAGGCGCCCTCCTGGATATACAGGCGCTTCACCGCCAGGCATGCCTGCCCGCAGTTGAAGAAGCGCCCGACCGAGATCGCGCGCGCG
>VBHB01000200.1 GCA_005880315.1 Chloroflexota bacterium | reverse complement strand
CGTGCCGTGCGCCGAGGTTTGACGTCGCACGACCTCGAGAGCAACGTCCAGGTCTCAGGTGTCTCCAACCTCAAGTTGATGGTCGTCGGCGACTCATTGGCCGGCGCGACCATCAAGGGCACGGGCACGTTCAACGGCGCCAGCTGGACCGGCACCGTGGTCTTGCTCAAGCATGGAGACGGTCTCGCGGTCGTCGCGGTCGGCGCGACTGCTTTCGGCCTCAGCGTGCCGGCCGAGCAGATCATGTCGCAGATCGGCTCGACGGTCGGTCAGGACCCGTCGAACATCAGCGTGGGTTTCGTGGTCGATCGAGTTTTCACGTGCAGCGGCGTGATCATCATCGACGGGCACACAAACGTATAAGAGGGAACCTGTCGGTTCCCTCTCATCGCCTGGCGCTTCGCGCGAGGCTGCTCTCTTTCCCGCTGTTCGGATTTACGAAATGTCTTCTCGAAGCGACGACTGGCAGGCGAATAGCGACGCAGGGTCGCGGCCGGGGTGAACCCGGCCGCCATTGCGACGTAGTGTCCTACCGGCCGAAGATTTGATGGGTCAGTTTCACCAGTAGCGAGAGTCCGGTTCCGTCCAGCAGCCACGCCGCCTCGGCGGCACCGACCAGCAACACCAGCAGCGCGCTCAGGCCGATGCTGCCTCGATGCATCGCGGGCTGCAGCCAGTTCCTCGGCTCCCCACCTCCCTGTGGATGCACGAGAGCATCTTCGAGGCGGTCGAGCAGCTCGCCGGCTGTCGCGGGCCGGCGGTTGGGATCGCGGTCCATCGCCGCCTGGAGGACGGCCGCGAACTGCCCCGACAGGTCCGGCGCCACGTCATGGACGGTCGGCGGCGGCTCGTAAAGGCGCCGGCTCAGCGTCTCGATCCAGCTCTTCGACGAGAAGGGCCGGCGGCCGGTCACTGCTTCGAAGATGACGGCCGCAAGTGAGTAGACGTCGGCCCGGCCGTCCACCTCACGACCGACCAGGCGCTCCGGCGCGACGTAGTCGGGCGCGACGGGGCCGCCCGCGCCCGGGCCGGTGTTGAACGAGGCGACGGTGCCGAGGCCGAATCCGGTCAGCATCGTGCGGCCGTCGTTGGCGAGAAGGATGTTGGCGGGCTTGAGGTCGCGATGCACGGTCGCTCGGGAGTGGGCGTAGTCGAGGGCGCTCGCGATCGGCCGCAGCAGTCCGATGATCCCCAGCGGGTCGTAGCGCACGCCCGAGCCCAGCACTTCGTCAAGAGTCTTGCCGGGAATCATCTCGGTGACCAGATAAGGAAGGTCGCCGTCGTAGGCGAGCTCATACAGGCGCGGGATGGCGGGGTGCTCGAGCGCGACGTATGAGCGCAGCTCGAGCAGGAAGCGCCGGGAGAAGCTGACGTCACGGGCTACGGCGGGCTCGATGGTCCGGAGAGCGACGCGGCGCTGCATGCGTGGATGCTCGGCCTCGTAGATCACGCCGAGGCTGTCGGTCTCGATCTCGCGAACCACGCGGTAACCGCCGACCTGGAGACCGTTCTTGTGCGGGTCCGGTTTGGGCCGGGAGCCGTTACGGCTCCGGCGCTCGGTTGCCATTCGAACCTTGAACTTTAGCCACTAAGCGGGAACCGCGCTCTTGTTTGGGTCGCCCAAGCTGGCCGTGTTGGCTGGTGTCGGCGAGAGGATTTGAACCTCCACGCCCTTTCGGGCACCGGATCCTAAGTCCGGCGCGTCTGCCGTTCCGCCACGCCGACATCCACGGGAAGTATCAGCGCCGAATGATCAGCGCGTCGCCCTGGCCGCCCCCGCCGCATAGGGTCGCCGCCCCGGTGTGGAGGCCTCGGCGCTTGAGCTCATACGCGAGTGTCAGGACCAGCCGGGCCCCGCTCGCCCCGATCGGATGGCCGATGGCAACGGCGCCACCGTTCACGTTCACCTTCTCCTCGTCCAGCTCGAGCATCCGGGTGGCGTTGAGGGCCACGGCGGCAAACGCCTCGTTGATCTCGACCAGGTCGAGGTCGCCAGCAGTCAAGCCGGCCTTCTTCAGTGCGTTGGCGAGCGCGAGGGCGGGCACTGTGTGCAGCCACGCGTACCGATCCGCGCTCATCCCATGCGCCACGATCTCGGCGAGCGGCTCGACTTGCAGCTTGCGTGCGCGGGCCTCCGACATGACCACCACGGCGGCTGCGCCGTCCGAGATCTGCGATGCATTGCCCGCGGTGATGGTGCCGTCTTTCTTGAACGCGGGCGCCAGCTTGGCCAGCGTCTCCGCGGTGGTACCGGGCCGGATCCCCTCATCACGATCGACGACGGTCGTGGGGCCCCGGCGCCCATTCAGCTCGACGGCGACGACCTCTTGCGCCATCGCGCCCGACTCCCATGCCTTGGCCGCGCGCTCGTGCGAGCGCGCTGCCCACGCGTCCTGTTCTTCACGTCCGATCTCGAGCTCGCGATTGACATCGTCCGAGCTCTCGCCCATGTGCTGCTCGAGGAAGGTGGACCAGAGGCCGTCGTGGACCATCGAGTCGACCATCTCGGCGTTGCCCATCCGCGCACCGAACCGGGCCTTGGGTACCAGGTACGGGGCTTCGGACATCGACTCCATGCCACCGGCAACCACCACCTCGACCTCGCCCGCGCGGATCAGCTGGTCCGCCAGCGCGATCGCGTTGAGGCCGGAGAGGCACACCTTGTTGATGGTCAGCGCCGGCACCTCCTGCGGGATACCAGCTTCGATCGCGGCCTGCCGGGCGGTGATCTGGCCCGCGCCGGCTTGCAGCACCTGGCCCATGATCACGTAGTCCACGTCTTTGCCTTCGACCCCGGCCCTCTCGAGGGCGGCGCGGATGGCGCGGGCGCCCAGGCTCACCGCCGGGACTTCCTTGAATGCCCCGCCAAACTTGGCGATAGGGGTGCGCGCGCCCGCTAGGATCATGGAGGCCATAGCCGCAGTCTAGGGGCCCTCGCGAACTCAAGGCGCAGCCTCTGAGTTCGTGGGGAAAAAGGGAGAGAAGGCAGAAAAATGAGGAACGCGCTCCTGGTCGTGGACATCCAGAACGACTTCGTGGAGGGCGGCGCGCTGCCCGTCAATGGCGGCAGGCAGGTGGCGGCCATGGTCTCGAGACACATCCGCCACTTCAAGCAGGAATACGCATTCGTGGTGGCCACGCGCGACTATCACGAGGACCCGGAAGGCCACTTTTCGGAGCACCCCGATTTCGTCAACACATGGCCGCCCCACTGCGTCATCGGAACGCCTGGCTCAGCGCTCTGTACGCCGATCTTCAACCTCGTTCGCGAGAAGTTCATCTCCACGGTCGTCGACAAGGGCAAGCATGCCCCCGCCTACTCCGGCTTTGAGGCCCTGGACGCGCGCGGGCATCCCCTTCTCGACGTCCTTAAAGAAGCGCGCGTCGACCACATCGACGTCTGCGGCCTCGCCACCGATTACTGCGTGCGGGCCACCGCACTCGACGCTCGCAAGTACGACTACCAGGTGCGCGTTCTCGTCAACCTGTGCGCGGCAGTCAAAGAAGAGACCGGGCTGCAGGCGCTCGAGGAGATGAAGAACGCCGGCTGCCAGGTCCAGGCGGCTACCGCCCCCTAGCAACCGGCGTACGCGTTACGGGTTTAGCGTTTCCCTCGGCCCTTGGCCGCCGTGGTGGTGCCCTCGTACTTGAACGAGACGTTCAGCCTCACCCGGTAGGTGGCGACCTTGCCGTCCTCGATGGTCACGTCCTGGCGCACGACCTCGGCAACGCGCAGGTCGCGCAGCGATTTGGACGCCGTCTCGATCGCGCTCTTGGCGGCTGCTTCCCATGACGTGCTGCTGGTTCCCACCAGCTCGGTCACTCGATAGACGCTATCGGCCATGGTCTACCTCCCTTTGTGCCGCTTTTGATCTCCCCACCCGGCGGCGCCCTCCGGGCGGCGCCGACCTCCCCATTTCATGGGGAGGCCTTTCATTGTCGCGCAGGACTGCGATCGAGTTTGCGCAGCTCCGGCAGCGCCTCGGCAATCTTCTCCGCCAGAGCCACCGGCTCGGCGCCGCGCAAATAGATGACCTGCTCGGTCACGCCGGCTTCCAGGAGCTGACCGCTCAGCTCGAGCAGCTCGCTGCGATTCTTGCCGTCCCAACCGAACTGCAGCGACCGCCGGATGTCGGTCGAGTCGCGGCCGACCGCCGCGCACGCCGCGTCGAGCATCGCCGTCAGCTCGCGAACACGGTCGGGATCGCCGCCGGATATGTTCCAAACGTCGGCGTGGCGCGCCACCAGCCGCAGCGTCGTCTCGCCGGATGCGCCGATCCAGATAGGCGGGTAGGGCTTTTGCACCGGCTTGGGGTTGGCGATCGCGTCGGTCAGGTGGTAGTAGCGACCTTCGAAGTTGGCGCGCTCCTCGGTCCATAGCGACTTGATGATGCGAAGCGACTCGCTCAGACGCCCCACACGGTGGTCGAGTCCCTCGATGCCGTACATCGTGTGCTCGATCTCCGCCCAGGCGGCGCCGATGCCGAACTCGAGCCGTCCGCCGGAGAGATGGTCGACGGTGACGGCGAGCTTGGCGAGGACGACCGGGTGGCGGTACGTGTTCCCGGTGACCAGGCAGCCCAACCGGACGCGCTTGGTCGCCTCGGCCATGGCGGCCTGCAGGGCCCAGCCTTCGTAGATCGGCCGGTCCGGGCCGGCATCGCCTATCGAAGCCAGGTGATCGAAATCCCAGACATGGTCGAAACCGCCCTCGTCGGCGATTCGCCAGACCGCGCGCAGAGCCTCGACCGTCGTGTCCTGGCCGGAGAGCTTGAGACCGAAACGAAGCGGGTGAGTCAGTCGCACGCTAATCCCCTCCATGAAACTTGGTGGCGCGCACCCGGATCGGGATGCGGTAATCCGCGGAAAAGCTCTCGGGCGTCCAGCCGTTGCTCTTGATCTGGGACCCGTACTTGCGCACGTAGGCGGGCACCTTGTACGCCGGCGGCCGGCGCTTCATCACCTGGGCCGTGCCTTCGATGCGGACCACGTCACCGCCGTCGGGCGTGGAGTTGAGGTGCAGCGAAACCAGCTTGCTGCGTTCGATGTTGCGCACCTTCTGGCCCGGAACCGAGTAGATGTCGAAGGTGCCGCCCTCGAAGAGAAACCAGACCGGCACCGCCAGCGGCCTGCCATCGGGGTTGGTGGTCGCCAGCCAGATGACGATCTCCTTCTTCAGGCGGCTTGCGATGTGCTTGCCGCGAGCTGTCGTCGTGTCCAGCAGCTTGCGATTGAGCGGCGCCACTATTGGATAAGAATATGGC
>VBHB01000199.1 GCA_005880315.1 Chloroflexota bacterium | reverse complement strand
CTCCGCGAGAAGGGCACCGAGCGGCCCTTCACGGGTGAGTACTGGGATACCACTACGCCAGGCGTCTACCTGTGCGCCGGCTGCGGGGCCAGGTTGTTCGAGTCCGACACCAAGTTCGACGCGCACTGCGGCTGGCCCAGCTTCTACGCGCCCGCGGAGGGTGCGCCAATCGAGGAGCACGTCGACAAAGGCCATTTCATGATCCGGACCGAGGTCACATGCGCCAGCTGCGGCGGCCACCTGGGTCACGTATTCGACGACGGCCCCGATCCCACCGGCCTTCGCTACTGCATCAACTCGGCGTCGATCGCTCTCGAGCCAAAGTAGAAAGTAGCTTCCGA
>VBHB01000182.1 GCA_005880315.1 Chloroflexota bacterium | reverse complement strand
CCCTCGCCTGGGATACGACCATGTGTGCCCGAATGGCGGGCTCTACTGCGCGCTAGGCCGGGGTTCGCCCTCCCCGATTACGTCGCTTGCGCGCAGCCGCTCCAGGTTTCGCATCCGCGACTGGGCCCGCGGCCCCAGCCGGTTGAGCACCGCGGCCACCATCGCTTCGACCACCGCGGTGGCCCCCACCAGGGAGTCGAACGGGCCCACCGTCTCGACGCTCGTCACCAGCACCTGACGAGCGAAAGCGGAAGCCGGAGACAACCACGGGTCGGTGAAGAGGACGACGCTGCAGCCCTGGGTGGATGCGATGCGCGCGCTCTCGATCGTGTCGGCTTGGTAGCGCCGGTAGTCGAACACCACGAGCACATCGCCTTTGCGCACATCGATGAGCTGCTGCGCCGGCGCTCCTCGCTCGGCGTCGACCAGTGCGATACCAGGCCGCAGCAGGTGGAGCTGTCCAGACAGGTAGCGCGCCAGCTGTCCGCTCACCCGACCCCCCAGCACCAGCACCCGCCGCCGCACATCCGACAGCAAAGCCACCGTTTCCTCGAAGTCGTGGTGCGAAAGCTGCTCGACGGTCGCCTGCAGGTTGCGGCGCGAGACACCCAACGAATCAGTCAGCAAAGACCCGGCCTGCTCCTGCGGCTCGTCGCGATATCGCTCCAGAGGCGAGGACAGTCGCGCCTGGACCTCGTGCCGGAGCACCTCCTGGAACTCCGGGTAGCCGGTGAAGCCGAGCTTCGTGATGAAGCGCGTCACGGTGGGAGGGCTCACGCCGGCCCGCTCGGCGAAGCGGGCGACGCTCTCCAGGCCCGCGATCGGGTAGGAGGCAAGCAGCACCCGGGCGAGCTTCCGCTCGGCTGGACTCAGGCTGGCCAGCCGGTGCCTCACGAGCTCGCCGACCCTGGAGTCCGGCGCCGTGTCGTTTGTTACATCCGGGCCCAAACCGATCCCTCCCGGCACATCCTTGACAAGAATCCTATCCGCTGTTAGCTTCCGTGCACGCCCCCGGGAAGGGCTTCTATGGCGTCTTTCGGCGCCGTTGGGAGGGATTTGTTCATGAGCGTCGCAGCCCACGATTCCGACGTCGAAAAGCTCCACCAGATGGGCTATGCCCAGGAGCTACTCCGGAGAATGAGTGGCTTCTCCAACTTCGCAGTGTCGTTCACGATCATCTCGATTCTCTCGGGCTGCTTGACGCTCTACTACTTCGGCATGACCAACGGGGGGCCGGCGGTCATCACCCTCGGTTGGCCCTTCGTCGGAATCATGGTCACCATCGTCGGCCTCGCCATGGCGGAGGTGTGCTCGAGCTATCCCACCGCCGGCGGCCTGTATTACTGGGCCGCGAAGCTGGGGGGCAAGAGCAGCGCCGCCTGGAGCTGGTTCACGGGTTGGTTCAACCTGCTCGGCCAGGTGGCCATCACGGCCGGCATCGACTTCGGACTCGCCTTCTTCGTCAACTATCTGCTGAGCAGCTACGTTTCCTCGTGGCCGTCGCCGCTCAACGCCTCAACAGACATCAACTCGCGGCTGACGATCATCGGCTGCTATGCGGTCGTGCTCTTCATCCACGGCCTCCTCAACACTTTCGGAGTCAGCCTGGTGGCACTGCTCAACGACATCTCTGTCTGGTGGCACCTGGCTGGGGTCATCATCATCGTCGGCGCGCTGTTCCTGTTCTCGAAGTACCACCAGTCCCCGTCGTACGTCTTCACCAAATTCGTGAACTTGACTGGATTCAGTTTTGGAGGTGCGTCGATCTTCGTCTTCCTCACGGGCCTCCTCTTGTCCCAGTACACGTTCACCGGCTATGACGCGTCCGCGCACATGACCGAGGAGACCCGGAACGCCTCCACGGCCGGCCCACGCGGGATCGTGCTTTCCATCGTCGTCTCGCTGTTTGCCGGTTGGCTCCTGCTCATTGGCGTGACGCAGGCTATCAACGACGCCGACTACGCCACCGCCGCCGGGGCCGCCGGCGCCGCGCCGGCGGTGATCTTCGCCGACGCGCTCGGCAAGACCGGCGCCTCGCTTCTCCTCCTCATCGTCATCGGCGCCCAGTTCTTCTGTGGGATGTCGTCGGTGACGGCCAACTCGCGGATGATCTATGCCTTTTCCCGTGACGACGCGGTCCCCGGCTCGCAGTTCTGGCACAGAGTCAATCCGCGCACGAGGACTCCGACCAACTCAATCTGGTTCGCGGCCGTAGGCGCGTTCATCCTCGGCCTGCCATATATCTGGAACCCGACCGCCTACGCTGCCATCACTTCGATCGCCGTGATCGGCCTCTACATCGCATACGGCATCCCCATCCTGCTACGGCTCCTGGCCGGCGAGCGATTCCAGCGCGGTCCTTGGCACCTCCGACAGTGGAGCTACATCGTCGGCTGGATCGCGGTGATCTGGATTGCATTCATCTCGATACTCTTCGTTCTGCCTCAGGTCCAGCCTGGCACCACGCTGCCGACATTCCTTTCGACCTTCAACTACGCACCCGTCGCAGTTGCGGCCGTGGTGATCTATGCGGGCGGGTACTGGTTCCTGTCCGCGAAGAACTGGTTCAAGGGACCGAAGGTTCAAGGGAGCGTTGAGGAGCTGGCCAAGATCGAGGCTGAGCTCGAAGCGGTGGGCACGGTGGCGGCGGCCGGCGCCACCGGGGACTGATCGTTCAGGTCGTGGCCCCCAAGCCCCGGATAGGGATCACGGTGCACCCGCGGCGGGGCCTGGAGTACTTCGGGCCCTACCGCCGGGCGGTCCTGGCCGCGGGCGCGGAGCCCGTCGACCTGGTGCCGGGCACGAAGAAGCTCCCAGAGCTCGATGGGCTGCTGCTGCCCGGAGGCTGGGACGTCGATCCTTCCTTTTATGGCGAGCGGCGGGACGAGAACCTCGGCGAGACCGACCCCGAGCTCGACGAAACCGAGCTGTCGCTCTTCCGCCAGGCGCGCGAACGCGGGCTGCCGGTGCTGGGGATCTGCCGCGGCCAGCAGGTGATCAACGTCGCCATGGGCGGCTCGCTGGTGCAGCACCTCGAAGACCACGACGCGCGCGCGATCGGCCGGACCCACCTCGCGCATACCATCGAGGTCGATCCGTCCTCGGAGCTTGGGAGAGCCGCCGGCGAGCACAGGATCCGGGTCAACAGCCTCCACCACCAGGCGGTGAAGAGCCTCGCCCCGGGCCTGCTGCAGACGGCAAAGGGCGACGACGGCACGGTCGAAGGAGTGGAATCCGACGACGGCCTTATCGTTGCAGTGCAATGCCACCCCGAGGAGCTCACGACAGACCTGCCCTGGGCCAAGGCGCTGTTCGAGCGTTTCGTCGCCAGGGCAAGAGGCCGCCACAGCAAGTCCTCACGGTGACGCCTTGCTGACGAAGGAGCAGCTGGCCGCCGACGTCAAGGCCGGCAAGATCGATACCGTCGTCGTCGCCTTCACCGACATGCAGGGAAGGCTCATGGGCAAGCGCGTCGACGGGGAATACTTCGTGGAGTCCGCCGCGCACGGCGAGCCGACCGAGGGCTGCAACTACCTGCTCACGGTCGACATGGACATGGACCCGGTGCCCGGGTACGCGATGGCGAGCTGGGAACGTGGCTACGGCGACTTCGACCTGCTGCCCGACTTCAAGACCCTGCGCCTGGTTCCGTGGCTCGAATCGACAGCGCTGGTGCTGAGCGACGTGGCGTGGCACGACCGCGCTCCGGTCACCGCGTCTCCGCGCCAGGTTCTCCGCGCGCAGATCGAGCGCGCGAGGAAGCTCGGCTTCGAGCCCATGTTCGGCTCCGAGCTGGAGTTCTACCTGCTCAAGGAGACGTTCGCCGAGGCGCATGCCAAGGGCTACAACGACCTCACGCCCTCGGTCCCTTACAACCTCGACTATCACGTCCTCGCCACCACCTACGACGAACCGTTCATTCGCGCGGTGCGCAACGGGATGAAGGCGGCCGGCATCCGCGTCGAGAGCTCGAAGGGCGAGGCATGGCCGGGACAGCAGGAGATCAACTTCCATTTCGCCGACGCGTTGACGATGGCCGACAACCACGTCATCTACAAGAACGGCATCAAAGAGATGGCCCACCAGCACGGCTGCTCGGTGACTTTCATGGCCAAGCCCGACCACCGTTGGATCGGAAGCTCGTGCCACGTTCATTCAAGCCTCTGGAAGGACAGCCGTAACACCTTCGATGGCGAGTCGGAAACATTCCGGCACTACCTGGCCGGCCACATCGCCTGTGCGTCGGAGCTCGCGATCTTCCTCGCGCCAAACATCAACTCGTACAAGCGCTACGCGGCGGGGACGTGGGCACCGACCACGCTTGCGTGGGGCCATGACAACCGCACATGTGGGTTTCGCATCGTCGGCCATGGGCAGCACCTGCGCACGGAGACGCGCATACCCGGCGCCGACGTCAACCCTTACCTGACGTTCGCCGCGCTGCTGGCGGCCGGCCTGCACGGAATCGAGCAAAAGCTGGAGCTGCCGCCGGCCTTCACGGGCAACGCGTACGAATCGGACGTGCAGCGATTCCCGCACGCGCTGCGCGACGCCATCACGGAGCTCGAGAAGGGAAAGATGGCGCGCCAGGCCTTCGGTGACGATGTGGTCGACCACTACCTCAACTACGCGCGCACCGAGCAGGCGCAATTCGACAAGGTCGTCACCGGCTACGAGCGCGAGAGGCTGTTCGAGCGGGGATGACGGTGGCCGAGCCTCTTAACATCCTGGAGGTTTTGAACCCGGCCACCGAGCAGCCGATCATCAGACTCGATCGCGCCGGCATCGATGAGACGAACAGCGCGGTGGCCAAGGGCAAGGCCGCGTTCCCGGCGTGGCGCGCGACGAAGCCGGCCGACCGCGCGCGCCTGATGCGGCGAATCGCCGTGAAGATCGAAGAGCACGCCGAAGAGCTGGCGCGCCTGGAGACCGCCAACGTCGGCAAGCCCATCGGAGATTCGCGGTGGGAGATGGGCATGGTCGCCGACGTCTTCCACTTCTATTCGGGCGCGGTCGAGAAGCACTACGGCGAGACGATCCCGGTGGCCGGTGGCGTGGACATGACATTCCGCGAGCCACTCGGCGTCGTCGGCCTCATCGTGCCCTGGAACTTTCCGCTCATGCTCGCGAGCTGGAAGCTCGGCCCTGCGCTCGCGTGCGGCAACACCGTCGTCCTCAAGCCCGCCGAGCTCACACCGCTCACCGCACTTCGCTTCGCGGAGCTCGCGCTCGCGGCCGGCCTGCCCGAAGGCGTGCTCAACGTGGTGGTCGGCCCAGGCTCCGTGGTCGGAGAGCGCTTGATCGCCCACCCTGACGTCGCCAAGATCGGCTTCACAGGTTCGACCGAGGTCGGCAGCCGGGTCATGGAAGGCGCGGCCAGCACGGTCAAGCGCGTCACGCTCGAGCTCGGCGGGAAGTCGGCCAACGTGATCTTTGCGGACGCCGACCTCGAGAAGGCTGCGGCCGCGGCTCCCTCGGCGGTGTTCGGCAACGCGGGCCAGGACTGCTGTGCGCGCTCGCGCATTTTCGTCGAGCGATCGGTGTACGACCGCTTCGTCAAGCTGCTCGTCGACGCGACCACGCGGTTTCGCGTCGGCAACCCCGAAGACTCGAACACCGAGATGGGACCGCTGATCTCCTCGAGCCATCGCGACAAGGTCGCGTCGTTCGTCGAGGGCACGCCCTTGTTCCGGGCTTCGGCACCGAGCGGCCCCGGTTTCTGGTTTCCGCCCACGCTGGTCGAGGCAAAGAACAGCGATCGCGTCGCGCGCGAGGAGGTGTTCGGGCCGGTGGCTGCCGTCATCCCCTTCGCCGACGAGGCTGAGGCCGTGCGCCTCGCCAACGACACGCCGTACGGCCTGTCCGGCTCGGTGTGGACCCGTGATTCCGCGCGCGCTCTGCGCATGGCCCGCGCGATCGAGGCGGGCGTCCTATCTATCAACTCCAACAGCTCGGTCCGCGTCACCACGCCGTTCGGCGGCACAAAGCAGTCGGGTTTCGGCCGCGAGCTCGGCATGCACGCGATGGACGGCTACTCGGACGTCAAAAACGTGTTCATCTCAACGGACGGGTGATGGGGAGGCTCGAGGGCAAGGTCGCGGTGATCACGGGCGCGGCCGGCGGCATCGGCCGCGAGGCGGCGATCCTCTTCTCGAACGAAGGGGCCAAGGTCTGCGTCGCCGACATGGGCGTGGAGGCGGGGGAGAAGACCGCCGCTGAATGCAAGGAGGCGTTTTTCTTCAAGGCCGACGTGAGCGATCCCAAGAGCGTGCAGGCGATGTACGCGGAAACCGACAAGCGGTATGGCCGCATCGACGTCCTCTACAACAACGCCGGCATCATGCCCGCGGACGACGACTCCATCCTGGTCACCGAGCCGGACGCGTGGGATCGGGTGCAGGCGGTCAACGCCAAGGGCGTGTATCTCTGCTGCAAGTACGGAATTCCTTACCTGCTGCAGTCCGGCGGCGGATCGGTCATCAACGTCGCCTCTTTCGTGGCCCTGGTGGGCGCAGCGACCTCACAGATCGCCTACACGGCGTCGAAGGGCGCCGTGCTCTCCATGAGCCGCGAGCTCGCGGTGCAGTTCGCGCGCCAGGGCATCCGCGTCAACGCGCTGTGCCCGGGCCCGGTTGAGACCCCGCTCTTGATGCGGCTGTTCGGGGAGACACCGGGGGCTTACGAGCGCCGTCGCGTGCATCTGCCGATGGGGCGGCTGGCCAAGGCTCGCGAGATCGCCAACGCAGCCCTGTTCCTGGCCAGCGACGAATCGAGCTACGTCAACGGATCGACGTTTCTCGTCGACGGCGGCCTGAGCGCGGCGTATGTAACCCCGGAGTAGCCACGTAACCACACCCGGTATCGGGTTACGTGAAATCGTTACAAACCCTCAGCGTCACCGTGGTTGGCCTCGCTTTGCTGGTTGCTTGTGGCAGCTCTCCCGCGCCGAGCGCGGCGTCGACCCCGAGCCCGGCCGCGACCGGGACCACGATCGCGGTGGCGAACGACGCCAAGCTGGGCTCGATCCTGGTCGATGGCAAAGGCATTACCGTCTACCTGTTCGTGGCCGATACCGGAACGGCGTCCACCTGCTACACCTCGTGCGCCAACATCTGGCCGCCGGTCCTCACCAACGGAGCCCCGCAGGCTGGAACCGGCGCCGACAAGTCCAAGCTCGGTACCACCACGCGCACGGACGGCAAGGTCGAGGTCACCTACGCCGGCCACCCGCTCTACTACTTCATCAAAGACAAGAAGGCCGGCGACACTACGGGCCAGGGGATCAACGGCTTCGGCGGCCTCTGGTGGGTCATGTCCGCTTCCGGCGAGGCGATCACGACGAAGTAACCCAGAACCGAATCCATCCGCGCGGTAACTTCTGCGGATGGCTTCGGCTCGACCGGCTGTTGAGTCCCGTTCGGCGATCGTGCGGGACGCCCTTGGCATCGGCATCGCCTCGGGCGCATACGCGCTCTCGTTCGGCGCCATCTCGACCACGGCGGGGCTGAGCCTTCTCCAGACAGTCGAACTCTCGATGCTCATGTTCACGGGCGCATCGCAGTTCGCGATGGTCGGGGTGATCGGAGCGGGAGGCAGCGTTTGGGCCGGAGCGGCGACCGCGGCGTTGCTCGGCACGCGAAACGCGCTCTACGGCGTGCGGTTGTCGTCCCTGCTGGGCATCCGCGGGCTCCGGCGCGTGCTCGCCGCCCACTTCGTCATCGACGAGACCACGGCCATGGCGATCGCGCGTGAGTCGCCGCCGGACTCACGCTTCGCGTTCTGGGCCACCGGCCTCGCCCTGTTCACGCTGTGGAACCTGGGCACTCTCGCGGGCGCGCTGGCCACCCATGTCCTGCCCGACCCCAAGGTCCTGGGATTCGACGCGGCACCGCCTGCGGCCTTTCTCGCGCTGGTGGCGCCGCGCCTTCGGGCGCGGGAGCCCATGGCCATCGCCCTGGGCGCCGGCGTGGTGGCGCTGGCCGTGGTTCCGTTCGTCCCCGCCGGCATCCCTCTATTGATCGTGGCCACCCTCGTAGTGCTTCTCGGCGTATTCCGTCGGGAGTCGCACTGATGATCTGGCCAGGATTGCTGGTGGCGTGCGCGGCTTGCTACGGCCTGAAGCTCGCCGGCGTCTTTTTGCCGCAGGCGTGGCTGCAGGATCCCCGCATCCAACGCACAGTCCCGCTGATGCCAGTCGCGTTGCTCTCGGCGCTCATCGCGATCCTCACGTTCTCGACGGGCCACCGCCTGGTGCTGGATGTGCGCGCCGTTGCCATCGCGGTCGCCGGCGTGGCGGTCCTGCTGAGGGCGCCGTTCCTGGTCGTGGTCGCGTCAGGCGCGGCGACCGCCGCCCTGCTGAGGCTGGTTCTGTAACCTCGTCGACCGCGACAACCGTGCAGGAATGGCGGACCCAACTGTCGGTGATACGACCAAAAGTGCCCGAATGGCTCCGCAGTCACCGCCGGTGGCGCCGCTCGCGCCACACGAGCTCGTGAGGCGGGTCGAGCGGCCCGACGATCTTTTCGAGCTCGGGGTCGTGCGGGTTGAGGACGACGTCAGACGGATCGAAGGTGAGCCGCTCCCACCCGCGCGCCTGGAACCAGTCTGGATTCTCAGGACTGATCAGCATGAGTATGCCGTCGGGCGCAGTCACCCGCTCGAGCTCGAGCACCACCCGGGGATCGGGCTGAATGCTGGCGCAACATACCGTCAGCTCCGCCCAACCATCTTCGACCGGGAGCGCCTGCGCGAATCCAGCGCGTATGTCGGCGCTCGGGCATCGCGTGACGAGGATGCGTCGCAGCCCTGCGGAAGGTTCTACGCAAACGAGCTCATCTGCTCGCGGGCACAGGTAAACGGTGAGCCGGCCGCTGCCTGCGGCCACCTCGAGAACCCGCCGCCCTTCGACCTCGAGCTTGGCGAGAATACCCGGATGAATCGGCTCGGCCTGGCTGACGGCGTCCCAGAGTTGCGGCTCGAGCTCGTAAACCATCGGCCAGAAAAGGGCTCGACGGAGCCGCTCGGCCGCCTCAGCATCGCCGCGCTCGGCCGCTTCTCGTTCGGCGACGGGGACGGTTGCGAGGTACTGGTTTGGCAACCGCGCGACATCTTCGAGGGTGTATCTCCGCCAGCCCGGCGGAGCGGCGGAAGCGGCCTGGAAGTAATCCATCTTTATATCGTTTAACTCATATGGGCATGAGCCAGCCGCCGGCCGTCCACGTAACCAGGAGATTGACCTTCGCGGCCGGTCACATCCTTGCCAAGCCAGAGTGGGACGACGCCCGCAATCGTGAGGTGTTCGGGGCATGCTCGGGGGACCACGGCCACAACTACGACCTCGAGGTGACCGTGAGCGGATCCGTGGATGTGAACACCGGCATGGTCATCAATCTGCGGGAGGTCGACCGCATCGTGAAGGAGCTGGTGATCCACGATGTCGACCATCGGCATCTGAACCGCGATGTGCCGTGGCTCCAGGGTTGTCTGCCGACCACCGAAAACGTCGCGTTGGCAATCTGGCATCGCCTCGAAGGCAATCTCTCATCCGCTCGCCTGGAAAAGATCCGTTTGAAAGAGACCGAAAACAACGTCGTTGAGGTAGAACGCGGATGACGATCGAGCTTCATTTCTCACGCCCCTGAAGATCGCGGTCGTAGCTTCGCCGGTGACTCCGCTCCAACCCGCTCAGCTTGGCGGTGCGCAGGCATTCCTTTGCGACCTGGCGACCGGTCTCGTCCAGCGCGGCCACGAGGTTCTCCTCTATTGCGCCAGCGGTTCTGAGGTGCTTGGAGTTGAGCTCATCGAGATTCCGGTTGCTCCGGGAGCGAACCTGGCGCTGATGATGCCCGGATCAAAAGACGAGCCCGCTCCATCGCCGGCGGTGAGGCGCGCCTTCGAGGTCCTCTTCGAGGAGCTTCGCCGGCGGGGTGCTGACGTCGTGTCCCAGCACGCCTTTGATGCGGAGGCAATTGAATTGTCTGGTGGCCTGCCAGTGCTTCATACCCTCCATCTGCCACCGATCTCGAGACGCGTCCTCGACCAGGTGCTCCGGAGTCGGGCCGCCTTTGCCACGGTGTCCGAGTCGTGCCGGCGGACCTGGGCGGCGGTGGGGGCCGGTCAGGTCGGCGTCCTCCGCAACGGAGTTCCCGTCTTCCCGGTCGAGGAGATTCCGATCCAGGGCGACGCTCTGATGGCCGGGCGGCTATCGCCCGAGAAGGGATTCGAAGACGGGATCGCGGCTGCCCGCGCCATCGGTTTGAGACCGGTCGTGGTAGGTGTGCCTTACGACCCTGGCTACCAGCCCGACCTGAGCGCGGCGGTCGTGCTGCCGCCGCAGCCGAGATCCCAGTTGTGGCGGTTGATGTCTGGAGCGTCGGTCACCCTTCTGCCCGTTCACTGGGACGAGCCTTTTGGGTTGGTCGGCGCCGAAGCCCAGATGGCAGGATGCCCGGTCGCCGGATACGCTCGAGGAGGATTGGTCGAGATCGTCGAACCGGGAGTATCCGGCTTCCTCTGCGAACCTGGTGACGTCAAAGCTTTGGCGGAGGCTGCCCAGGCTGCCACCAAGCTCGATCGCGTGGCCGTTCGCGCATCCGCTGTGAACCGCCTCGGGTTGGACGCATCGCTCGATGCTTATGAAGCCGCCCTGGCGGCTGTGGCCGGTTGATCGCGGTCGTCACCGGCGGATCCCGAGGAATAGGGGCGGCCGTCATCAAAGAGATGACGGCTCGCGGCTACAGCTGTCGCGACCTCAGTCGGACGTCGGGCTACGACGCGGGCGACGAGGCCTCGGTCGAGCGATTCTTCGGCCGGCTGGAGCGGCTCGACGTTCTCGTGAACAATGCCGCGATCCTCGACCTCGCCCCGATAGTCGATATGAAGGTCGAGACGTGGGACGAGGTGGTTCGCGTTGGTCTGAGGGGTGCGTTCCTCTGCTCCCGAGCCGCGTTCCGTCTCATGGGCCCCGGCGGCACGATCGTGAACGTGAGCAGCCTGTCGGGCATCTCAGGGACCGACAAGTTTCCGAAGATGTCCGCGTATGTGGCGGCGAAGTCGGGATTGGCGGGCTTGACCGAGGCCCTGGCCGTCGAGGGCCGGCCCCTGGGGATTCGCGTCAATGCCGTCAGCCCCGCTAGCGTCGCCACCGAGATGGGGCGCCTTGCGGGGCTCAGCCAGGACCCGCTGACGCCTGAGGAGGTGGCTCGGGTCATCGCCTGGCTCGCGTCATCCGACTCCGCCCCGCTGACCGGCGCCAACATTCGGATCGATCCGCCGGCGCATGGCTGACACCTTGTCGGTCGTAATCGTTGGGGCAGGCTTGGCCGGCGCCAACGCGGCGCTCGAAGTGGGCCGCCGCGCCCCTGATGCTCACGTGACCCTGATCGGCAGAGAGGCGCATCTGCCCTATCAGCGCCCCCCGCTTTCCAAAGGGTTTCTGCGCGGCAGCGAGCCGTTTGAAGACGCGTTCGTGGCGCCCCGCGAGGCATACGAGCGCCTCGGAATCGAACTCCTGCTCGGCAGGACGGCCGTCAAGCTCGAAGCGGACGCCAAGCGGATTCGCCTCGACGGCGACGAGGTCATTTCTTACGACCGGGCTCTCTTCGCCACCGGTGGGCGCAAGCGTCACCTGCGGTTCCCAGGCGCAGAGCGGGAAGGCGTCTTCGACCTCCGCACGGTGGAAGACTCCAAGCGAATCCAGGCTGCGGCTCGCCCCGGAGCCCGAGCCGTCGTGATCGGTCTCGGTTTCATCGGCTGCGAAGTGGCGGCGTCGCTGCGCATGCTTGGAGTCGATGTGACCGCAATCGACCCGGGGCCGGCCCCGCTGGCACGCGTGCTCGGGCTCGAGGTGGGCGGCGTCATCGCCGCACTCCATCGATCGCATGGAGTTCAGCTCGAGCTGGGTGATGGCGTCGAGCGGATCGAGGGCGGCCGGCGAGTCGAGCGCGTCGTGACCAGGTCGGGCCGGCAGTTTGAATGCGACTTCGTAGTCGCCGGGATCGGTATCGACCCCGATGTCGATCTCCTGCGGGCGGCCGGCGCGAGGATCTCGAACGGGGTCGAAGTCGACGAGTATTGCCGGACGAGCCTTCCTGACGTCTATGCCGCCGGAGACATCGCAGACCACGCTCACCCGCTGTTTGGACGCATACGGGTTGAGCACTACAACAACGCCGAAATGCAGGGGCGATCGGCCGCGGCGTCGCTCCTGGATCAAGGCGTGCCGTACGACTACGTCCACTCCTTCTGGAGCGACCAGTACGACCAAACCCTTGAATACGTCGGTTTCGCCGCGACGTGGGAAACCACCACCGTTGAAGGCTCGCTTTCGGATCGCGACTTCATAGTTCGCTACTTTCGCCGGGGCAAGCTGTTGGCCGCGGCGGCGATGGGCCGCGGCGGCGACCCCGCGAGCGAAGAGCCCGGTGAGCTCAAGGACATCGCCAACCAGATCCACGCCGCCGGCGGGCCTGAGGTCTAGTTGCACATCGAGAAGCCGGCCGAGGTGACCCCAGAGCTGGTGGAGGCCCTCGGAAGGCTCATCCCTCAGCTCAACCCCGCGCTCCCGGTGCCCACCGCCGAGCACCTCCGTGTGCTGCTCGCCGACCCGGCGGCCACCCTGCTGATCGCGCGCGACGGCGCCGAGATCGTCGGCACCGCCATGGTGATCGTCTACCCGACCTCCATCAGGTTCGAGTCGCGCATCGAAGACGTGGTCGTCGACGAGTCGGCGCGAGGTCGCGGGGTGGGGGAAGCGCTCGTCAACGGGTGCATCGAGGTCGCGCGCAGCCGCGGCGCCAGCATCGTCGAGCTCCAGACCGCTCGCACCCGCGAGGCCGCCAACCGCCTGTACGAGCGGATGGGTTTCGAGCGCCGGGACAGCAATCCCTACCGGATCACTCTCCGCTAACCGGCCAGTAATTCCTCGAGCCGCGTCACCGTATCGCTCAGCGCTTCGAACGCGGACCGCACGGGCTCTGTCGACGACATGTCCACGCCGGCCAGCTTCAAACCCTCCAGCGGGTAACGCGAGCCACCGCTCTTGAGGAACGCCACGTACGACTCGGCGGCTTTCTTGTCGCCGGCCGCGACCCTGCTCGCCAGGTGGTGGGCGCCGGCGATGCCGGTCGCGTACTGGTAGACGTAGAAGTTGCTGTACAGGTGGGTGTGGAACTGCGCCCACGTCGAACCGGCCCGTTCGCGGTCGGCGCCGCTGATGTCGACCTCGTCGCCGTACACCTCGCTCATGAGATCGGCGGTGAGGTTGGTGAGATAGGCGGCGGTGATGGGAACGCCACGCTCGACCTGCTCGTGCAGCTCGAGCTCGAGCCGCGCGAGCGTCGGCATGATGAAGAAGTACCGGTAGAAGTTGGCCATCGCCTCTTCGAGGACCGCGACCTGAAAGCGAGGATCGTGCTGGGTGTCTAGGAGAAATCGCCGCGTGAGCGCCTGGTGCATGTTCGAAGCGACCTCGGCCTGGAACAACCCGTAGTTCGAGTACACGAACGGCTGCGTCTTGCGAGCGTAATGCGAGTGCATCGAGTGGCCGAGCTCGTGGGCCAGCGTGCTCATGGCGTAGATGTCGTCGTTGTAGCTCATGAAGATGAACGGGCGCGTGTCCGGGACCCCCGTTGAGAAGGCCCCCATGCGCTTGCCCTTGTTCGGGTAGACGTCGACCCAGCGCTCCTCGAGCGCGCCTTTGCGGAGGATCGTCACGTACTCGTCTCCGAGCGGCGCCACTCCGGCGGCGATCCAATCGACTGCTTGCTCGTAGGGCACGTCGAGCCTGAAGTCCTGAAGCGGTGCCCGGGTGTCGTGCGCCTTCAGCGTCTGCATCCCGAGGGCCTTACGACGCAGCCGCCAGTACCGATGCCACGTGCCGACGTTGTCGCGGAACGCCTGAATGATGTTGTGAAAGACGTCGAGCGGAATGAATGCCGGTTCGAGGGCGGCATGTAAAGAGGACGGGTAGCCGCGGGCGCGCGCATAGAACACATCCCGCTTGATGCCCGCCGCGAGGCTCGTGGCCATCGTGTTCTGCAGCGCGAGGTGCTCGTCGGCGTAGCTCTCGTACGCGCTCTTACGGATGGCGGGGTCGGGGCTGGTCAGGAGCGCGCCGATGGTGCCCTGCGCCACCTCCTCCGCGCCCTCGACGCCGACCGCGGGCGGAAATTTCATGTCAGCGTTGGCCAGCACGCTATGTGCTGAGACAGCGCTCGCGATCGGGTCGGAGACCTGGGTCAGGATCTCCTCCACCTCGGACGACCTGATGTGGCCCTGCAGCTTCTCCAGGCGGTCGAAGTAATGCCCGAGATGAGCGAGACGGGGATT
The DNA here is from genome assembly GCA_005880315.1 of Chloroflexota bacterium. GTDB lineage: Bacteria > Chloroflexota > Dormibacteria > Dormibacterales > Dormibacteraceae > UBA10449. The sequence goes on along the minus strand of VBHB01000182.1, from coordinate 3,211 downwards.
GGCGGCGACCCACTCGCGAAGCTTCGGAAAGCCGATCGCGATCATCTCCGGCATGGCGAACGACATCGCGGCGCCGAGCCGCGCGGCGGCGGTACGCGTGCGATCGGTCCGGGCGACGGCGGCCTGGTCGTTGACGTCGACCGAGTACGACATGGTTGTGTAGACCGTCACCTTGCCGAACAGGCGCTGCACGCGCTCGGTCGCGTCAAACCAGTCGGCGAGCGCGTCGGGCGAGTCGCCCAGGTGGCCTTTGAACTCGGACAGGTCGGGCAGCCGGCCGAGCACGGTCTCGACGGCTGCTTCCCACGCGGCTTCGTCGGCGAAGACGCTCTCGGCGTCCCACGTGAACCGCTTGTCCGCCTCAGCCCGAGTGGGCAGCATCCTGGCCACGGCCCATAACGGTAGCGAGTTCTGGAGTGGCATACGATTTGGCCGATGCCTCGGGCACGAGCCAACGGGATCGACATCGAATATGAAGGTCTCGGCAGTCCGAACGACCCGCCCATCCTTCTCGTCGCCGGCCTGGGATCCCAGCTGATCACGTGGGATGACGACTTCTGTGCCGAGCTCGCCAGTAGGGATTTCCATGTGATCCGCTTCGACAATCGCGATGCGGGTCTCTCCACGCACCTTGATGCCGCAGGCCCGCCGGACATGGCGGCCGCATTGGCCGGCAACCCCAAGCCGGCGTATCGCCTCGACGACATGGCCGCGGATTCCGCCGGCCTGCTCGACGCGCTTGGCCTCCATGCAGCGCACATCGTCGGAGCGTCGATGGGAGGCTTCATCGCGCAGCTGATCGCGATCAACCACCCGGAGCGTGCGCTTTCGCTGACGTCGATCATGTCCGGCCCGAGCTGGCGCGAGGGTGTCCCTCCGACGCCGGAAGGCAGCGCCGTCCTGCTGGCCAGGCCCGCGTCGACGCCCGAGGAGAGCATCGAGCTTTCGATGTGGGCCCGCAGCGAGCTGGTGGGTTCCGCTGATCCATTTGATCGGGTGTGGGAGCGCGCGAAGGCGGAGCGCGCCGTTCACCGGACCTACTACCCGGCGGGCACCGGCCGGCAGCTGGTGGCGATCCTGGCCGCGGACGATCGGCTCGAGCGATTGCGCGCGATTCGAGTGCCCACGCTGGTGGTCCACGGCGACGAGGACGTGCTGGTGCCGATCGAGAACGGCCGGCTGGTGGCCGCGGCTGTGCCCGGCGCTCGCATGCTCGAGCTCGAGGGCATGGGCCACGACCTGCCGAGGCGCGTCTGGCCGCGGGTCATCGGCGCGATCGTCGAGACGGCCCGCAAGGCGAGCGCTGTGCCAGGGTTGCAGACTTCCACGTAGTCATACGATTGCCCCGATGCCGCAAGTACGAGCCAACGGGATCGATCTCGAGTACCAGACGTTTGGGGACCCCGCGGCGGCGCCGCTTCTACTCGTAAGCGGTCTCGGCGCGCAGATGATCACGTGGGACGAGGGATTGTGCGAGCGGCTGGCCGGCAACGGTTTCCATGTCATCCGCTTCGACAATCGCGACGCCGGTCTCTCGACGAAGATCGAGGAGGCGGGGCCGCCGGACCTGGTCGCCGCGCAGGCGGGCAACCCGAAGCCCGCCTACCAGCTGGAAGACATGGCCGATGACGCGGTAGGCCTGCTGCAGGCGCTTGGAATCGGGGCGAGCCACATCGTGGGTGCGTCGATGGGCGGTTACATCAGCCAGCTGATCGCGCTCAACCATCCATCGCGCGTGCTCTCGCTGACCTTGATCATGTCCGGGCCCAGCGGTAAGGACGGCGTCCGTCCCAGGCCGGAGGCCTCGCAGATCTTTACAAGGGTGCCGGGGCCGACGCGAGAAGAGCGGATTGCGCATGCCATCGCCAATCGACGGATTCTTACGGGACCCGACAATCCGTTCGACGAGGAGTACGAGCGACGCCGCGCTGAGCGCCTGTACGACCGATCGTATTACCCCGACGGGATGGGCAGGCAGCTGATTGCGAGCATGGCGGCGCCATCCAGGTTGGGACGGCTGCCAGAGGTGACGGTGCCGGCGCTCGTCATTCATGGCCTCGACGACGCATTGCTGCCGGTCGACAACGGCCGCCGGATCGCGGCCGCGATTCCCGGAGCGCACCTGCTCGAGCTGGAAGGGATGGGCCACAACATACCCGTGCGGTATTGGCGCGAGATCTCCGACGCGATCGTTGAGGTGGCCCGCAAGGCGAGCCCAGTGCAGCCGGGCGCGGCGTGGTCTTCCTAGCGAGCGGCCTCGAAGGAATCAGCCCGGCGCTGGCCGTGCTCGCCGGTCTGGCCTCGTTCGTATCGCCGTGCGTGCTCCCGCTGGTGCCGGCGTACCTCGCCTACCTCGGGGCACGGGCGGCGCAGCCGGCGGCGGTGACCGCGATCGGCCCGGCCGCGACTCCAAGCGTCTCGTCATCGCCTTCGGTGGCGACCGCCGGGCTCGCGTTCGTGGCGGGCCTCTCGGTCATCTTCATCCTTTTCTTCTATGTGTTCTCGCTCGCCGTGCAACCGATTCGCGCCTACGTTCCCGTCGTCGCGGGCGTGCTCGTGATCGCGATGGCGCTGCACGTGGCAGGGCTGATCAAGATTCCGTTCCTCGATCGCGAGTACCGCGTCGTCGACCGCGCCCCGTCGAAAGGCGGGGTGACCGGGGGGTTCTTGCTCGGCATGGGGTTCGCGAGTGGCTGGACGCCCTGCATCGGCGTGACGTTGGGTGCGGTCCTCAGCTCGGCGGTCACGGCGGGGACGACCGCGCAGGGCGTGGTCCTGATGGTCGCCTACTGCCTGGGCCTGGGCGTCCCTTTCATAGTTCTAGCTTTCGCGCTGGAAAGCGCGCGCCCGCTGGTTCGCCTGATCAACAACCACCGCCGGGCGATCGACCTCGTTTCGGCGGCAGTGCTGCTCGCGATGGGCCTGCTGCTGCTGACCAACAAGCTCGCGATCCTTTCGGCCGGCATCACCCAGATCGTCCCGTCCTGGCCCTCCCCGACGCTTTGACATCGCGGATTCCGCACGTTTGGCGTCACCCGTGCGTGTCCGCGCGGGAAATTACGCACGTTTGGCGCCAGCGGGTTGTTACGGTCACAGTCCGAAATATCCGCGGCGGCTGAAGATCATCGGCGACACCCCTTCGGTGTGAGCGCCCTCGACCACAGTGCCGATGAGTATCCAATGGTCGCCCGCCTCGATCGTCTCTTTCAGC
>VBHB01000198.1 GCA_005880315.1 Chloroflexota bacterium | reverse complement strand
TCCATCCGCTGACACAAATCGTCGTGGCGATTGTCGCCTGAGTCACGGCCGGATTGAGCGTGCAGTTCGTCACGCCCGCGACATAGCACGGGTCGGCCGGTCCCGGCCCGGTAGTCAGTGACGGCGCCGTCAGGCGCGACGCCGACGCGACCGACACGCCAGGAGACGGACTGGTATCCGTAGCCAGCGCCCGTATCGCACGCGGCCAGCATTAGGATCGAGGCAATGCCGACCAGGATGGGGAATGGTCACGGCAGAGTTTATGCCTACACTCCAATGGTCGAGACTGAGCAGTTGAGCGAGATTTTCGTTCTCGTCAGGATGGATGCGCCAGTGGTGGCGGAGCTTAGAGCTCTGGGCGTACGTGTCCATTTCCGAGCTGAGATTGGCGAGATCGGCATGTCGACTGTGATTGAGGTCGCTCCCAATCTTTCAGAGCAGCTAGTCGGCGTGCTCACCCGTCACGGCTTGCGGGAATTGCGAGAAGGCGTATGGGGAGATCCCGAGACGAATGCGGATTCGATCCGTCAGTGGGAGAAATCAGCTCGCAGCACCGCTGAGTACACGGACATCTACCGCACGATGGCTGAGCATCCAGACTGGAGCGATCAGGAGGTAGCGGAATCCTGTGGCGCCAATGTCGAAGACGTCACCTATTACCGCCCTGAATGGGACGTTGACCCCAAACCCTGACCTCATCCGGGACGCGGATTAGTGTGTTTTCATTCAGGTCAGTGCACGCTGCCTGAACACATACCGGTGGTTTTGAGCGCGCCCGCGACGGGTTCAAATCCCGCCTCCCCGACCAGTTTCCGGCTTGGACCGGAATGCGTTGGGGATAGGTGTCGGACCTCTGACCGGCTGCTATCGCGCTAGACCGCAGCTGGCTCGTTCATCTGCAGCTCCCCTCCGCGGCCGATGAACGGATGGTCCGAGAGCAGCTTCGCCGCGGCGTTCAGGTCGTCGGCCTCGATCACCGACCAGCCGTTGAACGGCCCATCGGCGAGACCGTCTTTCGTGCCTTTGCTGGAAATCGTCCGCGAAGCGCCGATCGGCGCTCCTGGGTCCACCAGCGCCGAGCCCGTCTTGCCCGCCCAATGCATGAAGGCGTCGCGCGCCTTGGCCATGGACTCCGCGTCGTGGGGCATGTTGCTGCCGTGATAGGTGACCAGAAATCTAGGCATCGAAGTCCTCCTCGGGATTAGAGAGTGAGGCCAGGCTACGGTCCGAGGGCATTGATGGCCATGCTTCGGGCGATGAAAGATCTGTCCCAGCGTCCAGCTCTTCTAACCCGGGTGAGTACAAATGGCACTGGACGCTGCGACAGCCGAGGAGTAGAACTACACCGTGGATCCGTTGAGCGTGGCGCTGCGAAGCATCCAGATGTCCGGGTCATTGATCGCCCGCGCCGAGCTGACCGCGCCGTGGGGCCTGGGCCTCGAATCGTTCGGCGCCGCCGTCTTCCATGTCGTTCTCTCGGGATCTGGATGGCTTCGGACTGAGGAAGGCCGGACGATCCGCCTCTCGGCCGGCGACGTGGCCGTGCTGATGCGCGGCCAGCGCCACGAGCTCATGAGCGAAACGGGCGTGCCGATAACCTCGTTCGCGGAACTGATGCAGCACTGCGTTCCCGGACGTTTCCCGTCGATCGGCATCGACGGCGGCGGCGATCACGCCACGATGCTGTGCGGCTTCTTCAAGCTCGAGCGCCAAACCAGCCATCCTCTGCTGCGAGCGCTGCCGGACCTGATCCACGTCAACGCGGGCTCGGGCCCGGGAATGATCGAGGGCCTTGTCGCGATGGCGGACGCGGAGTCGGCGGCGCCGCTCCCCGGCTCCGGTGCGTTGACCGATCTTCTCTGCGGACTGCTGCTCGTGCAGGTACTGCGCGCGCAGCTGGCGGTCGATTCGCGGGCGGCCGCGCCCTGGATCCATGGCCTTGAGGACGCGCGCGTGGGAGCAGCACTAGAGCTCATCCACGAGTCGCCCCAGAAGCACTGGACGGTGGCGCGGCTCGCATCCGCAGTTGCAATGTCACGGTCTAACTTTGCTCAGCGTTTCGCCATGTGTGTCGGCGAATCGCCGATGCGCTACCTGGCAAGATGCCGCATCCTTCGTGCGGCGCAGCTGTTGGACGCGGAACACCTGTCGGTCAGCGCTGCGATGCAGAGCGTCGGCTACGAGTCGGAGTCGAGCTTCACGAAAGCATTCCACCGACATCTCGGGTGCACGCCGGCGGGCTACCGAGGCTCTCAGCGGCGAAGTCGTCCTAGTGAGGGGCTAAGGGCCGAAGCGGTGAGCGCGCTGTAACTTCTCCCACGAGATTCCCGTTGATAGAGCGTGGCTAGCCGGGAGGGCCCCACTCGATGAGAGTCAAGATGATCTTGCCTGCCCTTACCGAGGCCACGAGCCCGTTCTTTCGGCCGATCAAATACTCGCTCTTCCCGCCGCTCGGCCTCGCCACCCTTGCCGCCTACCTTGGCGACGACGATGACGTCACGATTTGTGATGAGCACGTCGAAAAGTTGCGGCTGGACGATGAGCCCGACCTCGTAGTCATCCAGGTTTACATCACGTCGGCTCGACGGTCTTACGAGCTCGCCGACCACTATCGCCGGCGCGGAGCGAAGGTGGTGCTCGGCGGCCTGCATGTCACTTCGCTTCCCGACGAGGCAGCCGCCCACGCGGACCACATATTCATGGGTCCAGGCGAAGACACGTGGCCGCAGTTCCTTGATGACCTGAGACGTGGCGTGCCGATGCCCCGTTACGTTTCACGGGATAGGACCCTGGCGGCGCTCCCGCCAATCCGCCGCGACTTGATCAAGCGACACCTTTACCTGGTACCCAACTCAATCGTGGTGTCTCGCGGCTGCCCCCACGTGTGCGACTTTTGCTACAAGGTCGCCTTCTTTCAAGGGGGCAAGCAGTTCTACACGATGGAGGTGGATCGCGCCCTTGCGGAGATCGATCGATTGCCCGGACGTCATCTCTATTTTCTCGACGATCACTTATTCGGGAATCCCAACTTTGCGACGGCGCTGTTCGACGGGATGGCAGGAATGGGGCGGCTCTGGCAGGCCGCGGGCACGGTCAAGTCCGTGCTCGAGCAGCCGATCGTCTTGGAGAAGGCGGTGCGCGCAGGATTGCGCAGCTTGTTCGTCGGCTTCGAGACCGTCAACTCGGCCAACCTCCAGGATCAGCGGAAGTACCAGAACATCGGTCGGGACTACGCCCAGGCGATCCGGCGCCTCCACGAACTTGGCGTGATGGTCAACGGCAGCTTCGTGTTCGGCATGGATCACGACGAGCCCGACGTGTTCGATCGAACTGTGGAATGGGCCGTCGAGCATGGCATCGAAACCGCGACGTACCACATCCTGACGCCGTACCCGGACACTGCCCTGTACCGGCGCATGGACGCGGAGAACAGGGTGCTTCACCACGACTGGGATCTGTTCGATACACGCCACGTCGTCTTCAAGCCTCAGAAGCTCACGGCACAAGAGTTGGAAGCAGGCTACTGGCGGGCGTACCAGGACTTCTATCGGTGGGGATCGATCTGGCGGGGAGCGTCATCCAAACCCGGGCTCAGGCCAAGACTGCGACACCTGGCATATGCGGGAGGTTGGAAGAAGTTCGAGCCACTATGGGACCTGCTGATCAGGTCGAAGCAGGTCCTTCACGCGCTGCCCATCCTCGAGACAATCCTGAGTGGCTTCGGGAGCCGGCCGGCCTCAGTCCGGCGCGGCGATGAACTGCCCTCCCAGCCCTTGGAGCAACTTCCGATCCAAGAGAAGGACGCGAGGGCGGCGGCGAGCGGGCTAAGCGCAGCCGACGGCCTCCTCAATCCGGTCGCAATGAGTCCTGATTAGAGGACCGCCCGACCGGTTCCTGATTCAGGGGCGCGAGTCTACTTGTTCTTGGGGTGGCGTTTCGAGTTGTGATGCTTCACGACGGTTGCCGCCGCGATCGCCTTCGCGCGCTTGGTCGGGCGGCCCTGCTTGAGCTCACTCTCTTTGATGTGCTCGTACATCCGCTGCTCTTTGTCGCTCACGCTCGCCAAGTGTTGCTTCCCCGGCATCGTCCTCACCTCCTCGTCAAACCTAAAACGCGCAGAGGAGGGCAATCAGCCTGAGGTTTGTGTTGGGCGACGCTCGACGGCTAGTGCTTGCAGGTCAGCTCGGCTTTCTGCATGGCGTCGGCGTCGGTCTTCAAGGGTTTGGCGGCGGTGCCGAAAGCGATGAGCCCGCGAGCGATGAGCTCGTTGCTGCCGGACGTGTATCCGCCCAGGGCCATCTCCAGGCCGGCTTCCATCGCCGACCAATCTGTCGTGAACTGGGTCACCGAGTTGGCGATGCACGGAGGTATGTCGCCCTTGTCGATGACTTTCGAGGTTTCCCTCATCTTCTGATCGGTGACGGCGATGGCGTCGCGGCAGCTGGGAGGCAGCTTTGCAGTGCAGCTCGACGTCAGCGCCGGCAGCGTTTTGTCGACCTCATTGATCGATGGCGCCAGCTCGGTATTCAGGAAGCGGTCGGCGCGTTCATAGTCCGATCCAAACGGGGTCGGTGACGCCAACGATCCGCCGTCTGCCTGGTGTGCCATCAGTTGCTCCCGCACGACCCAGCCTCCGCCCCCAAGCAGAAGCGCACCGACCAGCGCTCCGACAAAGTAGACGAGCAGCTTCGATTGTCGTGGCGGAGGCGCCCAGGCCGGAGCCGGCTCTGGCTCGGAGACAACGGCGGGCGGTGGAGCCAGCGGTGCCGCCGGCAGCCACTCCGGTCGGTATTCCACATGGGCAGCCACCGGCACTGGTGCTTGGGGTGCGACCAAGACTGGCGCCGCCGCAGCTACGGCAGCGACCATTGGGACGGGCGCGGGCGCCGCTTCAGGGCCGTACGGCGCGGTGAGCTGAGTCCACGCTTGGCCGTTCCAGCGAAACATGCCGTCCGGCGTGAACAGAGGTTGCCATGCGCTTCCGTCCCACCAGAAACGTCCGTCGGGGGAGATCGGAGGTGATCCAGGCTGCATCGAGCTCACAGCCCAAGGATTGTAGGAATTAGGCTCCCGATTTAAGCCCTGTTAAGTCAACGCCCTTTTCTTGCGCTTTGGCCGGAAATCGACCCCTCTGGCGGGCGATTCCATCACCATCGTCCGGATGCCAGCGCAGGTTTGGGATGCCTCCGATGAGTTCCGAGTCGTCGCCCCGAGCACGAAGACGA
>VBHB01000151.1 GCA_005880315.1 Chloroflexota bacterium | reverse complement strand
TTGACGACACCTTCCGGGAGACCGCCTTCGATCAACGCCTCGATGCAGGCGAGCGTCGCGAGCGGCGTCGTGCTGGCAGGCTTGAGGACGACGGTGTTGCCGGCAGCGATCGATGGCGCCACCTTGTTGGCCGCCAGGGTGAGGGGGAAGTTCCAGGGCACGATCGCCCCGGTGACGCCAATCGGCCTGCGCACGACCAGGCCGTACGTGGTGGTGTCGGGAAGACTGACATGCTCGCCGTGGATCTTGTCAGCGAGGTCGGCAAACCAGGCGATGTTCTCGCCGAACCGCTGCGCCTCGAGCCTCGACTCGAGCAGGGTCTTGCCCTGCTCCTTGGTCAGCATGGGCGCGATCTCCTCCACTTTGCCGAGCATGTGCCGGGCCGCCTTGTGCAGGATCTCCGCGCGCTTGGCCGGAGCCAGCTTCGACCAGCTTGGAAAGGCTTTGGCGGCCGCCTGTGCGGCCTTGTCGACGTCGGCCGCGCCCCCGGCCGGCACCTCGTCGACGACCTCACCAGTGGCCGGGTTGCGGACCTCGTACGTCTTGCCGGACGCAGCCCGCGTCCTCTCGCCTTCGATGATCATCGTCGCCATTCGGGCACCCCTCTTCGCGTGGATTTCGTCAGTGCTTCAATTATCGGCGTCATCGGCTTTGTGGCGTTGGGAGGGTCTGGCATGTCGGTAAGGCTGGAAAAAGAAGGCGGCGTCGGAATCATCGTGCTCGACCGGCCCCCGGCCAACAGCTACGACTACGAGTTCTTGCGATCGTTCGCAGCCGCGATCGACGATGCACGCGTAGACCTGAGCATCAAATCAGCCGTCGTGGTCACCAGCGCCTCGGAGAAATTCTTCTCCGCCGGCGCGGACGTCGGCGCCTTTGCGGCCGGTACGCCACGTTCCAGGTTCATGACCGCCCTCATGGCTCACGAGGCGTTTCGAAAGATGGAGAACACGCCGCTCGTATTCATCGCCGCCATCGCCGGACACTGTCTCGGCGGCGGGCTCGAGCTGGCGCTTGCGTGCGACCTGCGGTTCGCTGCCGAGGGCTCTTACCAGATCGGCCTGCCGGAGGTGAACCTAGGCCTCTTCCCTGGGTCTGGTGGCACCCAGCGGCTGCCGCGACTCGTCGGCCTTTCCAAGGGAATGGACCTGATCGCCAACGCGACCACCATGGGGCCTTCTGACGCCAAGGACATCGGCATCGTCGACAAGCTCTTTGCCGACGCCGCCTCCTGTCGCGACGGCGCGATCGAATATGCGTCCAAGCTCGCGGCCGGCCCAGGCGTTGCCATCGGCCACGCCAAGCTCGCCATCACTCAGGGCTACGGGGCGCCGCTCGACCTCGGGCTCGCCATCGAGCGGGAGGCGATCGGGCGGGTGTTCGTGTCCGAGGATGCCGACGAAGGGATCGCCGCGTTCAAAGAGAAGCGCAAGCCGGAGTTCAAGAGCCGGTAAACCACCTGGACGGATCGTGGTAGGCTGCTGCTCGCAAAAATAACTTAGGAGGTGATGTCCGAATGGCTGTGCTTGCGATGAACGTTTCCCGGCCGTCGGCCGCCTCCGGAGCTGCTCTCTAGAGCCCGTCCTCCGACCGCGGACCGACATGTCCGCCAGTCTTCTCCGGAGGAATTCGAGTTGTCCTTTCAAACCATTCCACAGCTCGCGTCGTTGGGCTGGGACGATTGGTTCGCGGAACGCTTCGCGCCGTTCGAGGCAGAAGCACTCGTGCCCGCGCGCGTCCTCGCCGACTACGGCGCGGAATATCTGGTTCATGACGGGGAGACATCGCTTCGTGCGGTGCCCAGCCGAAACCTGCGCAACGACGGTGGCCCGCTGCCGGCGGTCGGCGACTGGGTCGCCCTGAAACACCGCGATCCCGCGGCGGCGATCCACGCCATCGTGGAACGCCGAACGAAGTTCTCGCGCAAGGTCGCCCATTTAGAGACGAAAGAACAGGTCCTTGCCGCCAACGTCGACGTCGCGTTCATCGTGGCGTCGGCGCAGGACGTCAACGCACGGCGGATCGAGCGCTACCTCACGATGGCGTGGCAGAGCGGCGCCGCGCCCGTCGTCGTGCTGACGAAATCAGACATCGCGGCTTCTCCTGAGGAGTTGCGCTTAGAGCTCGAGTCTGCGGCTGCAGGCACGCCGGTACTCGTCACCAGCGCCGTCACTGGCGAAGGTGTAGAGGCCCTGGCGGATCAGCTCCGGCCTGCCCGCACCGGCGTCCTTCTCGGCCCATCGGGCGCAGGCAAGTCCAGCCTCATCAACCGCATGACCGGACTGGAGCTGATGAAGACTCGCGACGTGCATCGCAGCGGCGAAGGTCGGCACATGACCAGCCACCGCGAACTGATCCAGCTGCCCGAGGGCGGCATGATCATCGACACCCCGGGGCTGCGCGAAGCGCAGCTGTGGGTGGGCAAGGATGGGCTCGCCAACCTTTTCGAGGACGTCGAGGAGATCGCCGCGCAGTGCCGGTTCAGTGATTGCGAGCACCGCAGCGAACCGGGCTGCGCGATCAAGGCCGCGATGGCAAAGGGCGAGCTTGATGAAGCGCGCCTCGAGAGCTATCGCAAGCTGCAGCGCGAGCTGCGCTCGGTGGCGGCACGCAGCGATGCGCGCATTCGAATCGAAGAACGCCGCAAGTGGAAGCAGATCGCGATGAGCAACAAGGTCCGCACCAAGCTCCTCGGCCGCTAACAAAGAAGGAGGGCTCTCCGTGAAGAGAGCCCTCTCGGGGACGAAGGACTACTTGCTCGGCGTGGTCGAAGCGGCTTTGTGGTGGATTCCGTTCCAGAACGGGATGTAGCCCTTCGAGATGCGGTCGAGCACCTTGTCGGCCTGGGCCTGCGTGATCTCCTTCTTGTCGACCAGCGTCTCGAGCCTGGGCTTGACGCTCACCGCGAGCTTGGCGGCGAACTGGTCCTTGTTCATCCCTCGGTCCTTGGCCAGGTCGGAAACTTTCTGGCCCTTCTTGAGGTCCTCGCGCAGCTGAGCCGGCGAAAGATGAAGAACATCGGCCTCCGCTTCGAGAACGGCGACGCGAATCGCCCGGCGGTCCTTGTGCGGATCGGGCTTGGTCGGATTGGCGGACGCCGCCGGGGTCGGGATCGGGTTCGGTGACGCGGCCTGCGCCAGGCCACCGGCGACGCCGAGGCTGAGCAGGGCGGCCGCCGTGCCGCCACCGATGGTCTTGACTGCGAGCGCTGCAAACGGATTCATGTGAGTCTCCTCTTCGCTTGTAATCGACCCGGTTGGGTCGACACTCACGATGAGGAAGCGCTGTCAGACATCGGTAGTTGCCACGTCAAGCGTTTGTAATCCGGGATTCAGCCAGTCGGGCACAGATGGTCGCATCCGGCTCGGTGGATACAGCCAATCCTGCACAGATGATGGGTTGAAGGAGCAGATCCCGGCCGTCAAGCCTCGCCGCGGCGGCTCCGTATGGCGGACAGCTCTGCCTCGGTCGGCGGCGCGGTCTCGCCCACCTCAGGGCCGACCTTCAGCGTCCAGCCGGTCTGCTCCCGAACTTCGTCCACGGTGTGACCCGGGTGGACTGTGTCGAGGTATGCCTCACCACCGCCCTCGGGAAATCGGAACACGCAAAGGGTCGTGATGATGGCGGTGGGTCCGCCGCCCAGCAACCCATTGCGCTCGCGCCAGCCGGGCGAGCCATCGCCATGTCCGGGCGAGGTGATGAACGAGACTCGATCGACGAGCCGTCGCCGCTCGTGATTCATCAACGTCACCCAGCGGCGGCTGAGTATGGCGATGTCGGCCCCTCCCCCGCTCCCCGGCAGCTTGACCTTCGGCTTCGCCGGGTCGCCCACATAAGAGGTATTCAGGTTGCCGAACCGATCCACTTCGGCACCGCCGATGAAGCCCAGGTCGACGTGACCCTGCGCCATCAGCGCCATCGCGTTGGACATCCGGGTCGCCCAGAGCGCGCCGGCGACGTTGGGCGGGTCGCCCATCGTGCCGAGAAACGCGCCCGCGGGCTTGTCGCGCATGAGGCCCACCTCGAACAGGCCGCGCGCGTTGGGCGCATGCGTGGTGAGGGCGACTGCGTAGGCGATGATCGGCAGCCTCATGCCGACGAACACGACGTCGCCGTCTTTGATCTCACGAGCGGCCACGGCGACCATCAGCTCCTGCGAGGTATAGGCATCACTCATCGCCGAAATCCGCCGGGGCCGAATACTGGTGATGGCGGATGCGCAGCGCATGCACGTCGATGTGCTCGAGATAGGTCGCGCGATCCGGCACGTCGAGCACCCACTGCTTCAGCCATGAGGCGAAGCCGTCAGCAGAGCGCGATTGCTCCGCGTACTCGCGATAGAAGCCGTGGTCGCGTTTGAAATAACCCTGGACAGGCGATGGGTGCGCTCCACCCGGCTCGTGCACAACCGCGACGACCTT
>VBHB01000150.1 GCA_005880315.1 Chloroflexota bacterium | reverse complement strand
GTAGATATGGCCCCAGAGATGATTGACGCCGGTGACCGGCCGATGCCATGCCGCGCCCAGTCCTTCGGCCACGCCAACGCCGACGAGCAAGCACCCGGCCAGGCCCGGCCCGCGGGTGACCGCGATCAAGCCGACGTCTTCGCGACCAGCTTGCGCCTGTTCGAAGGCGGCCTCCAGCAGGTGCGGCATTCGCTCGAGGTGGTCGCGAGCCGCCAGCTCTGGGACCACGCCGCCGAACTCGCTATGCAGATCGACCTGGGAGTGGATGACGTTGGCCAGCACCCGGCGGCCGCCTTCGACCAGCGCCACGGAGGTTTCGTCGCAGCTGGTTTCGATTCCGAGAACTAGGTCTCCGACTACGTGTCGTCCTTGGTGAGCAGGTCGCGTCGAAGGCCCCTCACGTCGGCTTCGATGCGTTCCAGATTGGCTTCGTACGCGCGCCGGAACCGAGGCGAGTGGATCGAATCCGACCACATCACGATCGCGTCCTCGCCGTTGTCGGTGTAGTAACCCTTGCGCCGGCCGATCACCTTGAAGCTGAAGGCCTCGTACATGTGCATCGCGTTTTCGTTGGAGGTGCGGACCTCCAGCGTCACCCACTTCGCGCCCATGTCGTATGCCGCCTGGATGAGGCCGGCGAAGATGATGCGTCCGTGGCCGCGATGGTGAAGGTCGCGCCGGACGCCGATGGTCGTCACGTGCGCCTCGTCGTACATGCGCCACATTCCGCCATATCCGACGATGGTCGGGTCGAGGTCGGACGCCAGGCGCGGCGGCCGCTCGACGATGCCATCCTGACGAAGCACCACGTAATGCGCGCTCGAACGCGAGGCGAGCTCGCGGTAGTAGGCATTGCGCGGCCACGGTGTGGCGAAGATGTCGCGCTCGATCTCCTGCACCGTCGCGATGTCGGGCTCGCGCATCAGCTCCAGCGCCAGCTGCTGGCGGATCTGGACCATCAACGAGTGCGCGCGGAGAAGGACTGCATGTACTCGAGTTTGACACTACCATAGGCCACTTCCGAAGCCGATTCCAACAAACGTGCCGCGGCCGAGCCGAACGTCCGCAGGCCTTGATCGCGTTCGATACGCAGCCCGGCAGCCTCCAGCGCTGCCTGCGTCACCGGGCGGAGCCATCCAACCACCGGCCATTCCCGGGGCAGCTCCCCGGGCTCGGCGACACCTCGGCCGCCGTCAGGCGACTGGTAGTAAACCCGCCCGCGGCCGGCTTCCGCAACCGCGAGCACCAGCCCCTCGGCGCGCGCGGCCTGGACGGCCAGCGTCGGCAGCGGCACGATTGGAATCCTCCGTCCCATCGCCAGGCCAAGGCCGAACGACACTCCAACCCGCAGTCCCGTGAACGAGCCAGGCCCCGTCGCGACCGCAACACGAGAGATGCTCTTCGCGCCGGCGATCTTCCGGTAGCGGGAAGGCAGGTCGAACTTCGGCCCGGAGTCGTCGATCTCCTCATGAACGACCCTGCCCGCCGCGTCGATCAAAGCCAGCGCCGAGCGCGCCGACGACGTGTCGATGGCGAGGATCATCGAGGCAGGTCTCGCTCGACGGTCAGCCGGCGGCGGTCGCCGCCGAGGTGCTCGATCGAGATGAGCGCGCCGCTCGCGCCGGTCAACCTCTCGCCCCACTCGACCACCACCGCGCCCGCGTCCAGGAGCTCGTCGAGACCTACGTCGCGAATTTCGTCGTCCTTCTCGAGGCGGTAGAGGTCGACATGAGCAAGCTGCACGCGGCCTCGATAGACGCGCACCAGCTGGAAGGTCGGGCTCGCCACCTGAGCCGCCGATCCGGCTCCCCGAGCCATCCCGCGCACGAACGTGGTCTTGCCCGCCCCGAGCTCGCCTTTCAAGAGGACGAGGTCACCGGCGCGCAGCCGCCGGCCGAGCTCCTCGCCGGCGGCCTCGGTCTCGACGGCCGAAGAGGTGTCACGCGAAATGGTCGTAGCCAACGAGCCTCATCTCGACCGGTTTCTCGTCTGGGCCGACCACGTTCACCCTGGGATCCGTGGTGAGCGTTCCGATGGCGCGCAGCCCTGCTTGCCTGACCATGGATTCGGGTCCGGCGCACACGAGCTCGGCCTCCTCCCCACTGGTCAGCGCGTCCAGCGAGGTGGCACCCTCTGCAACGGGCACCTCCGCGGCCCGGATGATGGATCCGCAGCCCGAGAACTCGGCGAATTTCTCCATCTCACGGACCAGGCCGTCCGAGACGTCACCGCAGCAAAGGCCAGCCTGGTTGAGCCGGCGGCCTTCTGCCAGCAAGGGCTGAAGGCGGAGCGCGCGATGCTCACGAAGGGCGACTGCCGCGGCACCCAGCGGACCGGTGACGGCCACCGCCCAACCGGGTTGTGCCTCGCTGCGGGGGAGGGGTCGCGATTCGCTGTACCCGACCACCGTGATCGTCAGCACCGCGGGCCCCTCGATAGCGCTCATGTCGCCGCCCACGATGCTCATCTGCACAGTCCTCGCCAGGGCGTGCATCCCTCGATACAGATCCACGAGCGTCTCCACCTCCCAGGAGCGGGGCAGCGCGATGGACGTCAGAGCCCACGCGGGCGTTGCGCCTTTGGCCGCGAGGTCACCAAGCGCGAGTGCCAGCGACCGCCATCCCGCGTCCTCGCCGTTCATCCAGCCGAGCTCGAAGTGGACGCCTTCCACGAAGGTGTCGGTGCTGGCCACGGTGAAGCGTGAGGACTCCTCCAACACGGCGGCGTCGTCGCGCCCGGATTGGGCGGCGAGGTAGGGCCTGATCCGCTCGAGGAGCTCGAACTCGCCCGCGCCCCCGATCGTGGTCACTCCTCCAGCATCGCACGCAGGCGGCGGGTGGCTTGCTCGGGGCCGGCGGCGCCGGCGATCGCGCGGATCACGCAGGCGCGGTGCAGTCCGAGCGCGGTGAGCTGGGCGATGTTCGCCTCCTCGATGCCGCCGATCGCGAACACGGGCACGTCCACGGCAGCCGTCACGGCCGCCACGCCGGCGGGACCGATGACGCCCTTCTCTTTTTTGATCGGGGTCGAGAAGGCGGGGCCGCTGCCGATGTAGTCGGCGCCGGCAGCCACCGCCTTGCGCGCCGCCTCCGGGCTGGAAGCCGAGGCACCGATCAGGAAGCCCCCGGGTGCGATTCGACGCGCCGAGTCGACACCCAGGTCGTCGGGGCCGAGATGCACGCCGTCCGCGCCCGCCGCCAAAGCGATGTCCGCGTGGTCGTTGACGATGAAGAGCACGCCGGCGCGAGCGGTCAAGTCGCGGAAGCGCAATGCCAGCTCCAGCAGCTGACCACGCGCCAGGGCTTTGTGCCGTAGCTGCACCACGTCCGCGCCACCCCGCACGACGGCACGCGCCAGATCGATGATCTGGTCTGGAGGGCGATCGGGCGTGATGACGTAGAGGCGAGCCGACTGCAGGCGAACCGCCGGCCACATATCTAGACCCACCTCCCCACCCGGAAGGCTCGCTGCGCGAGCGTTCCGACCTCCCCACGGGGTGGGGAGGCCAGTCAGGTCAGGATCTGGCGGAGCTTCTCTCGGAAGGCGTCCGGCGCCTTGTCCTGCTCGCAGCAGACCTTGACCAGCCGCTTGACTGACGCCTGGAACTCGTAGCTGTCGGCGCAATCGGGGCAGCCTTCGAGGTGGAGCTGGAGCTCGAGCATCTCAGTGTTGCTGAGCTCCCGGTCGAGGTAGCTGTCCAGCTTGTTGGAACAATCTTTGCAGTTCATTCTTTGGGCTCCTCCGGGGCGCCGTTGCCGCGCACGATACCGGATTCGACGGCGTAGTCATAGAGCGATTTCTGGAGCTGCTGGCGGGCTCGATGCAGGCGTGACATGACGGTGCCGATCGGCACCCCGAGCGTCTCCGCCGCATCCTTATATGAGAAGCCTTCCACGTCGACCAGGAGGACCACCTCCCGGTGCAGCGGGGGCAGCTTCTCGACCGCGGCCACCACCTCCGACGCGGCCAGCTTGTCGAGCACGTCGGCCTCCGGCCTGGCGCCTTCGTCCTTGAGCTTGTCGTAGAGGACGAACTCACCGACATCGTCGAGGCTCACGTCGTCCTTCCGGGACCCCTTGAAGCGGTCCCAGAAGAGGTTGCGCATGATCGCGAACAGCCAGGCCTTCATGTTCGTGCCCTGCTGGTAGCTGTGCTGGTAGCGCAGCGCGCGAAGGTACGCCTCCTGGACGAGGTCCTGCGCCGAATCGGGGTCGCGCGTCAGCCGGAGCGCGCCCCGGTACAGCGTGTCGAGATGTGTCAGCGCCTCTTCCGCGAAGGCAGTTCGTGCGGGACTTTCCGCCATCAGTACTGCCAGTTTAGATACACCTGCCTTGCACTATCTCGAAGCGCGAGGCAGCTCGCGTTATTCCGAATACCTTCTCTTGACGCGGGGGCCGATCGCGGTGAGCAGCTCGTAGGAGATGGTGCCGGACCACGTCGCGACCTCTTCGGTCGTGATGCGCTCGTCCCCGTCCGCGCCGATGATCGTCACCACGTCGCCCACCGCGACGCCATCAACCTCGC
>VBHB01000149.1 GCA_005880315.1 Chloroflexota bacterium | reverse complement strand
TCCGGATATCTCAAGGCGGCGGCCGAGTTGCAAACGTGGCGAACGCCAGGGTCGACGCCGAGCCGGTCGAGAACGTCCGTGAACCGATCGAACTGCGCCCGCGTCATCGCCTCGTCTGTGCCCGCTGATGCGAAGTGCGTCCAGGTGCCGGCGAGGCGCAGCGCCGCGGAGCGGTCGATGAATTTCGCCAGCTCTGTCGCCTCGTCGGGCGACGCGCCGAAGCGACCCATGCCCGTATCCACCTTGAGATGCACGGGGACGACCTCGTCGGCATATTCGAGCGCGCGAGCGACCTCGAGGCTCGACACGGCGATGCCAAAGCCGCCGGCAGCGGCGGCCGCAGCCTGATCGGGGACGAGCCCGCCCATGACCAGGATGCGTTCCGGGTGGACGAGGCCCGTGAGCTCATTGGCCTCTTCCAGCGTGGCCACGGCCAACCACGTCGCCCCGCCGCCGAGCGCGGCCCGCGCCACCCGCACCGCGCCGTGGCCGTACCCGTTGGCCTTGACCACCGCCATCAGGCGAGTGCCATGCGGCACGTGGGCGAGGATGCGGGCGGCGTTGGCGCGCACCGCGCCCAGGTCGATGTCCGCCCAGCGAAGGTGGGTCGTGCTAGAGCCCACCCTGACGAAGCACGTGCATGACGAGCGGAATCTCAGG
>VBHB01000148.1 GCA_005880315.1 Chloroflexota bacterium | reverse complement strand
CCTCCGGCGCCGCGAGCATCTCTACGTCCGCGCGTCCGCGCAGATCGGCCTGAAAGCGCACATCGAGCACGGCCTCTGCGCATTCTCAAGGCCGAGCGCGAAATCACCCCGTGCGATGCGTTGCGAAACTGCTGTCACGCGCGCCTGAACGGCGCCGTCGTCGGCGCTGACCTCGATGGCATGTGAGCGGCGGAGGTCGAAAAGCACAAGACGCGGATCGGAGCCGCCCGGCAGCAGGCCACGGCCCGCGGCCAGCGAGTAGAGGCGCAGCTGAGTGGTGTAGGCCTCGATCAGCGACGCGTCCATCGTCGCGTTGGTCTTGTAGTCGACCAGTACCGTGCGCCCGTCCAGCTCGCAGATGCGGTCGACGATTCCACGCACCTTGGTCGCACCCATGCGCAGGTTGAACTCCACCTCCACGCCAAGCGTCTTGGCCCCGGCCAGGGGATGGGCGAGGTAGGCGGCGAGCATCTCGCGGCCCGCCTCCGGGCCTTCATAGCGGCCGAGCAGGTCGCCGCCAGAGGAGTGCCACGCGGCGAGGGTTTCGTGCACCGAAGCACCGATCTCCGTGGCGTTTGTCGTTCGCGCAAATCGCGGCAGCAGGTCGTCCGGAGGCGCCGGGACGCGCCACACATTGCTGAAGCGATATCGAACCGGGCAGATCTCGAAGTCGTGCAGCTGCGAAAAGCTGAGGCTGATCTCGGGTGCCGCCAGCGGCACGTCGACCGGACGTCGCGGCTGGATCGCCTCCATGCGCTGGAGCACTGCCGCCACCACCGCCGAGCCGTCGAAGGCGGCGCCGTTGGCCGGCCGCGGCACCGGCAGCTCGAGCTGCTCCGCCTCGACCACGGTGGCCGACTCCGGGTGGGCGAGGGCCCAGCTGAGGATCTCTGCGAAATGGTCCTGCTCGCCCATCTCCACCTCGCGCGCGGACTGTTCCTCGCGCGTCGCCGTGACGTAGAGGGCGTCCTTGGTTCGCGTGAGCCCGACGTAGACGATGCGCCGGCGCTCCCCGATCGCCAGCTTCACCGCCGGCTCGCCGGGTGAGGTGCTCTGATAGCGCGGATGCTTCTCCCCCCGCCAGTTCTTCATCACGAAGCCGAGGCCGTCGGGGTCGAAGAACAGCCGCTCCGTGTCGCGGGCTCGCGCCGGCCGCAGGTTGACCAGGAACACGACAGGGAACTCGAGCCCTTTCGCAGCGTGGATCGTGAGCAGCGAGACCGCGTCGGCGGCGGCTGACTCCTCGGTCGCCTCGCCGACCGGCAGCTCGGCATCAATAACCTGATCGAGGTGGCGCACGAAATCACCGATGCCCGCCAGCGCCAGCTCGCGCTCGAACCGCGACGCGAGCTGGAAGACTTTGCGCAGGTTGAGCAGCGCGCGCGGGCTGCCGTCTCGCTGCGCCCGGAGCTCCGCCCAGCGCAGGTAGCCCGTCTCCTCGAGGAGGCGGTTCAGGATGTCCGCCACGGTGAGGGCGTCCCGCAACCGACCGAGGCCATCCGTAAGGTCGACGAGGGCTGCAGCGCTCGCCGCCACCTTCGGTTCCATCTCCGGAAAGCCCTCGAGCTTCGCCGCCTCGAAGCAATCGCGAAGGCGCATGCCGCGGCGTCCAAATCGTCTCGCGGCCATCTTGTACAGGCCGCGATCGGGAAGGCGCACGATCGGGCCCTGCAGCATCCTCACCAGTGCGCCGTCGTCCATCGGGTTCTCGGTGAGGCGCAGCATCGCCAGCACGTCCTTGATCTCCTGGCGGTCGAAGAAACCTGAGCCGCCGCTCGTCAGGTAAGGGATGCCCTGCCGGCGCAGCTCGTCCTCGAAATCGCGCGGGAGCATGCGGATCGAGTGGGCCAGAATCGCAATGTCCGAAAACGGACGGCCGCCCCGGTAGAGGCGCCTGATGGTCTCGGCCACCGATCGGGCTTCCGTCCGAGAGTCGGGGGCCATGACCACGGTCACGGGCCATTCCCCCGCGCCGCGCGTCGCCACCAGGTCCGGCTCCTCCGCGAAATCGGGGTCGCGGCGGATGAACGCGGTCGCGCAATCCAGGATCTCCTGGTATGACCTGCGGTTGTGGGTCAGCGGTAGGCGCTTGCCGCCGAAGCGGCTGCGAATGTTCTCGATCTCGGCATCGCGCCATCCGTAGATCGACTGCTTCGCATCGCCGACCACCGCCACGTTGCCGAAGTTTTCGGTGGCGAGCAGCCGGATGAGGTCCAGCTGGATGCGGTTGGTGTCCTGGAACTCGTCGACGAGGAGATATCGGAAGCGCTCGCGGCACCGGCGGCGGAACTCGGGCACTCGCTCGAGCGCCTCGATGACATCAAGGATGAGGTCGTCGAAGTCGCGCAACCCCTCAGCGGTCAACGCCTCTTCGTACGTGCGATAGACGAGATGGAGGACCTCGATCGCCTCCAGCTCTGCATGCGCGGCCTGGCGCGCGACGGCGTCGACCGGGTTCTGCCAGTGGCGCGCATGCAGCTCCAACGCGCGCGCATGGAAACGCTCTGGCGTGATGCCCCTGCCCTTGAGCTTCAGAAGGAAACGCAGCCCCGATCGAAGCAGCTCGTCGAGGTCGTCGACGCTCAGCGCTGTGAACGAGTCTGGGTCCAGCGGCGCAGCCTCGCCGCTGCGCAGCCGGGCCACCAGTCGCTGTTCGAACAGCCGCTGTCCCGTCTCGTCGAGCACGCGCAGCTCGCGCGGCGCACCCACCAGGTACGCGAACTCGTCGAGCAGGCGCGAGCAGATGCCGTGAAAAGTCCCGATCCAGGCACCATCGAGGACTTCGGGCCCGAGGTCCGGCCGGCGCGCCCGCAGCTCTTCGGTGATCCTCGAGCGCAGCTCGTCGGCGGCGCGATCATTGAAGGTGACGGCAAGGATCGCGCTCGCGGGGACGCGGTGCTCGACCAGCCAGCAGAAACGCTCCGTCGCGGTGGCGGTCTTGCCAGTGCCTGGTCCGGCCGCGATGAGGAACGCGCCTTCGGGCCCGGCGTGCGCGGCCGCCGCCTGCTCGGGACTCAGCGTCCGGGTAGGGCCCGCAATCATTCCTGCGGTGCCCCGCCGTACGGACAGATGGCCGAGTGGGGGCACGACCCGAAGCGCGTGATGCAGGTGCCTGGAAGATCTGCGCGCGGCGCCGGCTCGAAGTGCCCAGCCTTGATGCGCGATATCGCCCCCATCACGATGTCGCGGCTGCGCTCGAGATCACCTGCATCGAGCACTTTCTCTCGATATTCCTTGAGCCCCGCCGGGCGCCCTACCGTGAAGATGTCCTGGCGCATCGAGCCCCACACCCAGTCCTTCGGGTACCAGAGCGACAGGAACCTGGGCTGAAATCCGAGCGGTTTGCCTTCGTCATCGAACCCGTATTTGCACGCCAGGTAATAGAGGGCGAGCTGCACGTCGTACAGGTCGGGACCGAAGTAGGCTTCATACGCCCAACGCATCGGCTTGCCCGAGCCGGTCTTGTAGTCGATGACCTCTACCTCGCCGTCGCCCACGTCATTGACCCGGTCGATCTTGCCGACGATATCGGCCCCATCCAGCTGCAGGTGAAAGCGCCGTTCGAGGGCCAGCGTGCCCATGCGGCGGATGGGCTGCATTCCAGTGACGAAGCGGATGTAGTTGCCGAGCAGCGAACGCACCTGCTTTTCTTCACGCTTGCGATCGAGCGTCCCCTCCATCCGCGAGAGGTAACCCTCCAGGTGCTTCTGCAGCACCTTCTCGAGCCACTCCTTCTGCCCCTCCGACTCGAGCGGGCGCCACTCCGCCTCCTGCAGGTGAAAATCCTCGAGTACTTCGTGCAGGAAGCCACCCCGCTCCATGGCCACCGACCTCGGTTCCTCGGCCAGCCCTGGGTGGTGGTTGTACCAGTAGAGGCGCGGGCACTTCAGGTAGTCGTTGAGGGTTGTGGGGCTGAAGTGATCGATCTCCACGCGCTCGGGATTACGGTCGCCGCCATAGGGCTCGAAAGGCTCGCCCGAGTCGCGATCGGCGATGAAGGCCACGTCGAGGCCGAGCGCCCGCGCGCGCGCAGCGAGCGTTTCGCTCACGGTCTCGCGATGAGCAGCGATGATCACTTCCGCCTCACGTGCGAGCAGAACGTCGGCGGGGTCGAGCCGCGCTGACGCGCGGGTTAGCTCCTTTATCTCTGCTTCGGGTTCGGCCATCCCGATGAACACGGATGGGCCCGCCTGCCGCAGATATGCGTCCGCATATGTCAGATAGACACGATGGGCGCGAGTCAGCGCCACGTAGGCAAGCCGGGCCTCCTCGGCGAGGTGCCCATCCGGATCGGACGGCCACGAGGGCATGAAACCGACCTTGAAGTTCTCGAGCCAGGAGCGGTCTTTTTGGTCGAGCAGGGGATGCGGACGCGCTTCCGACGGAAAAAGGCCGTGCGCGAATCCGGCCGCGAACACGACCTGGAACTCCAGACCCTTGGCCTGATGCACGGTCATCACCTGCACGGCGTCACGCCGCGCCACCGCGGGCTCTGCATCGTCGGCGGCACCGGCGAGGAGAGCATCCAGGGAGCCGCCGATCTCCGAAAGCAACGGCTTCGCGCCATGTAGGCGCTCGTACACCTCTTCGACCGCCTCCAGGCCTTCAACGGTGGAGCGGAGGTCGGCCATCGCTTGCGTGCGCTCCTGCGCCTGAAGCTCGAGCTCCAGCAGCTTGCCCATGGCCCCGTCCTCGATCAGCACCGAATAGGCCAGGCTGGCGAGCGGCAATTTCTTGGCCCGGTCAATGAGCTTGTAGCGGGCGACCATCGCTGCATGCAGCGCGTCCAGCTCCGGCTCGGTGAGATATTCGTAGTAGTCAGGTGGCGTGGGCGGCTCTGTCGGCGCTTCGCCGCCCCAGGGCAGCGGATAGCGCTGCGGATCCCTGGCCGCCAGCACGTACATCAACCGGCGCATCACTCGCGGCAGCGGCCTCGCCTGCTCGAACGAGTGCGCGCGCAGACGGCTGAGAGTCCGCGAGCCCACCCCGCCCAGGCTGGACGCCAGCGCGCTCTCGAAGGCCTCAGGGTCATCAGGTTTGCGCAGCGACTCGAGGTACCCGACCAGGAACCTCACCACCTCGTTGCGTGCGGTCGCGCCCGAGCCGCGCACCTCGTAGGGCACGTCGAGCGCCCGCAGCGCCTCTTCGAACGGGGCTCCCATGGCGGTCGTGCTGCGCAGGAGGATCGCGAAATCGTCCAGCCGCAGGTCTGGAAAGAGTCCGTGCAGGCGCTTGATCTCTCGAGCGCAGAAGAACGCCTCGTCGAGCGCATCGCCCTCGTGTGCGACGACCACCGACGGTTGCGCGATCTTGGCCACCGACCGAAGGTTGCGTCGCGTCCGGCCAGGCTGGGTGGCACCGAGCAACCGCTCGCCTGCGTCGAGCGCTTCGTGAGAGCAGCGCCAGCAATCGTCCAGTGACAGGGTCGCCGCGCCGTAGACGGCGGGAAAGTCGGTGCCGAGCAGGCGAGGCACCGTGCCGCGAAACCCGTAGATCGACTGGTCGGGATCGCCGACGACCACCAGGCGCGGGCGCGACTCGGGAGGAGCGAGCAGCTGCAGCAGCTGGAACTGCGCCGGGTCGACGTCTTGGAACTCGTCGACGAGGATGAGCTGGAATTTGGCGCGCAGGCGTTCGCGAAGCTCGTGCTTCGACTGCAGCAGCTCGATGGCCCCGATGATCAGGT
>VBHB01000147.1 GCA_005880315.1 Chloroflexota bacterium | reverse complement strand
GGTCTTGATCGCCACCTGGTCGGAGTTCGGGCGGCGTCCGAAAGAGAACGCCAGCGGCGGCACCGACCACGGCGCGGCAGCGCCCCTGTTGCTGATCGGCGACCCGGTGAGGAGCGGGCTTTTCGGCGCAGAGCCGAGCCTGACCCACCTCGACTCCACCGGCAACCTCAAGTACGCGGTCGATTTCCGCTCGGTCTACCAGGAGATCGTCGGTGGTCACCTCGGGGCGGACGCGAACGACATCCTCGGCGGATCCTTCGATCGGGTCGATTTCCTGCGGGCCCCGGTCGCGGTGTGAGATGCGATCGATCCTTCTCAAAGTAGGCGCGACGGTGCTGACGCTGGGAACGACCCTGGCGTCGGCGCTGTATGTGACGGCGCACCTCAAGAACCCATCGGCGCCGCTGCAACCGGCGGTGCTGGTATCCCAGCAGGGCGACACTGTGGGCGGCGTGACCATCACGCCAGGTGTCAGGCAGAGCGACGTGCAGCCGTTTCGGAATCGGGGTGTCACGAACGGAGCTGGTGCGCGGCGAGTTCTGGGTGCGCAAGCTCGCCGCGCGCATCACGCGCTTCTCCGACTGCAGTGAGCTGACGACCCTCAACCGCTCCGATGGGGAGTGGGTCGACGTGAGCCCGGAGCTGGAGTCGCTGCTGCGAGAGGCCCTGCGCGCAAACGAGGTCAGCGGCGGGCTCGTGAACGCTGCGGTGCTGCCTTCAATGGTTGCCATCGGCTACACTCGGCCGCTGGCCGAGGGGGCACCGGTCGCCTCGCTGGCAGTCGTGCATCCGGCCCCTCGGCTGGTCGACGTTCTTGCCGTGCGGCCCGGGCGCGCGCGCCTCGAGCGCGGCTGCGGCCTTGACCTGGGCGGCATCGCGAAAGGTTGGATGGCCGACCGGCTCACGACGCAGCTCGGTAGCAACTCGCTCGCCAATCTCGGCGGCGACCTGTACGCCGCGGGACCCGGTCCCGCCGGTGGTGGCTGGCCGGTCGGGTTCGGTGGAAAGACGGTGATGCATCGCGACCAGGGCGCAGCGACCAGCAGCGTCTGCAAGCGCAGGTGGGGCGGCCTTCACCATCTCATCGATCCGCGCACCGGCCTGCCGTCGAACAGCGGGCTGGAGGAGGTGTCGGTGGTGGCCGCGACGGCGTGCGACGCGGAGGTCGTCGCCAAGACCGCGCTCCTCCTCGGTCCCGGCCTCGCGACCGCCTTCTGCGCGGCGCATGCGCAAGCGTGGTGGTTGCATGACCGCTGATCAATTCTTCTGGGTGCTGGCGCGAGTCGCGGGCCTGGGCTCGTATGCGGCGCTGGCGATAGCGCTGGTGACCGGCATGGCGCTGCGCACCGCCGTGCTCGACTGGCTGGGCAGCAACCGAACCCTGCGGTCGCTGCACGAGTACACCACCATCCTCTGGATTCCCCTCGCCGGCCTGCACCTGATCGCCCTGGTGCTCGACGGAACCTCGCGCATCGCAGTCATCGACCTCGTGATCCCTTTCCGCGCCGGCTACGGCACTCTCGCGATCGGGCTCGGCACGCTCGCGGTCGACATCCTCATCGTCGTGACGGCGACTGCCTGGTTCAAGCGGCGCATGCCCGGCGCGCTTTGGAAGTGGCTGCACCGCCTCGCGTATGTCGCTTTCGGTCTTGTCTTCGTGCACGCCATCCTCAGCGGGACCGACTTCAGCGATCCGGTCGTCTCGGCGATCACCTGGTCCGCCGCCGCGATGCTGCTCGTGCTAGCGATGGCGCGGGCGTTCTGGGGCCGGCTACCGGCCTGAGAGCGCGGCGAGCAGCTCCTGGCGCAGCGCCAGGACGCCACGCCGGAGCTCGTCGTCGGCTTCGGGCGGACTATCCAGCTCGCCGCGCTCGCGATGCCAGCGCTCAATGGCCAGGTCGATCTGCGCGGCCTGCAGGCGCGCGACCAACAGATACGCACGCACGCCACCGCGCCGCAGTCCGCGAACCCGCTGCTCGAAGCGTGGCCACGGATTCATGAGGATCGAAAGCTCTTCAGGCAAGATCGCGCCCGTGCCGAGTGCGGCTTCTTTTTGGAACTGGTCGGCCAGCGCCTGGCCTTCGATGTGCAGGCCGGCGAACAGAATCGCCAGCAGGGCCGCAGTGAACGGCCCGGTGATTATCAGCGTGCGCACGTGGATCTCGACGATCTCGAAGGTCTTGTCGATGGGGAACGCACCCAGCCATGCGTCCCACGAGAAGTGCGCGGCGATGGCGACCACGAAACCGGCCACCACGGCGATGACCTTCTTGCGCATGTCAGGCAGCTGGCGCGCGATTCCAATCCCAGCACCCACGAACGCCGTGTAGGTGGCGTGACCGAAGAAGAGACCGAGCACCTGCCGCGCGTACCACTGGAATCCCGCCGCCTCCACACCGACGCCCTCAGGCGAGAACACGGCGTACAGGTTCGTCATGTATGACACCGACTCCATGAAGTTGAAGCCCAGCCCGACCGCCGCGCCGTAGATGATCCCGTCGACGACGTCGTCGAACTCGTTGCGGACGACGAGGAAAAGCAGCAGCACCGCGCAGCCCTTGGCCAGCTCTTCGAGGATGCCGGCCGAGAAAGCCATCGATACGTCGAGGCCGGGGCCCGGCACCAGGGTGCGGATCGCGATGGCCTGCCAAAGGCCCTCGGCCCAGATCACCAGGCTCGTCGCCACCACCCCGCCCCACACCGCGGCGAGCAGGACCAGCCGCCATGGCTCGGTCTCATTTCGATCGAGCGCGCGGAGGATCAACATGCCGAACGCTGTGGTCGGCACGCAGGCGAGCGCGCAAATCACGGCGATACGCGGCCCGGCAGAGTCGGTGAAGACGATGACGTCGACCAACAGCAGCCAGGCCAGCGCGGCCAGGCCGAGGAAGATCCCTGCCCGCCTGTACTGACGGCCGCGCTCGGCTGGATCTCGAACGATGGCGCGGATTCCACCGAAAGACCCGAGCGCGATCACCGCGATGCTGAGCAGCCCGTACAGCGAGGTACGACCGGCGACGGTGTCGAGGTAGACGTAGTTGAGGATCGAGCTGGCGACCAGCACGGCAATCAGCGCGACGGTGATGGCGACCGCGAGCGTGTAGCGAGCGGGGCGATGCGGGCGAGGGCCGATCCCGCGCGCAGAGACGGCTGCGCCCACTACTACCGCTCCACCATGACGATGCGGCGGCCGATCACCTCGACCGGCACGCCTCCCGCATACCGTTGGACCACGAACGTGTAGTGGCCGGGCAGCATGTGATGGAACGGGGGCGTCATGTGGACCGGGATGATGGTTTGGGTTGCGAGCTGGTCCGGCGTGCCAGGGCCCACACCCCCGACCACGTTGCCGAAGCTGTCGTACCAACGCGCATCGACGACGATGTCCTTGGGCAGCGACGACCAGTCAACGACCGCCGCGAAGAGAACGGTTCGCGAGAAGGTATTGCTGTCGGGGCCGACTGTCGTCTTGTGCTGGGGGTCGTACTGGTAGACCCCTGCGAGGTGGACCTTCAGTCCTGTGTGCTGCCCGAACGGTTCGAAGTAGGCGAACTCGGCGAGCCCGGCGACGAAGACGAGGATGGAGACTGCTGCGTAGACGAGCACGGTTCGGTAGAGCGTGCGTACCTGATCGGCTGGGGCCGCGACCACCGACGCCAGTGTATGAGGCGAAAGGTGGTCAAGTCGCGCGCCACGAGGCGTTGTCTAGGTAGAAACCCAGGAGGTGAGATATGCCGCAGGACGCATGGAGTCCCAAGCGAGAGCGTCAGTACGAGCACATCAAAGAAGGCCTGAAGGAACGGGGAGCGGGGGAGGGGACCGCCAAGGAGATCGCCGCCCGGACCGTCAACAAAGTGAGGGCCCAGGAGGGAGAGACGAAGGAAGCCAGCCGCACCTCGGTCGAAGATCTTTCGCCTGGCCGGCGGGGGGGATTGCGCTCGCACAAGGGTTCGGGTGGCCGAACTTATGACCAGCTGCGCAACGAAGCGAAGGAACGGGGGATCAAAGGCCGCTCGAAGATGACCAAGCGACAATTGGAAAGCATCCTCAGCCGCTGACGGCGAGTTCTACCTCGCCGCTTCACCACTGTGCCGCCGATCGGCTTACGACGCCCGTCGAGTCGCTCTATTCCGCACAGCCGCCGGACCTGCAACGGGTTTGCGGTCGTTACTGATACTCCAGGTACACGGTGGCCCGGTGCCCTGACCAGCTGAGGTCGAAGCGCCAGCAGCCCGGCTGGGGCACGTCGACAATCGACGGATAGATCTCGCCGGGTCCGGAATTGGCGGGCTGGCTTACATGGACGGCAGGTTCATTCGCGTCGGATAACTGTCCGGTGATTTCCAACGGAGATCCGTTGCGCGGAAATCGGACGACCCACAGCACTTTATTGGCCCTATCCGTAGGATGGCCGGCCCGAAGCGGGTAGCCGAAGATGAAGCCGGCTGCGGTCTGCCGTACATCGAGAACGTATGGAAGGCCATTGGGATTGTTGTGCGCTCCCGCGGTTGTCAACCAAGCAGGCTCGTGGCCCTTGTACAGCGGGGTAGCGCCGCAACCTCCTGGGACGATTACAGCATCGGGAGGCAGGCTGCTGGCAACCGATGCCGCCGGCGAGGCGTGCGACGATCCAGCTGGTTCGCTTGAACATCCGACGGCAACCGTCAGCGCAATCGAGATCAGGATCAGTGGGCGCATTCGTAGCCAGTACACCGCCTGAAGGCGCGCGGTTCGCCCGAGCCACTCGGACGCGACCGCGACAATGTGTGAGTGGCGAGTGAGGCAGCCGACCTTGGCGTGGCCGACGCCAACGTTTGGGTCGAGATTACCGGGCGTTTCGATCCGGATCTCATTACAGCGAGGACCGGGATTGAGCCGCATCGCGTGCAAAAGTACGGCGCGTCGACGCGCATTCCTGGGCGAATTGCGTCTGAGGATCGCTGGTCACTTCGAGAGGAGGTTACGTCCGGTGACTTCGGACCTGCGTTGCTCGCCGTGATCGGGAAATTAGAGTCCATGGGAGCGGCGCTGAAGGACCTGAATGAGCGCGGGGCGCGAACAGAAGTCATCGTCGAGGCGTATGTCGTCGGTCGGCCCGACTCGGTAATTCCCCGCTTGTATCTGCACGCTGAAACCCTGCGCAGGCTGGCAGCTCTAGAAGTTCGCCTTGCCGTGGATATCAGTCTGCTCGAGGAAGACGATTCCTAAGACCTAGAACCAGTCCAAGCCACCTTCGGCCATGCCTGGAATGTCGGAGTGACATCGGAGGTGAGGTCGATGGTGCGGCGGAGAGGAGTTGAACCTCCACGACCTTGCGGTCACTAGCTCCTGAAACTAGCGCGTCTGCCATTCCGCCACCGCCGCGTCTTGGGGCGAGCGAGAAGTATACCGAGGCCCCTTAGGGGTCAAAGGAAAGCTCGCCCCACCCGGCCGCTAAGGTCGGCCGACCTCCCGAAAACCGGGAGGTCAACTTCTGCTGGGGATGCCCTGTCCGAACCCTTCCGATGCCGCCTGGGCGTGGGACGGGATGGCCTGGTCGAAGGTCGTCAGCCCCGGCATTCCAGCTCGTTGGGGTGCCGCGACGGCCCAAGACAAGGACGGGAAAGCGCTCCT
>VBHB01000181.1 GCA_005880315.1 Chloroflexota bacterium | reverse complement strand
AGCGGCGCCCACGAGACGATGGGCAAGCGAAAGAACGGCAGCCTGTTTCCGCTCGAGTTCGTGGTCAGCTCGATGCACGTCGGTGCGCGCCACCTCTTCATCGCCACGATGCGCGACATCTCCGAGCGCAAGGCGCACACCGATGCGCTCGAGTACCAGGCGCTCCACGACGCATTGACGGGGCTGCCGAACCGCAGCCTGTTCGGCGACCGCTTGCGCCAGGCCCTGCTGTCGGCGCGTCGAAACCAGCGCATGTTCGGCGTGCTGCTGCTCGACCTCGATCGATTCAAAGACATCAACGATGCGCTCGGCCACGACCGTGGCGACAGCCTCTTGCAGGAGGTGACGGCGCGCCTGCGCGGGGTGCTGCGCGCCACCGACA
This sequence comes from Chloroflexota bacterium, assembly GCA_005880315.1. Lineage (GTDB taxonomy): Bacteria > Chloroflexota > Dormibacteria > Dormibacterales > Dormibacteraceae > UBA10449. The sequence goes on along the minus strand of VBHB01000181.1, from coordinate 17,244 downwards.
CCATCGCCCGCCTGGGTGGTGACGAGTTCGCCGTCCTGACCACCGACGCGAAGCATCCCGATGATGTGGTCTCCACCGCGCGCAAGATCCTCGCCGCGCTCGAGGGCCCTTTCGCGATCGGCGATCAGATGGTCGAGACGGGCGCCTCGATCGGCATCGCGCTGTATCCGGTGCACGGCGACGACCCGGGCACGCTGCTGCGGCGCGCGGACGTGGCCATGTACGTCGCCAAGCGCGGCGGTGGCGGATGCTCGCTGTATGCGCCGGAGCAGGAGGCGCAGAGCCTGCGCCGATCGGGTCTCGCCGGCGAGCTGCGCCGCTCCATCCCACAAGGGGAGATGACGCTCCACTATCAGCCGCAGGTGTTGCTTGGCAGCGGCACCGTTTATTCGGTGGAGGCGCTCGTGCGCTGGAACCATCCGCGCGAGGGCCTGATGCCGCCCGACCGGTTCATCCCCATGACGGAGGAGACCGGGGTCATCCATCCATTGACGGCGTGGGCCCTCGACTCGGCGCTCAATCAGCTATGCAAGTGGCTCGCCGCCGGCATCGACGTATCGGTGGCGCTGAACGTGTCGCCCCGCATCATCGAAGACCACTCGCTGGAAGAGATGGTCGCTCAGGCCCTCGAGGCCACCAAGGTAGAACCTCGCCGGCTGACCCTCGAGATAACCGAAGGCGTGGCCATGGCCGCCGCGGCGGCGAAAGCCCTGCACACCTTGAATGAGATGGGCGTGCGACTCTCCCTCGACGATTTCGGCACCGGCTACTCGTCGCTCCTCTACCTGATGCGCCTGCCAGTGCACGAGATCAAGATCGACCGCTCGTTCGTCTCCGGCCTCGGCACGGAGCCCGACTCGGGAGCGATCGTGCGGTCGGCAGTCGGCCTCGGCCACAACCTCGGGCTGCGCGTGGTCGCCGAGGGCCTGCAGGACCGGCTTGCCGAGGCGGTGTTGATCGAGGCGGGCTGCGATGCGGCGCAGGGGTTCCTGTTCGGGCGGCCCGTGACCGACGTCGAGATGACGACCCAGCTGATGACCAATCCCGGCTCGAAGGCCGCGACGGTCGAACCCTCGCCTCAGGAGGGAACGGTCGCCTCCTAGTTCAGGAAGCTTGCGATTCCCAGCGGATATAGATCCGGGTGCGCCCTGATGGCCTGGAAGATCGTTTCGCCGTCGAACTCCCTGACGTCGTACTGGCACAGAGCGACCGTCGGCAGACGTTTGGAGATCGTGTTGAAAGCAACCTCGAAGGCGATCATCGACGCGTCAGACTCGAAGCCCACTCTCGCCGAGCTCATCTCGCCTAGGACCCGGAGCAAGGTTGGGCCCGCCGCGAGGGCGCGAGTCAAAACCTGCTCCCAGAAGTAAAGCGCTTCGTCGACCGAGCCCCCTGGTCCCGGCGCCATGGTCAACTTTTGATCGCAAATCGCCGCGTCCACATCGATGCCGTGCTGGTCGCGCATGGCCTCGAGGTACGCATCGAGCACCTCGCCATCCGCGACGAGGAAGCACGGCTGGCCGGACCTGAGGCCGTCGCGAAGGTACGGGACGGTGAGCCGCAGGCGCCCCTCGTCGCTGCTGTAAAAGGTCGCGAGGTGGCTGTGGAGTGGGACGAACGTCCCGCCGATGAACACCCCGCTGGGAGGATCTGCGCGACGCTCGGCTGGGGAGGCGTTCCCCCGCGAAAGGAAAGCCGTCAAGTCAGCTTCGGTGAAACGCCTTTCCCGCCGGCGACCAATGCGTCGAGCCGGGAGCAGGCCGCTGTCGCTCCATCGCCTCACAGAGGCCTCGCTCACGCGGAGATAGCGTGCCGCTTCGGCGGTATTGAGCAGCTTGTCGCTCATGCGATCTAAACCAGGAAACTGGCCAGTCCCAAGTCGTACAGGTCGGGATGCGCCTGCAATGCGTCAAAAACCGTCTCGCCGCCAAAGGCGCGCACGTCGTACTGGCACAACGTCACCGTTGGGAAGCGCTTGGCGATCAGGTTGTACGCGACCTCGTACCTGATCATCTCGTCATCGCTCGGAAAGACCGTCCGCTCTGAGACCATCTCACCAACCACCCGGATCAAGGTGGGGCCGGCCGCGAGCACCTCAGACATGGCCTGCCCCCAGAAGGCGAGAGCCCCGGCGGCGTCGGTGCCGGGCCCGGCCACGATGCGGAGTAACCCATCGCGAATTGCCGCGTCGACGTCGACCCGCTGCTCGCGCCGAAGAGCCTCGAGGTATACGTCACGCGCATCGCCATGCGCGGCCAGAAAGCAAGGCTGGTGGAGCAGGATTCCCTCCCGCAAGAACGGGGCAGTCAGGCGTAGGCGACCCTCATCGGTGTTGTAAAAGGTCGCGACGTGGGCGTGGAGGGGAACACCGGTACCTCCGATGAACACCTCTTTTGGTGCCGCATCCGGATGCGCCTTCGCGGCGGCGCTTGCCGGCGCAAGGAAGCGCCTCAGGTCCGCCTCGGTGAAGCGCCGTTCGCGACGCCGGCCGACACGGCGCGCCTGGAGCAGGCCGCTGTCGCTCCATCTTCGAACTGACGCCTGGCTTACGCGGAGGAACTGAGCAGCCTCCGCCGTGTTCAACAGCTTATCGCTCATTGTGACTTTGGTCTCGCGCACTGATAGTATTGCAGAGATTAGGGTACTCTGTAGCCATCGTGATGGGGACTCAAACGGCTGATTGCAGCCGGTTATACCGCTAGAGGGCCGCCCGGAATTGGAACTTCGTCAGCTCCGCGCGTTTGTCCACGTTGCCGGCACGCGCCATTTCGGTCGTGCGGCCGCTGCGCTGAGGATCACGCAGCCCGCCTTGACTCAGCGCATCCAGGCGCTCGAGCGAGAGGTCGGCGTCCAGTTGCTCGAACGAAGCGCGAGAGAGGTGCAGCTGACCGCGGCCGGCAAAGTCCTTTTGCCCTACGCGAACACGCTCGTCCAGGTGGAGGACCGTGCGCTCCGAGACCTGGCTGACAATGCGGCCGGCCGCGCGGGCAGCCTGCGCGTTGCCTATCTGCTCCACGGCGATGTCGGCACGCAAGGAAAGATCGTCGCTGAGTTCAGGCGGCGCTATCAGGACGTGGCCGTGGAGACGACCTCTGACTCCTCCAGGTCGAACGTCGAACACCTGACCAGCGGCGCCGTCGACGCGGCTTTCATCGCCAGCTCGGCCGTGGGGCCGGACATAGCTGTCAAACAGACCGGGCGCCGGGCATTGCTGCTGGCGGTGCCGACCAACCACCCGCTGGCGAAGCTCGAGCGCGTCCCGGCCGGGTCGCTCCGCGGCGTGCCGATCATCACCTGGCCGCGGGCCTGGAATCCGGAGGTTGCCGACTCGTTCCGGAACTGGCTCATGCGAAACATCGGCGAGGAACCGAACATCGTGGCCGAGGAGCCCATGGAGCAGGCCTTCGCGGCTGTGGCCGGCTCCGGCTCGGCAGTCACCCTGGCCAGCAGCTGGCGACTATCCTCTGCCCCGATCCCGGGGATTGCACTGCGCCCTCTGGTTCCGCAGCCCCTGATCGATCACGAGATCGCATACCTGCGCCACAACCCCTCTCCCGCACTGCAAAACCTGCTCCGTATCACCGACGAAATCGCGAAGTCGAATCACTCCGATGAGAACCTCGAGGGCGAACTGCTCTAATTCGGGCTGGTGAAAGCCCTCGTGCTCGGAGCGGCGGGTCTTTTGGGATCGGAGCTGGTGAAGTTGCTGCCGGACGCTGTCGCGCTCACGCGCGAGCAAGTGCCGGTGACAGATCTTGCGGCTCTCAACGGCGCGTTGCCGCATTACGAGGCCAACGTCGTTTTCAACTGCGCCGCATACAACGCAGTCGATGCCGCCGAGGGCCAGCAGGAAGCCGCCTACCAGGTCAACGCTCAGGGCGCTTTCAACGTGGCGCTCGCGTGCGCCGAACACAACGCTCGCCTCATCCATTTCTCTACCAACTTCGTCTTCAGCGGTGCCCAGGAGGGCGCCTACGTCGAGAAGGACGAGGTCGGCCCCCTCGGCGTCTACGGAAAGTCGAAGCTCGAGGGCGAAAAGCTCGTTGCGATGGTGGCGCCGCGCGCCCTGATCATCAGGACGGCTGCACTGTTCGGAGGGAGCGCGGGCCGCACCCGACCGAGCTTTCCCGAGCGGATCCTCGAGCGCGCCGCGGCCGGCGAGCGCCTGCGCGTGGTATCCGACCAGACCGTGAACCCGACCTATGCCGCGGACCTCGCGCGAGCCGCGATCGCTCTCGCTTCGTCTGACCTGGATGGGGTGGTGCATGTCGTCGGCGGCGGTTGCAGCGCATGGGACGAGCTGGCGCGCGTGACGCTCGCCGCGTTTGGGGTGACCGCCGCCATCGAACCGGTGCCGACCTCCGAGCTGGCTGCGCCGGCGCCTCGACCGCGGAACGGATGCCTGGCTTCGACGCGCACGCAGCTCCTCAGGCCGTGGCCCGAGGCGCTACGAGAATGGGCCTTGACGAGGGGCCAAAGCGGGACGAAAAAGCCATAAAAAAGGCTCGGGCCGGGCGATTGCTCGCACCGGCACCGAGCTTGGCTGCGGGGGGTGAGGTTCTATTGACTTTGAGAGCGACCCGGCCTCCATCCTTTCTGAAGGTCCTCCAGACCGGAACGTCTCGACCAGAAATTGTGCCAGGGAACCCAGCGCACTCGTGATCCAGTAATGCACAATTTCGACGACAAAACGACTACGCTACTTTGGAATTACCAAGGGGGGTGTGCGTGTTCGACCTGACCCCCTGGTGGTTATGATGCGTTCGTCTTCTACACGTCTTGCACTCTTTGATCGCGTCACGGGTCATCATCGGTCGTTCTGGCGCCCGCCAGGCGGTGGTTTGGTGCGCCTCCAGGCTGCCGGTTGGCGATCGAGGCGCCGCCCATGTCCGACGGTAATGGCGATCCGTTAAAGCACCGGTCGCGCCTGGGGCCGCGGCCGGACCGGGGCCAGCTCCTCTGGTCGCTCTTTCTCAACGGACTCGTCGTCTTCGCGATCGTCATCGCCATCATCCCGATCGCGGCCCTCGTCCGAGGTGTCGTGGACCTGGTGGCTCATTCACAAGCTGTTTCCGGCGAGGATGCCGTGGCCTACGGCCTCGCCTTCGTGGGCCTTTTCTTCGGGGCGATCTTCTTCACCTACGCGATCAAGTACTACCTCGGCACGGCGATCGTGCTTCTGACCACGCTCTTCGCAGGAGGGCGAAACGGCGGCAACGGCAACGGCAGCTCGCAATCCAATGACGACCGTCATGCCGCCGGCTTGAGCCGCATAAGTCGCGCCAGCAACGGCAATGGCAATGGCTATCACATCGACCTCGGCTATCACCCGTTCGTGTCGATTCACGTCGCGGCATACAACGAGAAGCGCGTAATCGAGCGGCTGCTCGGCTGCCTGGAGCAGCTCGATTACCCCGAGTACGAGGTCGTGGTGGTCGATGACTCCACGGACGAGTCGGTTCAGATCCTCCAGCGCTGGGCGGGCCGGTCTCGTTTCAAAATCGGTCATCGCACCAGCCGCTTGGGATTCAAGGGCGGTGCGCTCCGCGAGGCGCTGAAGGTGATGGACCCGCGAGCCGAGTACGTCGTGATCTTCGACGCGGACTCGATGCCATTCCCCGACTCGATCGAGCGGTTCCTTCCTTACTTCTATCACGCCGACGCAGAAGGCGAGGTCACGCGCCGCGATGAGATCGCCGCCGTGCAGAGCTACCAGTGGCACGTCCTCAACAAATCCGAGAGCTGGCTCACAGAGGCGGTGCGCGCCGAGTACGCCGGCAGCTACATGGTCGAGCGTCCATTCCAGGATGCGGTCGGCTCGCTGAAGATGATCGCGGGCACCGCATACATGGTCCGCGCGGACATCCTCCGCGAGGTCGGCTGGGGCACGAGCCTGACCGAAGACTGGGAGCTCACCCTCAAGCTCTACGCGCGGGGGTACAAAGTGGCGTACACGCCGTGGGCCGAAACACCGGCCGAGTGCGTCAGCACCTTTGCGAGGCTCGCGCGCCAGCGCATGCGCTGGGCGGAAGGCCACACCTTCAACGTCAGGAGATGGTTCCTGCCGATCATGTTGTCGCCGTCGGTCTCGCCACTCGAGAAAGTCGAGTTCCTCTTTGATTCGGCGTATTACCTGCAGGCGGCGCTTTTCGCCGCCGGCACCTTCAGCTGGCTGCTCTCAGAAGTGGTGTTTCGGGCGCACATCCCCGGGTGGACCGCGGCGCTCGGGTGGTCGCTCATCTTTTCGAACATCCTCGCGCTGCCGCTGATGAACCTCGGCGGACTGATCCTGGAAGACGCGCCCGTCCGGGACATCCAGGGAGTGCTCGGCGCGGTTGTGCTCTCGTTTGCGCTCGTCCCTTTCCAGGGCTGGGCGGCGCTGAAGGGCCTGCTCGAGAAAGAAGAGGGCCCGTGGTTTCGCACTCCGAAGACGGGAATCATCACCGACCCGGTCACTCACCTGCGCCGGCTGCACATGCTGCGGCGATGGCTGCTGGGGCGGCGTGGTGGCGGCGCCCGCAAACCGGTGGCGGCTGTGCCACGCGCAACCGCGGTCGCGAATGCCCGGGCGCGGGTTTCATCGAAATGGATCGGCTGGTTCGTCGCCGGCTCGATGCTGCTTGCGTTTGGGGCGCTGGCCTGGGGCGCGTCGCGGGTGACGCTCGTCCAGGCGGCCGGCAACCCGCTCTACCTGCACGGAGCCGGCACCGCGCCCGGTTGCACCGTTCCCACGATGGATCAAAACATCGGGACGCGTGGGACTCCGTGCAGCATCCAATCGAGCGCCGGCGGCGTAACGACGGTCTTCGAGTTCACCAACCTTCCGCTGCAAACGGTATCGGCGGGCATCTGGGCCTTCACCATGTACTGGACCGGCGGCACCGGCGCCACCAATGACACGGTGACTCTGAGCGCGGGCATCTCTTTGACAGCGAGCTGCGTGGGATTCGTCGCCACCGTACCCAATGCCCCGAGCACCTGGGCGACCACATTCGGGTCGTCGGGCGCGAACACGGTCAGCCCCTTTACGGTGAGCACCAGCGCGAGCCAGCTGCCGCTGGTCATCCCGGCGGGCGGATCTCTATGCCTCCAGGTCGTGCTGACCCACAACACCGGTGGCAAGCCGTCGATGACGTTTGACGGCGCCGCCGGCCTGTCGGACACGCGGCTGGTCCCGCCGACGACCGTCGTCCCGGAGTCGCTGATCGGCTGGCTCGGCCTCGGCCTCCTGGTCCCGCTCATCACCCAACGCCGGCGAGTGATGTCGGTTCTGAGGCTGCGCAAATGAAGCGACGCGATCGCGACGCGCTGAGCATGACGTTGCTGGCGACGAGCTGCGGTCTATTGATGCTGCTGCCGCTGGTCACCACCTTCGATGACTTCCTCACCACATGGGCGCTCCAGCTCGGCGTCGACAACCCTCTGCAGTCGATCGTTCCAGTTGAAGCGCGCATGGTGGTTAGCCTGCTTGGCCTCGCCGGCGTCCGCGCCGCAGCTTCCGGGAGCCACATCGTGGTCTTTGATGCTGCCGGGGCGATGCATACGCTCTTCATCTCCTGGAACTGCATCGGCTGGCAGAGCCTCCTCCTCCTCGGCGTCAGCTTCTTCTCCGGCCTTCGCGGGGAGCAGGCCATGGGATCCCGGGCCCAGGTGATCGTCATCGGGGTGTGCGGGACCTTGCTGCTGAACCTGCTGCGCGTCGCGGCGGTGGCGGCCCTCGAGGCGACCTGGGGCCACCTTCCGGCGCTGATCTTTCACGATTACGGGGGCACCATCCTCGTGATCGGCTGGCTGTTCGCCTTCTGGTTCGCCGTGCAGCGCTGGATTCTTACCGCTTCGGCGTCGGATGACCTGGAGATGGTCGCCTCATGAAGCCCTGGATTCGCGGTCTGCTGCAGACCGCCTTTGCGATTGCCCTGCTCTACCTGTGGCTGCGGACGGTTTCGCTTGGCGAGGTCTTGAGCCACGCGCGCGTGCAGAGCTGGGCCGCCGTGGTCCTGATGCTCGTCCTGTTCCTCGTCACCAGCCTGATCAGGGCTCGGCGCTGGCTCGTGCTGCTGCGACCCCTCGCCCCCGTGGGCATGGTGCGCGCCTTCGCCATGAACGCCGCGGCGAGCTTGCTCAACTACGTCTTGCCGATCCGCTCGGGCGACGCCATGCGAGGCTGGTGGCTGTGGCGGCGCCATCGGGTGCCGCCGGGATCCGCGCTGGCCACGATCGTGATCGACAAGGCGTGCGACCTCGCCGGAGTGGCGCTCGTCCTTGGCGGGCTCGCCGTGGTCGCGGCCACCGGTGTCGCAAGCGCTCCACGCGGCCTCTTCGGCGCGGCGGCGCTGGCAATCCTCTTGCTGGCCGCGGTCCTCGGCACCGCCTTGCTCGGGCCACGACTCGCGCGGTCGCCGCTGGTGAAGCGGTTTCTGCCCGAGCGGTTGGCGGCCGGCCTGGCCGGCCAGGCCTTTGCGTTTCGCGCTGGGGCCAAGGGTCTATGGACGCCGGGACTCGCGGCGCGCCTCGCGGCGCTGACCGCTGTCGCCCTCGCCATCGACGCCTTCAACTTCAGCCTCCTTTTCTGGGCCCTGGGCATACCAGTCCCGACCCTGAAGGCGATGGCGGCATATCCGGCTTTGCTGCTCGCGTTCGCGGTGCCGGCCGGACCTGGCTATGTCGGCAGCCTGGAGGTGGCCGGCTCCCTCGTCCTGGGCGGGGGCCTGGGGCTGAGCTCGGCGGTCGCCGCCGGGGCCATCGTCCTGTACCACGCGATCACCGCGGGCTATTCGCTGGCGCTCGGCTTCATCGGCTTCCTGCTCGTGGGCGGCCGCCGTCGCGCGCGCGGGACCGGGCCGCGAAGAGTGGCGGTCTTTCACTGCGGGTTCACGTATTCGGGGGGTGGCGAGCGCATCGTCATCGAGGAGGTGCTCGGACTGCGGAGGCGCGGGTTCGAGGTCGAGTGCTACGCGCCCACCGTCGATGCGTCTCGTTGTTATCCCGACCTGATCGACGAGGTTCGGGTGCGTACGTTCCTGCCCCAGCTGCCGCGCTGGTTCCCATTTCGCGAAGCCGTCCAGATGGCCGCCGCGTCGCTCCTCATGCCGCTGTACGCGTGGCGCTTCCGAGGCGTCGACGTTATCGTCGGCTGCAATCAGCCGAGCGCGTGGATCGCGTGGTGGGCGGCTCGGCTCATCGACGTCCCGTACGTCCTCTATCTGAACCAGCCCAACCGGCTGGTGTACCCGCGAAGCATCGACCGCGAGACGGGCTGGGTGGCCAACGCCGACTACCGGCTGCTGGCGGCCATCGTTCTGCGCGCGACGAAGTTCGTCGCCTGGGCCGACCGCCGATCGGTTCAGGAGGCGGACCAGCTTCTTGTCAACGGGGACTACATCGGCGACATCATCCGCCGCATCTACCGGCGTGAGGCGATTGACTGCCCGGCCGGCTGCCACGTCGCCCAGTCCGGTTTTCCGAAACCGACCAATGCGCGATTCGCCGGTGGCCTCACCATCAACGGCTACCCGATCCGGCGGCCGTACGTGCTGCTCACCAATCGGCACTATCCGCAAAAACGCTTCGACCTCGCGATACGCGCGCTGCAGGAGGTGCGCAAGCGTCATCCCAAGGTTCAGCTCGTCATCCCCGGACCGGCCACGTCCCACACGCCGGTCTTGAAAGCGCTCGCGGCCGAGCTCGGACTGAGCGATGCGATCCTTTTTCTGGGGCCGATCGCAGAGGACGAGCTCCAGCAGCTGTACGAAGGCGCCGCCGTGTACGTCTATCCCGCTCCCGAGGAAGATTTCGGCATGGGCGTGATCGAATCGATGGCCAAAGGCGTGCCCGTGGTCGCATGGAACCAGGCCGGCCCCACGGTGACGGTCGCGCCAGGCACCGGCCACCTCGCCGAGCCCCTGGAGGTGGGCGACTACGCCGCCGGCATCACCTCGCTGCTCGACGACCCGAAGGCGAACCAGGCGACTGGCGAGCGTGCATTTGAATGGGCACGGCGCTTCGACTGGGAGCGCCACATCGACATCCTCGAACGCTGCATCGTCCAGATCGCCCGCTCCCACGAGCAGCTGGCGGCAGAGGCACGTACCGCTTGAGGTTGCTGCCGAGGATGCCATCGGCGACGGCAACAGCAATTACCAGCTGATGCTCGGCTACAACGCGGCCTGGTTCGTCCAGCTCGGATGGATGGCGGAAGCGCGCTGGACGGTGCTCGGGGTGAACGCGCCGCGCCCATCCGCGGCGGAGTGTGGGGCGGCGAGATCGGCGAGCCGCTAGCGACGCCGTTCGACTACGAGGCCAAGCGTTGGGGCTCCGCGGCCCTGCGACCGCGGCCGTGGTTCATGAACGGCCTCAAGCTCCGTTACCTGCTCGCCGACCTCGAGCCGGTTCGGGGCAAGGTTCTAGATGTCGGCTGCGGCGCCGGGTCGGTGGCGAAAGCCGTCAAGCGTGAGCGGCCCGATCTCGACGTGTCCGGCTGCGACGTGAGCCGCTCGGCGCTCGCGATCGCTGAGGCGTCGCCGGAGGGCGTGGCGTTCCGAGCCGCCGAAGCCGAAAAGCTTCCCTACAAGGATGGAGAGTTCGACGCAGTGTGGATTTTCGACGTTCTCGAGCACGTCGAGAAACCCGAGCTCGTCCTACGCGAGGTTGCGCGCGTCTTGCGCCCCGGCGGCAGATTCCACATCGTGCTGCCCCTCGAGGGGCAACCCTGGACGCTGTACCGATTCATCGGTTGCGGCACGCGCTGGAACGCCAAGGTGCGCCACGGAGGACATATCCAGGTTTTCTCAGCGCACCGCTTCGCAGGTCTCGCCGCTTTTTGCGGGCTGCCCGTGACGGGTACGCGCTGGAGCTATCACCTCCTTCTGCAGGTGCTCGACATCCTCTACTTCACGTGGCTCGACTGGCGCGGCCCGGTGAGCGGCTCGGTCGAAGACATGGCCGCGGCGCGTCCCGGCATCATTGGGTTGTTGATGCGCGCCGCGTCCATGGCGGTGGCGACACTGGCCTGGGGCGAGGCTACGCTGCTGGCGGACCTGCCCGGGGGCTGCGGGCACTTCAGCTGCACGCGCAGCGGTTAATCCAGCGAGGCAGCCCAGGCGACGAGGTCGCTAAGCCCGCGGTCGAACTGAATCCGCGGCTCCCAGCCTAGCTCCTTTTTCGCTTTGGAGATGTCGCTCACGTAGTACGCCTGGTCGCCTTCGCGCCAGTCGGAAAACGTGTACTGCGGTTTCTTGTTGACCAGCTCGCCGATCCGCTCGATGACCTCGAGCAGGTGACGCTGGTTCGGCTCGCCGCCACCGACGTTGTAGATCTCGCCGCGCGTGATCGCGATCTTCTCGATCGCCGTCTCGTACAGCTCGCTGAGGTCCCTGGCGTCGAGCAGGTCCCTGACTTGCTTGCCGTCGCCGTAGATCGTGAGCGGCTTTCCCCGCAGGATCGAATGCACGAAATGCGCCACCCAGCCCTGGTCTTCGGTCCCGTACTGGTGGGCGCCGTAGATGCAGCTCTGGCGAAGCACCACGGTGTTCATGTGAAAACACCTCGCGTAGTCCCGCACGTACTGGTCGGCGGTCCCCTTGCTGCAGCCATAAGGGCTGTGGAAATCGAGCGGCTGGGTCTCTTTGCAAGGTCCGCTCCTGTGGTCGAGCTTGCCATAGACCTTGTTCGTCGAGGCGAACACGAAGGCCACATCTGGATTGTTCTTGCGCGTCGCTTCGAGAAGGTTGAGCGTGCCCCTCGCATTGATGTCGAAGTCGGTGTCGGGGTCGGTGAGGGAGGTGGTGACGGCCACCTGGGCGGCGAGGTGCAGGATCGCGTCCTGATTGCTGACGTGCTCGGCGAGGGCAGGGGCGTTCCGCACGTCTTCCTTTATGAATGTGGTGCGCGTCGGGTGCTGCGTGACGAGCCACCTGAGATTTCGCTCCGTACCTGCGCGGTTGAGGTTGTCGAGGACCGTTGCATGCCAGCCGCGTTCGATCAGGTGAACGGCGGCATTGACCCCGAGGAATCCCGCTCCCCCGGTGATGAGGACGCGGCGCGGGCGGTCGCTTCCCAGCTCTGTGGTCATGGCGGCCACATACCTTAAATCAAGTCCGAAGGTCGATCCCTACCATAGTCAGGTGGCCGCGCCCGGCACTGTCCAGCCCCTATCCGATTCCGACGTCAAATCCCTGCGTTCCAACTGGGCAGGGGAGGCTCGCATGGCCAGCGTTTATTGGTCGCTGGCCGAGGTTGCATCGAATCCGCGCGCCCAAGCGCGGCTGAAGGCCCTGTCCGAGACGGAACGACGCCACGCGCAGGCCTGGGCGGAGCTGCTCGCGTCCTGCGGGGTGAAGGTGTCGGAGCGGCGGCCGTATGTCACTGCCCGCGTGCTGGCGATGCTCGCACGTGTGGTCGGCATCGGTCCGGCGCTCGCGCTCGCGGGCGTCGCCGAAGGACAGGTGCTGCGCGCCTATCTCAGCCAGGTGGCGACCGTTTCCAACCAGCAGGCCCAGGGCGTGCTGCGCCGGCTGCTGCCCGAGGAGCTCGACCACCAATCCCCCGACGATGTTGCCGCGCGGCCCGACGACACCCGGCCGCCGGTCGCGGCCGACGAGGAGTGGCATGGCGGCGGCGCCGAGAGCATCAGGAACGTGATCTACGGCGTCAACGACGGTCTCACCGCCACCCTCGGCGTGCTGGCCGGCGTTGGCGGAGCCAGCGTCGACGCACGCGTCGTTCTCATCGGCGGGCTGTCGGCCATGGTCGCGTCAGGCGTGTCCATGGCGGGCGGCGCGTACCTGGCCACCAAGTCCCAGCGCGAGGTGTTCGAAGGACAGCTGGCGCGCGAGGCGGCGGAGATCGAAGCGATGCCGGAGCTCGAGAAGGCCGAGCTGATCGACATCTATCGCTCGAAGGGGCTCACGGCCGACGAGGCCAGGACGATCGTCAACCGCATCACGCAGGACAAAAAGGTCTGGCTGGAGACTCAGGCTCGCGAGGAGCTCGGGCTCGACGCATCGCAGTTCGAGAACCCTGGGCGGGAGGGAGTGGTCGCCGGCGTTTCGACGCTGGTCGGCGGCGCCATCCCGGTCGCCGGCTATCTGCTGGGACGTCTTTTCGTCGGCTCGTCCCTATCGGGTATTGGCTCGCTCGCCGTCGCATTCGTCATCTGCGGGGTGTTTCTTTTCCTCATCGGATCCGCGCGGTCATTCTTCACGGGCAAGGGCGGCGTGCGCTCCGGCTTGGAGATGCTTGGGGTTGGCATCGTCGTCGCGGCGTTGACCTACGGGGTGGGCGTCCTCTTCCGCGCGTCATAAGTCATTGGCACGTCGGTCGCGGCGCAATTGCGTTCTTGACGCTTGCACTGGTAGCTCTTAAGGTGGTTTGGCCGTTTGAGCCGCGGACAAAGTCGGCGTCGTGCAGCAGTTTCTGACACAAGACGAGGAGTGGGGTAGATGCGACGGGCACGTGGGATGTTGGCGCTGGCTGCTGCCGTCGGTTTGAGCATCGTCGCGACGATAGGAGGCACCGCCGCCACCGGAGACGACAGCCTGCAAAGTGTTTCTCGGTTCGCAAAGATCGACCAGTCGCTCCTCGAGTCCGCCGGTGCGCACGTGGCATTCGTGCCCGCGTCTCTCAGCGACCGCACGGTTTCCGTTGTGCTGCAGATGTCGGGTGCGCCGGTCGCCGTCCAGGACGCTGACGCGCAGAAGCGCGGCCAGAAGCTGAGTCCATCCGACAAGCACGCGATCCGGTCGCAGCTCGAGGCGCAGCAGAATCAGCTGCACGGGCCGCTCGCCGCCGCCGGCGCTCAGGTGGTGGGTCAGATGCAGGATGCCTACAACGGCATTCAGGTGGTCGTACCTCAGAAGAGCCTGACGCAGCTCGCGAGCCTACCGGGGGTGACCGCCATCCACGCACTGCAGACCTTTACGCCCGACAACGTCAACGGCGTGCCGTTCGTCGGCGCGCCCCAGGCCTGGCAGAGCTTCGGCGTCACCGGAAAGGGCGTCAAGGTCGCCAGCATCGACACCGGCATCGACTACACGCACGCCGACTTCGGTGGCCCGGGCACGACCGCTGCTTGGACCGCGGCGAAGGCTGCCAGCACCGCGCCGGCCAACCCGAGCCTGTTCGGCCCGGCGGCGCCCAAGGTCAAGGGCGGCTACGACTTCGTCGGCGACGCGTACAACGCGAACAACCCGAACTCCGTCCCCGTCCCCGACCCGAACCCACTCGACTGCAACAGCCACGGGACGCACACGGCCGGCACGCTGGCGGGATTCGGCGTGCTCAGCGATGGGACGACATTCACCGGACCGTACAACTCGTCGACGATCTCGTCGCACTCATGGAATGTCGGTCCCGGGGTGGCTCCAGGCGCTGACATTTACGCGTACCGCGTGTTCGGGTGCGCAGGCTCCAGCAACATCGTCGACCTGGCCATAAACCGGGCGGTGGCCGACGGCGTCAACGTGATCAGCATGTCGCTCGGCTCGGACCTCGGCGGTGCGGACGACCCCACCTCGGTGGCCGCCCAGAACGCCTTCAACGACGGCGTCGCCGTGGTCGCATCCGCCGGTAACGCCGGCCCGAACGCATACGTCGTCGGCTCGCCCAGCACGGCCAGCGGCGTCCTTTCGGTCGCCGCGATCGATGGCAGTGTCCCGACCTATCCCGGCGCGACGCTCAACCTGGCCGGCGGCCCGGTTTCGGCCATCAATGCCAACAATGCGGCGCTGCCGAGCGGGTCGTTCACGGTCAAGGTGCTGCGGAACGCCGACGGCACGGTCTCGCTCGGCTGCAACAAAGCCCAGTACGCCGGCACCGCGGGCATGGTCGTGGTGACGAAGCGGGGCACGTGCGCGCGCGTCGCCCGGGCGGTCTTCGGCGATGAGGCGGGCGATGTCGCAGTTGTGATGATCAACAACGGGACTGGCTTCCCGCCGTTCGAAGGTCCGATCACCTCGAACCCCGACACCGGGGAGCAGCACAAGGTGACGATTCCGTTCCTGGGCGTACGCAGCGGCGACACCGGCGCGCTCGTTGCGGCCGACGGCGGCTCCGTGACGTTCACCGCGACGACTGTCACCAACCCGGGTTACAAGGTGGCCGCCAGCTTCACGTCCGGCGGGCCTCGGAACCCGGACTCGGCGCCGAAGCCTGATGTGATGGCGCCCGGCGTGAGCGTTGCGTCGGCCGGGATGGGCACGGGCACCGGTGCGCTCTTCAATTCCGGAACCTCGATGGCCTGCCCGATGACGGCGGGCATCGCCGCGCTCGTCAAAGAAGCGCATCCGACGTGGAGCGGCGCTCAGATCAAGGCGGCGATCATGAACACGGCCAACCCCGCGCTCAACGTGGGATACAACAGCCGTCTCGCGGGCACCGGCGTGGTGCAGGCGCAGAACGCGGTCAACTCCTCGGTCCTCGCGACCACGCCCGACGCGCTCGACTCCATCGCCTTCGGGTACGTGCCGGGGTCGGGTAATTACTCGGCGGACAAGACCTTCACCCTTACCAACACCGGCTCGTCGGTCGCGACCTACAACCTGAGTGTCGTCCTCAACGGCTCTGCGCGTGGCGCGTCCATCAGTGTGTCGCCGGCCAGCGTCGTGGTGGCCGCAGGGGTGACCTCTTCGGTGCATGTGTCTCTGTCCATTTCAGCGGCGGCGTTCGCCGCGCTGCCGAGTGACGACACGTTCACTCTCGGCCCCGGCGCGCTCGCGACCGTTCGCGGCGTCATCCTCGCGTCGCCTGCGGCAGGCGACACTGCAGACCACCAGACGCTGAGGGTGCCGTTCATGCTCGTCCCGCGAGGCCTTTCGGACGTGGCCGCTGGTGCGCCTGGCACCTGGTCCAACGTTTCGGCCGCCGCGCCGGGCACTCCGGGGAACACGATCTCCGCAACTCTTCCTCTGTCCAACCGCGGTATCCACAGCGGCACCGCGGACCTCTACACGTGGGGCATCAGCTCGCCGAGGTCTGGCGGGCAGCCGGCGGACGTTCGCGCAGTGGGCGTGCAGGTGCTGCCGGGGGTGGCGCTCGGTTCAACCAGCGCTGACCGAAGCCTGGTGTTCCTCATCAACACCTGGGGGCAGGCAGCCAACCAGTCGGTCAACGAGTTCGACATCGCAATCGACACCAACGGCGACGGGGCGGCTGACTTCATCGTGGTGGGCGCGGACCTTGGCGCTGTTCTCACCGGCTCGTTCAACGGCCAGTTCGCCTCGTTCACCATCGACGCCCACACAGGTGGGCTGGTCGACGCATTCTTCGCCGACGCACCGATGAACGGCTCCGTGGTCGAGCTGCCGACGCTGGCCAGCGACCTCGGCGTGTCGCAGCGGGCAAACGGTGTCGGCCCGGTGAAGAAAGAAGGCATCACGTACAGCGTCGCCGCGTTCTCGATCGTGCCGGGTGGGTTCGTCGATGTCACCGGCTCGGCTTCCATCAACCCGTACACCCCGTCCGTGTCCAGTGGGGACTTCGCTTCGATCGCCCCCGGCGGGTCGGCCGCGTTCACGGTGTCTGTCGACACCGACCAGCAGGCGAAGCAGCCCGCGTTGGGGTGGCTGGTCGCATCCGTCGATGATGCGAACGGGGCGGCGCAGGCGGATGAGGTGTCGGCTCCAGGCAAGTGAGTTAGGTCGGGTTTTCGTAAGTGGGTAAGCGCCCGCTCTCCGTTGGGGGCGGGCGCTTTTCGTTTTGCGGGGGCTGGGTGACTTAAGGCACGTGGGGAGTGTCGGTCACGAAGACGGACTGGGAAGGGGGTGGTTCAGTAGCGCCGGGAGACCGGGAAAGCGCTCGGAGTGAGGGCTCGTAACCTCCCCGGTTTGGGGAGGTCGGCGCGAAGCGCCGGGCGGGGCCGGTTTTCTTCTTTTTGATCTCAAATTGCCCTGTTAACATGTTGAGTTCCAAACAGATGTTTGGTATGCTTTTAGCGTGCTGGACGAGGTCTCTCCACTCGCGAAATTGGAGGCGGCGGTGCGCGAGTTTCAGGCTCGCGAGCTCGACGCGACCGAGGACGATCCGAGGCGCGTGCGGGCGGTGATCGATGGGTTGGAAGTGGAGTTCTGCTCGATGGTGCGCCGAGGCCAGCAGCGCGGTGACCATCTCATCGCTGGAAACATCACGGCCGCCTCCTGGATCAGCCAGACCTGCGGCATGTCGGTGCCGTCTGCCTTCGACCGGGTCTGTGTCGGCAAGCAGCTGGAGTCGATGCCGGTGGTTGCTGGTGCCCTCTACAGGGGCGAGATC
>VBHB01000180.1 GCA_005880315.1 Chloroflexota bacterium | reverse complement strand
GCTTCGATAGCGCTCGCGCTTGCGCCAGAGCCGGGCATGCTCGCTGCGCAGGTCGGCGACCGAACGCCGCACCCGACATTCCACGCACAGGCCGTCGCGTGTCTGCGAGCTCGGGACCTGCTTGCCGCAGTCCCTGCAAAAGATGAGGATGCTGCTCAAGGGTTGACCTTCAAATCCGCCACGACCGCGCCACTCAGCTCGCAAAGGCGCTCGGGATCGATCTCGAAAACCGAGTCGGGCCGGCCCGCGGCCGCCCAGACCACAGAATGCGCGAGCAGGTCGCGGTCCATGAACACAGGCACTGCCGTGGCGTGTCCGAACGGAGGCACGCCGCCGATTGAGTAGCCGGTTGCCGATCTGACGACGTCGGCGCCGGCTTTCGCCACCGGCTCCCCGGCCGCGGCCGCCAGCCTGCCCTCGTCCAGGCGGTTCGCGCCGCTGACCAGCGCCACCACGGGCCGACCGGCGGCGACGAAGACGAGCGACTTGACGATCTGGCCGACGTCGCAGCCGACCGCATCCGCGGCATCGACAGCGGTCCGAGTGCCGGCCGGGAACTGTTTCACGGTTACGCCTATCCCCGAATTTGCGAGCCATGACTCGAAGCGAGACATGCTGAAAAGATAGGTCGACTTGCAAAAGGCGGTCGTCACCCCGCAGGCTTGCCTTCTATGAAGTCCGTCGTCACCGGCGCCGCCGGATTCATCGGCTCGCACCTGAGCGAGCGCCTGCTGGCTGACGGCCAGGAGGTGGTCGGCATCGACTGCTTCACCGACTACTACCGGCGCGCTCGCAAGGAGAAGAACCTGGAGGTCGCGCGGAGCCATCGCAACTTCTCGTTCGAGGAGCTCGACCTGGTCGACGCCGACCTCACCGCCGCGCTGGAGGGCGCCGATGTCGTGTACCACCTCGCCGGACAGGAAGGAGACCGACCCAGCTGGGGACACCAGTTCGACCGCTACGCTCGCGACAACATCATCGCCACGCAGCGGCTCCTCGAGCAGCTGAAAGGCAGCCGCCTGAAGCGGCTCGTGTTCGCGGGCAGCTCATCCGTGTATGGCGACGCTGAGGCGTTTCCGACGCGCGAGTCGGCGCTGCCGCGGCCGGTCTCCCCCTATGGCGTGACCAAGCTCGCCGCCGAGCACCTGGCGCACCTGTACACGCGAAACTTCGGGATCCCCGCGGTCGCCGTGCGCTACTTCACGGTCTACGGCCCGCGCCAGCGGCCGGACATGGCGTTCGCCCGATTCATGCAAGCGCTGGCCGACGGCGAGCCGATCGAGGTCTACGGCGACGGCGAGCAGACGCGTGAGTTCACGTACGTCTCCGATGCGGTCGAGGGAACGGTCAAGGCCGCGAGCGCCGACGTCGTCGGCATGGTGTTCAACCTCGGCGGTGGGAGCCGCGTCACGGTCAACAAGGTGCTCGCCACTCTCGAGGAGATCAGCGACCTGAAGATCCGGCGTGAGAATCTTCCGGCCGCGCCCGGGGACCCACGCCACACCGGCGCGTCGATCAACCTCGCTCGGGAGCGGCTTGGATGGGAGCCGCGAGTCGCCCTGCGAGAAGGCATGGCCAAGCAGTGGGAGTGGTTGCAGGCGACGCGCCAGGGAAAGAGCGCAAGCGTGGTGCGCGACTAGCCGGTAAGGGCCAGGCCCCAAGCGATCGCCACGCGCTCCATCGGCGCCTCGCAGGCCCGGGAGGCCGCCTCGCCATCGATGGTGGGGGCGCACACCATCATCGCCCCATGTGACCCGGACGCCAGGTAGTAGTGGTACTCGCCGGCTCCCTCCACGCTGCCCGCAACCGGAATGTAGGCCCAGTCGATCCCATTGGCATCCGGCTTTCCGGGGCCGAACACCGTCACCCATTGCGTGGCGGCGGCGGGCGATGGGAACGTGAAGAGAGCGGTCCTCACCTCCATGTGGGTGTCGTTGTTCAGCGCGTAATCGCCGTAGGCGAATTCGTTGATCCCCAGCTGGTGGAGCGCGTCCACGAGCGTGCCTGGGAGGGCCGAGTGGGTCATCACGACCCACGCTTCGATCGGCTGCTGCGCGGATCCGAGGTAGGTGATGTCAAGGCCTGGATTCGGCAGGAGCTTCGGGTCCGCTTTCGGTGGTTTGACCTTCACCTTGCCGTCGACCACCTTCTTGAGCCCCTCTATCACCTTGGCGGCAATCTTCTGAAGCTGCTGAACGGTGGGCGGGCCGTCCTTGCGGGACCATGTGATGTGAACCATGACCTGGCCCAGTCGGACCACAGTCCGGCTGATGTACGGCGCTCCGCCCGCGCCGGAACCGCTCAGGTAGAGGGTGTCGTCGCCAACCTTCTGGAGCGGTGTCGACGCACCGTACGCGTCCTTGAGGGCGCTCATGACATTCGTCGCTGAGGTCACCTTGTCGTACATCGTGTAGCGCACGAGGAACTCTTCGGCCGTGCCGAGCCGGATGAACCGCTGCGCGACCGAGAATTTTTCCGTGTCCGCAATGCTGGCCGCGTCGAGCGGCCTGACCTCGAACGATGGCGGCCCCTGCCACCAGTTCTGGTCGCCCAGCAGCGTGCGTACGTCGCCAACGGTGGGTCCGGCCGCGTAGAGGTCCTCGGTCTTGAGGTTCGAGCCGGCCGGCCCCTGCCGGGCGCACGAAACGAGGGCGATGGCCGCCACGGCCATCACCGCAATCCATCGCCCCGATTCAGTCAAGCTTGAGCACCGCCATGAACGCCTCTTGCGGGATCTCCACCGAGCCCACGCGCTTCATTCTCCGTTTGCCTTCCTTCTGCTTTTCGAGGAGCTTGCGTTTTCGGGTGACGTCACCGCCGTAGCACTTGGCCAGGACGTCCTTGCGCATGGCCGAGACGGTTTCGCGAGCGACCACCTTACCGCCTATTGCGGCCTGGATCGGCACTTCGTACAGCTGCCGGGGGATGATCGACTTCAGCTTCTCCACCAGCTTCCGGCCCTGCACCTGCGCCTTGCTGCGGTGGGTGATCAGCGACAGTGCGTCGACAGGCTCACCGGCAACGAGCACGTCGAGCTTGACCAGGTCGGCTTCGCGGAAGCCGATCATCTCGTAGTCCATCGAGGCATACCCCTTGGAACGCGATTTCAGCTGGTCGTAGAAGTCGTGGATGATCTCGCCCAACGGTATTTCATACTCGAGCACGATACGGTCGCCCGGCCGGTGCTCCAGCTTCTTGAACGTGCCGCGGCGATCCTGGCACAGCTCCATCATCGGCCCGACGTAGGTCGACGGGACGATGATCGAAAGCCTCACGAACGGCTCGGCGATCGACTCGATGGCCGTGGGGTCGGGGAGAAGCGCCGGGTTGTCGACCTCGATCGTCTCGCCTCGCTTCAGCTTCACGCGGTACTCGACCGTCGGGGCGGTCGTGATCAGCTCGAGCTCGAACTCGCGCTCCAGGCGTTCCTGGACGATCTCGAGGTGGAGGAGGCCGAGGAACCCGCAGCGAAAGCCGAACCCGAGCGCGGCCGAGTTCTCGGGCTCATAGGAGAGCGCTGCGTCGTTCAGCTGCAGCTTCTCGAGAGCCTCCTTGAGGTCGGCGAACTGGTCGGAGTCGGTCGGAAACAGCCCGGCGAAAACCATCGGCTTGACCCGCCTGTAGCCGGGCAGCGGCGCCGTCGCTCCTGACTCGACGGTGGTGATGGTGTCGCCGACGCGGGCGTCGATCACGTTCTTGATCGAGGCGATGACGTAGCCGACCTCCCCGGCGCTCAGCCTTTCGGCCTGGCGCGGCCGCGGCGCGAACCAGCCGACCTCGTCCACCTCGTGGATGCTGCCGGTGTTCATCATCCGGACCTTCGCGCGCGGCTTGATCTCTCCGTCGACGACGCGGACGTAGGTGATGACGCCGCGGTAGATGTCGTAATGCGAATCGAAGATCAGCGCGCGCAGCGGCGCCGACGGGTCGCCGCGCGGTGGCGGCACCCTGGCGATGACCGCCTCGAGGATGTCCTGCGTGCCGATGCCCTGCTTGGCCGACGCGAAGATGACGTCTTCGCGCGGGATGCCGGTCACGTCTGAGATCTCCTCGGCCACCATCTCCGGCTGCGCGGCGTCGAGGTCGATCTTGTTGACGACCGGGATGATGGTCAACCCCGCCTCCACCGCCTGGTAGAGGTTGGCGAGGGTCTGCGCCTCGATGCCCTGCGCGGCGTCGACGACCAGGATTGCGCCTTCGCAGGCGGCCAGCGAGCGCGACACCTCGTACGCGAAGTCGACGTGGCCCGGCGTGTCGATCAGGTTGAGCTCGTAGCTCTCGCCGTCGCGCGCCGGGTACGTCATCCGCACCGCCTGCAGCTTGATCGTGATCCCGCGCTCGCGCTCGAGGTCCATCGTGTCGAGGACCTGGTCCTGCATGTCCCGCTGGCTGATCGATCCCGTGAACTCGAGCAGGCGGTCGGCCAGCGTCGATTTCCCGTGATCGATGTGGGCGATGATGCAGAAGTTGCGCACGCGCGCCTGCGTGGTGGTGGGCACGGACAAATGCTAGTGGTGTGTCGGGAACGAGGGTCCGCCGTGGGAACATGCGCGGTGAGCCATGGTCCTCGCCATCGGAATCGTGCTGTCCGCATTGGGTCTCACCCTGCTTTTCAACGTGGGCGGCGCCGGCGACCTCGTCATCAAGCGCGTCACCTCTCAGTCTCTGGGTGACCTGGCCCCGGGCTTCGCGTCTACGAAACGCGGCTTCAACATCTACGCGACGCTGGTGCTGGCGGTGGGCGTGTTCACACTGGGCCTTGGCGTCGCGGGCTCGGATGTGCCCATCGGCACCAGCCTCATGGTGCTGGGCGGGATCACCTTCGCCGGCTCGTCAGTGATCGCGATCGCCGGCGAGGTGGAAACCTACCGAGCCCTGAAACGCTAGACGGCGATCGTCGCGGGCTCGTCGAGCCTCTGGTGGGAGCCAACGCTCCGCGCACGTTTGAGCGCGGCCGCGCAGATCATGGTCGCGACCTCGGCGGCGTCGGTGCCCGCTGAGGACACCGCGCCCCGCTGGAGCCGGGCCAGCGCTGACTCGAGATCGACCCCGGTCCGCAGCACGCCGGCCGAGGAGTCGAGAAGCCTCCGCACAGCCGTCACGGTGAGGTCGCCGCGACGCGACAGCCGGACGCGCCGCGCTTGGTTGGCTGGCACCGGAGCGGCGTGGACCGCCGCTGCAGCGGCGCGACGTCCGAAGGTCGCGGCTTCGAGCAGCGAGTTGCTCGCCAGGCGATTCGCGCCGTGCACACCAGTGCGGGCGCATTCGCCGGCCGCGAAAAGACCCTCGATCGACGAGCCGCCGTCGAGGTCGGTCGCAACGCCGCCCATCGTGTAATGCGCCGCGGGGGCGATGGGCACAGGCTGTCGGAGCGGGTCGATCCCGACACTCCGGCAGTTGCGCATGAAATTGGGAAAGCTGCGCCGGAGCACCTCAGCGTCGAGGTGCGTCACCGAGATGAAGGCCTGGCCGGGATGCATGGCCAGCGCTCGCGCCACCTGGTCTCGCGGCAGGAGCTCGTCGATGAATCGGTTGCCTTCCGCGTCAACGATGTAGGCGCCCGCGCCGCGCAGGGCCTCGGTGATGAGAAACGTGTGGGGTCCGGCGAAAGCGGTCGGGTGGAACTGCACGAACTCCATGTCCGCGACCCGCGCACCGGCCCTCGCCGCCTCCAGGATTCCCTTGCCATTGCTGATCCGGCTGTTGGTGGTGCGCTCGAACAGGCCGGCGTAGCCGCCGGTCGCGAGCACGGTCGCGCCCGCGTTCACCATTCCGGTGTCGAACACAGCGCCTGCGCAGATGCCATCGCCAAGAAGCGACTGCAGGCGACCACGCCTTCTCTCGATGCGCGGCTCGCGAGCGATCGCGTCGCGCATGAAGCCCATCAGGGTGCTGCCGCTCTGGTCGCCGCGGAGATGAAGAACACGAGCGCGCGAGTGGGCTGCCTCTCGCGCGGAGCCGCCATCGAAACGGACGCCGAGCGACTCGAGCCACCGCACGGTTTCGGGGCCGGCGCTGGTGAGGATCGACACCGCGTCCGGGTCGCACAGGCCGGCGCCCGCGGCCAGCGTGTCGAGGGCGTGCAGGCGCGGAGAATCCTCGGGCAATGTCGCCGCGGCGATGCCGCCCTGCGCCCGATCGGAGGAGGCGTTGCCGGCTGAGACGAGCATCACGCGAGACCCAAGTCGCGCAGCCTCGAGCGCCGCGGCCGAACCCGCGAGCCCGTCGCCGATGACGAGTACGTCGGTTTTCACAGCTCAACCCTCCCCACGCAGTGGGGAGGTCGGCCCCGCGCAAAGCGCGCGGCCGGGTGGGGGTGCTCCGTCATAGTTCAACCCTCTCCACGCAGTGGGGAGGTCGGCCCCGCGCAAAGCGCGCGGCCGGGTGGGGGTGCTCGGTCAAAGTTCAACCCTCCCCACGCAGTGGGGAGGTCGGCCCCGCGCGAAGCGCGCGGCCGGGTGGGGGTGCTCGGTCAAAGTTCAACCATCCGCGCAATGGCACCGCGCGCCTTGTTCGCAATGTCTTCGGGCACCTTCACCTCGAACACGTCGTCGCGCAGCGAGGTGAGGACCTTTTCGAGCGTGATCTTCTTCATGTACCGGCAGATCGCACGCTCGCTGGCGGCGTAAAAACGTCCCTGCGGCGCCTCCTTCTTCAGTCGGTGCATGATGCCGAGCTCGGTCGCGACGACGAAGCTGCGCGACGGATGCTCCTGCGCGTGCCGGACCATCCCTTCTGTCGACATGATGTGCGTGCGCTCGGCGTCGATGTCTCCGCTGGCCTTGAAGTACATGCACTGGCTCGCGCATCCGCATTCGGGATGCACGAGCAGGTCGGCGTCGCCATGCTCCGCTCGCGCGCGGTCGATGTCGGCGGGCCTGATACCGGCGTGCACATGGCACTCGCCCGGCCACACGTGCATCTTCCGTCCCGTCACCTTCTCCAGGTACGTGCCGAGGAACATGTCGGGAAGAAAGAGGATCTCCTGGTCTTCGGGGATCGCGCGGATCACGCGCTCGGCATTGCCCGACGTGCAGCAGTAGTCGCTGAGGGCCTTCACCTCAGCGGTCGTGTTGACGTAAGACACCACCACGGCGCCGGGATGTTCGGCCTTCCACGCCGAGAGCTGCTCGGCGTTGATGGTGGCCGCGAGCGAGCAGCCGGCCTCCAGGTCGGGTATGAGCACGCGCTTGCTCGGGCTCAGGATGGCCGCGGTTTCAGCCATGAAATGGACGCCGCAGAACACGATCACGTCGGCGTCGGTGGCCGCCGCCTGGCGCGAAAGACCCAGCGAGTCGCCGACGTAGTCGGCCACGTCCTGTACCTCGGGCACCTGGTAGTTGTGCGCGAGGACGACGGCGTTGCGCGTCCGGGCCAGGGCTCGGATCTCTGCACTCATGGCGGCGATGTCGCGTGGAACGCTGCGCCGCGCGTACACCGCGGCGTCTTCCTCGAGCGAGATGCCTCCCCACCCCGTGGGGAGGCTGGCCCGATCGCGAAGCGATCCGGCCGGGTGGGGATCTAGCGCCACGTCTTCGTCACCTCCAGGCTCAGGTCGAGGGCCGGCGCCGAATGGGTGAGCGCCCCCACGGAGATGCGGTCGACGCCGGCTTGCGCCGCTGCCACAGCACCCTCCAGGGTCATGCCGCCCGACGCCTCCAACTTGGCCCGGCCCCGGTTGATCTGCACGGCGCGACGCATGTCGTCGATCGACATGTTGTCGAGCAGCACGATCTCCGCGCCGGCGGCAAGCGCTTCGTCCAGCTGGGCGAGGGTTTCGACCTCGACCTCGACCGGCATCCCGGCCCTGCGCGCGCGCTCGATGGCGGCGCGGACGCCCCCGGCGGCGGCGACATGGTTGTCCTTGATGAGGATCGCGTCCCACAGTCCCGCGCGATGGTTGCGGCCGCCACCCGCGCGCACGGCAGCGCGCTCCAGGAATCGGAGCCCAGGCGTCGTCTTGCGCGTGTCGAGAAGGACCACGTTCGGATAAGGCGCGAGCGCGTCGGCGTAACGGCGGGTGAGCGTCGCGATTCCCGAGAGGCGCTGCAGGAAGTTGAGCGCGGTGCGCTCCGCGGTGAGGATCGAGCCGAGTGGGCCGGCGATTCTCGCCGCGAGCATCCCCGTCTCGAGGCGGGTCCCGTCAGGCACGAGCGCGAAGTATTCGCACGGCGGCCGCACCATCTCGAAGACGCGCGCGGCCGCGCTGGCGCCGCTGAGAACACCGGGGCTCTTGGCGATGATCTTCGCTTCACCCATCAGGTCCGCGTCGACGACGTGATGTGTGGTGACGTCGGTATCGCGCATCTCGCCGCCGAGGTCTTCCCTCAACGCCGAGGCGATCAGATCGTCGAGCTCAGGCCTCGATGAAACCATCGGGCTCCTCACGCAGGCCGAAGGCCTGCTGGGTGAACCGGAAGAGATATGCGCGCTTACCTCGCACGCTCCGCTCCTTCCCCGTCGGCTCGATGACGCCGCGGTCGACGACCTTCCGCCAGAAGTTGCCGCGGTTGATGGAGAGGCCGAGCACCGCTTCATACACGTGCTGGAGCTCGGAAATCGTGAATTCAGAAGGCAGCAGCTGGAAGCCGAGGGACGAGTAACCGACCTTGCTGCGGAGGCGGCGCACGGCGTAATCGACGATCTCGCGATGGTCGAACGCCATCTGCACCGGGAGGCGGCGGACCGGATGCCACTCCTGGTGGGTTTCACCGCCCGCGTCGGTGCAGCTCTCCGCCTGTGCGCTGGGCACGATCGCGATGTAAGCCACAGCGATCACGTCACCCCGCGGGTCGCGCCCGGGTACCACCACCTGGCCGGAGCGGTCTGTCTGCTGCGGCCGGTGAAAGGTCTTCAGCTGCTCGATCCAGCCGCTTTCGAGGCCGGTGATGCCCTGGTGCAGGGATCGAGCCTGGTCGTCGAGGGACGTGCCCGGGCGGTGCAGGCCGCCGGGGAGCGCCCAGAAACCGGGGTAAGGCGACTCTCGTCTCTGGTTCAGCAGCACGCTGAGCTCACGTCCGGCCAGGGTGAAGACCGCCAGGTCGACCGCCACGGGGCAGCTCGCGGCATCCAGGGCCGCCTGCGCTTCGGAAGCGCCATGCCTCGGCAAGTGCTCCACCATCTCGTGCTTCATCTTATCTCATAACGAAGCGTCAGCGGGTAGCGATCAAATCTCCCGGCGAGCGGCCAGCGCCACGGCCAGCCCGACCAGCGCGGCGGTGTCAGCCCGTAAGTTGCGCGGCCCGAGCCCGGCCTGGAGCGGAACCGTCGCGAGCTCGCGCTCGGACCAGCCGCCTTCGGGGCCGACGAGCAGGGTGAGGTCTTGCGGCTCGGCCATACCGGCGAGCGCTGCGGGCGCGCCGCGCACGAGCATCAAGGGATGTTCGGACTGCGCGACCACCTCGTCGAAGGTCGAAGGACCGGCGACCTCGGGAACCCTCGCCCGCCCAGCCAGCATCGCGGCCTCGCGGCAGATGGTGTTCCAGCGCTCGAGCTTGGCGCCGCGGGCCACGCTGCGGTCCGCTGAAAAGATGCGAAAGGCGAATGCGCCGATCTCGGTGCAACGCGATAGCACGAGCTCCAGCGCCGGCGCGGGCAGCTGCGCGATGGCGACGGTTATCCTCGCTTCCGGTTCCGGCCGGTGTTCGTGTTCGGCGACGATCACGCCCTCGACACGCTCCACGGAAACACGGTCGAGACGGACCGTGAGCAGAGAGCCGGCCGGGTCGACGACCTGGATCTCCTCCCCCACTCGCGCACGCAATGAGCGGGCGAGGTGGCGGGCATCGCCGCCGGTGATGACGGCGCGCCCACCTTCACGCTGCGCGAAGAACGACGGCAAAAACAGCCGACCCGGCTACATCATGCTGAGGGTTTCGTAGACCGCGATCTGCCCGCCGCTCTTCAGGATCGGACAGCCCTTAGCCATCTTGGTGGCGGCGTCCAGCGAACCCGCGTCGACGATGGTGTAGCCGCTTGCCCTCTGGCCGATGGGCCCCTTGGAAACAGTGCCGTCAGCCTTGATCTTGTTCACCGCACCCGAAAAAGGGTTGCCCATGTCGACGACCGCTTGGCCGAGCTTTCCATACCACGTGCCCCATTGCTTCAAGACCCGGGCCTGCGCGGCCTGTGTCTCGGGCATGCCGCCACCGTAGAAAACGAACAGGTACTTCGCCATCACTCCCTCCTCTTTGCTGCCGAAACTGCGCTGGCCGTCAGCCTAGCGGATGCTCGCGCGCGCGTCGCCTTTGGATCCTGTTGCAAGCTCACGCGCAGCCTTCTGATCAGCGCCAGGGCTCGTTCGAGGCGCCGGCGATACCCGCTCCTCCAACGGACCCGGCCCGAGAAAGCGGGCGATCGCCATCTGGCCGACCAGGATGATGACCTGTGGCTGGAGCAGCCCGAGCTCGGCGTCGAGCCAGTGAGCGCAGTTCTTGACCGCGGCGGGCGGCGGCCAGAGATCTCCGGTACCGGTTCGGTTGCGGCCGGGAAAACAGCGCATGAGAGCCGCGATGTAGGTGAGGTGGCGGAACTCTTCAGCGCTGGCGAATCCGGCTCGCAGCATCCAGCGGTCGAGCTCCTTGCCCGCGCGGCCCGAAAAGGGGCGGCGAGTCTGGCGCTCGGCGGGGCCTGGCGCCTGCCCGACAAGGAAGAAAGGAGCACCCGACTCACCCGCGAAAGTCGGGTTGGCCTCGGGGATGATGCCTTCCTCTACGCAGACATGGCATGCGCGGCACGCGACCTGCAAGTTCCGCATCGCCGCCGGTCCCGAACGTTCTGTCATGCACCGAAAGTACATCCGTCCACGGGCGGGGCGTGGTCCGGTCTCGTAGCCCGGTAACATCCGTGGCCATGGCCCCCACGTCACAACAGGTGCTCGACGTGCTCGCCACGATTCAGGATCCAGACCTGGGTCGCGACGTCGTGAGCCTCGGAATGATCAAGGAGCTCGACGTCAGCCCGCAGGGCAAGGTCAGCTTCACGTTCGAGCTCACCACGCCGGCCTGCCCGGTCCGCGATCGCTTCAAGACCCAGGCCCATGACCTGGTCGGCGAGATCCCCGGCGTAAGCGAGGTTCAGGTGCGGATGACGGCGAACGTCCGCCAAGCGTTCATGCGGCCCAAGCCCAGCGAGGTCCTTCCCGGGGTCAAGCAGACGATCGCGGTTGCGTCCGGAAAGGGTGGCGTCGGCAAGTCGACGGTCGCGGTGAACCTGGCCGCCGCCTTGATGAAGGCGGGCGCCGACGTCGGCCTTCTCGACGCTGACATCCTGGGCCCGTCCGTGCCGACCATGACCGGTTCGCGCACCGTGCCCGAGCAGGTCAACGGCCAGCTGCAGCCGATCCTGGCGCACGGCCTCAAAGTGATGTCGTTCGGCCATATCTATCCTGGCGGCCAGCCCACTGTCTACCGCGGGCCGATGGTGGGTAAGGCGATCGAGGCGCTGATGACCCAGGTCGATTGGGGCCGCCTCGACTACCTGGTCATCGATCTACCACCGGGCACCGGCGACGCGTCCCTCACACTTGCGCAGGCGATCCCGATCACCGGCGTCGCCATCGTCTGCACGCCGCAGGACGTTGCGACCGACATCGCCATCAAAGCCCTGCAGATGTTTCGCAAGCTGAACGTCACTCCGCTTGGGCTCATCGAGAACATGAGCTGGTACATCTGCCCGAGCTGCGGCCACCGACACGAGATCTTCAGCCACGGCGGTGCCGAGGCCGCCGCCCAGCGCCTTGGTGTCCCGTTTCTTGGAGCGGTGCCGCTGGAGGAATCGATTCGCGAGGACGCCGACGCCGGCACGCCCGTCGTCATCTCGCGTCCCGAGTCGGCGGGGGCGCGAGCCTTCGTCGAGATCGCGTCCCAGGTCGCCGCGCGAACCTCGATCCAGTCCTTCCGGCAGCTGCCGGTGATCAGCGTTCGGTAGCGACCTGAGAGACCCGGACCCCTTCCCGCTCACTGTCGACGCCGACCGCGAACGCCAGGTCATGGTCATCGCCTGGGAGGACGGGCACCGAAGCAGCTACTCGGGCGAGAGCCTTCGCTGGGCCTGCCCGTGCGCAGAATGCCGTGGCGAGGCCGGCTCGCCCGGCCGCCTCGCTCGGGTCCAGAGCCTGGAGGCGGATGAGCTTCGCGTGCAGAACGTCGCGCTGGTCGGGCAGTACGCGCTGCAGATCGCATTCGAGAGCGGCCACTCGACCGGGCTCTACACCTTCGGCCTCCTGCGCTCGATGTGCGACTGCCCGGAATGCCGGGCCAGGAAGTCCGCTACCTAGCCGTACCAAAATGGGATAATCCGCGCGCTCCGTTGTCGCTCCCCACGTCCCTGCAAGAAACCGAGCCCTGGGCCGTCGCGGCCTATTCGCGCAAGCGCCCCCGACGCACGCGCCGCATTGTCGGCCGAGCCTGGATCGCGCTGGCCGCAGTCGTCGCCGTGCTCCTGACCGCGGGCGGCGGCGTCCTCGCATTCGAGAACGCGATGCCGACTTCGGTCGGCCTCAACCTGGCCAACGGCGCGAAGGACGTTCCGACGTTCACGCGTGTGGTCTTTACCTTCAGCCGGCCGGTGGCCATCGATGTAGTCGCCAAGGCCTTCTCCATCGCGCCGGCCGTTGACGGTGACATGCAGTCGATCTCTGGACAGACCGAGTACGCGTTTTCGCCGGCGAAAGCGTTGACTGACCTCACCAGCTACACCGTTACGCTGGGACCGATCACCGACCTCAGCCACCATCGCGTCGGCTCGGAGGTCGACCCGGGCACGCCGCTCACATTCAACTTCAACGACGCGATGGAACCGACGACTGTCCGTGTCGACGTCGGCACGACGCAGGCGAACCTGACCTGGGCGACCGACGATCGCAGCGCCACGATCTCCACGCAAGGGATGCCTTCGGGGCCGCTGGTCCTGCAGATGGGATCGGGCGGCCGTGACCAGACCGGGCACCACGTGCCGGGGACGTTCACGCTGAAAACCGGCCTCTACTACCACGATCACGAGCACACCACCGCGCTCAAGTACCCGGCGCTGATCCAGGTGCCCAACGATTACTACGCTCGCGACCAGAACGGCCTCCAGGCGGCGGCCGTCGTCTTCGAGTACCTGGCCGAGGGTGGCATCACGCGGTGCACCGCGATCTTCCAGAACGCTCCCGACCTCATCGGGCCGATGCGCTCCAGCCGGTTCATATCGCTGAAGATCGCGCGGCATTACAAGGGCTTGCTGTTTCAGTCTGGCGAGTCGCAGGCCACTCGCAGCCGCGCGGCGGCCGATCCCGTGCCACAGTTCTTCGACACGATCGGTTACATGTACCGCAGCAGCGCACGGTATGCGCCCGACAACCTCATGATCAAGGGGCCATCGGTCAACGCCGCCGAGCAGAACTATTTCTCTGGAATCGCCCCGTTCACGGTCGTCAAGGCCCGACCCGATCTAGTCGGTGGCAGCCTGGCCGGGAGCTTGAGCATCCCCGAGCACTACTCGGTCTACTCATACGACCCGCTGATGGGCACCTACCAGAAATCGGAGGAGGGCCACGCGTACCAGGACGCCAGCCTCAACAAACCGCTACGCATCGAGATGGTGATTCAGCTGCACACGGCGGAAAGCCTGGTCAACGTCGGCGACGGGCACGGGGCCCACATCCACGACTTCAACCTGGATTCAGGTGGCGCAGCGCAGATCTATTACAAGGGAATGGGTTACCAGGCCACATGGAGTGCGCCCGACCACAACGGTCCGCTCACTTTCACGGTCAGCGGCAAGGTCGTCCCGCTGCCGCCCGGCCTGGTCTGGATCGACGTCGTCGCCTAGAGATCGCGGTGGGGACAGATGTCCCCTCCGCGGGCCAACCCCTCTCCTCAGCCACGCTGGGTGGCGACTGGCAGGTGGCGTGCTTGGGGGATGGCCGGAGTAAATCCGGCCTAAAGCTCCACTCTGCAAGCGGCCAGAAAATCGCAGTGGGGACAGATGGAATCGCGGTGGGGACTGTCCCCTCCCCGAGTTAAGCCCGGGTCGCGTCCTTCAATGAGGTGACATATGCGGCAGCGGCCACCGCGGCCGTGGTGCCATCGCCGACCGCCGTTGCGATCTGCTTGGTCAGCTGCTGGCGCACATCGCCGACCGCCCAGATCCCGGGTTCCGAGGTCTGCAGGTTGCGGTCGGTGATGATGTAGCCGCCCTCGTCGTGGTTGACGTGAAACTTGAACAGGCCAGAGTTGGGCACGAACCCGATGAAGATGAACACCGACGATCTCTTTGACGCCGGCCTCGAGGATGAACTCGATCTTCGGGTTGGCGCGCGCTCTATCGATCAGGATCGGCTGCGCGCGCAGCTGGTCTCGGCGATGGAGGATGTAGACCTTCTTGGCGTAGCGGGTCAGGAATTCGCCCTCCTCGACGGCGGCGTCACCGCCACCGACCACGGCCAGCTCCTGGCCCTTGAAGAAGGCGCCATCGCAGACCGCGCAGTAGCTGACGCCGCGGCCCCAGAACTCCTTCTCCCCGGCGACGCCCAGGTAGCGAGGCAGGCCGCCCGCGGCCATGATCAGGGCCGGGGTGCGAATTTCGTCGCCCGACTCCAGCCGGATGACCTTTGTCGTCCCCGCTTTGTCGATCTCCTTGACCGGTTCGAACTCGCGGACCTCGAGGCCGAATTTCCGCGCGTGGTCGCCCATCTTGGTCGCCAGCTCCGTGCCCAGGATGGACTCATAGCCCGGGTAGTCCTCGACCAGCTCGGTATTCAGCAGCTGCCCGCCGAGGGGGCCCCGGTCAAGCAGCAGCGTCTTGAGGTTCATCCGGGATGTGTAGAGGCCGGCCGCCAGCCCGGCAGGACCGCCTCCGACGATGACTACATCGTGATTGCTCATTCCATCAGATCCAAGTGCGGCGGGGTGGTTGGTATTCCTCCCGGCGTCCCTACCCAAACTTGTACTGGGCGCCAAAGCCGCCCCGGGGGCTGTGGCAGGCGATGTTGTCGAACGGGCAGCCGATCGAGCAGGCGCCACACTCGATGCAGTTGCCGGAGCTGACGAGGGTCTTCTTCTGCTCCTCGTTCCACTCGTAGACGCCCGCCGGGCAGAAATGGGTGCAGTACTTGCCCTTGCAGTCGTTGGCGCAGACGGCCTGGTCGGTGATCTCGATGTGCGGCCGCCCGGTGTCCTCTTTGTACTTGACCGTGAAGAGCTTCTCGGTGAGCTTCTCCATCACCAAAGTCTATCCGGCGCCGAAGCGTTCCCAGACGCGGCACATCAGCCGGATGGTGTTGATGTAGTCGGCGGCGTGGATGTTCTCGTTGGGCGCGTGGATCCGGTTGTCCGGCCGGCCGACGCCGACCGGCAGCACGGTGGGCACGCCGAGGTCTGAGACGACGGGATGCATCGGCCCGGTGGCCGGCATGAAAGGCCACAAGACGGGCTCGCCGTACAGCTCCTTGACGCAGTCGATCACGGTGCGAGCCACCGCCGAGTTGGGATCGGAGCGCGCCGGCTTCTCGCCATCGTGCGACACGATCTCAACCTTTTCGAAACCGCGGGCGTCCAGGTGCTTGCGCAGCCGCGCCAGGATCTCTTCTGGATCCTGGTCCGGGACGAGCCGGAAATCGAGCTTGGCCGACGCTTCGGCCGGCAGCACCGTCTTCGAGCCGGGGCCCTGGTAGCCGGTGGTGATGCCGGCGATGTTGCAGGTCGGCGTGAACAGGAGCTGCTCGATGACATGCTCCGGCGCCGTGTCGCGCATCAGGCGTTCGAAGCCGACGAGCTTCTTTCGCTTCTCTATCTCGGGGTCGATCCTCGCCATCATCTGCCGGTCGGCGTCGGTGGGCTCCACGACCCGCTCATAGAACCCATCGATGCGGATGTTCATCTCCTGGTCGCGCAGGCTGGCGAGCGCCTCGATCAGGTACGCAGGCGCAGACGGATAGATGGACGCGAAGCCGGAGTGCTGGTCGTACCCGAGCAGCTTCACGCGCAGCTGCACATAGAGGAGACCGCGGCACCCGAACTGCAAGGTGGGCCGCCCGCTGTCGTCGAAGGACGAGCCCGACTCCCACAGGCAGCCGTCCGCACGCAGCTTGTCGGCGTGCTTGTGGGCGATCTTCTCGAAGGTCTTGGAGCCGATCTCCTCCTCGCCCTCGACGAGGAATCGCAACGTGACCGGGATCTCGCCAAGGCCCTTCAATGTCTCGAGCGCGTGGATCCGCGCCATCACGTCCGCCTTGTCATCGGCGACGCCGCGGGCGATGATCCTGCCATCCCTCTCGGCCGGCTTGAACGGATCAGAGTCCCAGAGCTCGATTGGGTCGACCGGCTGCACGTCGTAGTGCTGGTACAGGAGCAGCTTTCGCCGTCCGGTTCCGGGCACTTCCGCGTAAAGGGCCGGCATGCCGCCCTCGTCCAGCGTCTCCACCCGGTCCGTGAACCGGCTCAGGCGCTGTCCGATCCAGTCTCGTGCCGGCCGTACCGCATCCAACCCGTGGTTCGAGATGCTCGGAAAACCACAGAGCTCCTCGAGCTCCTCGATGAAGCGGCGCGAGTTCTTCTCGATGTACGCGTCGACGGCGCTGGTTGAGATCACCGGTTCATTCTTTCACTACGCTAACTATGTGAGCGAGAGCCCTTTTCATTTCTCGCCCCGGCCCAATCGTGCCCACGAGATCAACTGGCACACGTGGTCCGAGGAGGCATTCTCGGATGCGCGCCGGCTCAACCGCCCCATCCTCCTTTCTATATCGGCGGTCTGGTGCCACTGGTGCCACGTCATGGACGAGACCACGTATTCGCACCCCGGCGTGATCGACCTCATCAATCGCGAGTACCTCGCCGTCCGCGTCGACAACGACCTTCGGCCCGACATCAACCAGCGCTACAACATGGGTGGTTGGCCGACGACGGCATTTCTCACCTCGACCGGCGAGATCCTCACCGGCGCGACCTACATGCCTGCCGACCAGATGGTCGACGCCCTCGCGCGCGTCTCCAACTACTACCGCACGCATCAGCCGGAGATTGCCGGCAAAGTGCTGGAGGGAAAAAAACGCGGGAGCTCAGCCATCGCGCGCAGCGCGGGCACGCTCGAAGGCACAGCCGTCGACTCCATAGTCGAGGCGACAAAGAACGCCTACGACGCCGAATACGGCGGCTTTGGATCCGCACCCAAGTTTCCGCAGACGGACGCCATCCTCCTCCTGCTCGAGCAGGCTCAGCTGCGTTCGGATGTAACGCTGCGCGGGATGGCGACGCACACGCTCGACCGCATGGCTGCCGGGGGCACGTACGACCATGTGGAAGGCGGCTTCTTTCGCTACTCGACCACGCAGGACTGGAGCGTGCCCCACTTCGAAAAGATGCTCGAGGACCACGCGGGCCTGGTGAGCGCCCTTTCTCTGGCCGGCCTGAAGCCGGCGTTGGACACCACGACCAGCTATCTCGACCGGGTGCTGCGCGATCCCGCGACCGGGCTCTACGCGGGCAGCCAGGACGCCGACGAGCACTACTACTCACTTGACGCCGAAGGCCGCGCTGGCACTGCCGCCCCGTACGTCGACCGCCGCGTCTACACGTCCTGGAATGCGGCGCTCGCGATCGCGTACCTGGATGCGGCCCGCCGGTGTGAGCGGCCCTCGCTGCGCGAAAACGCGAGCGCGCTGCTGGATAGTCTGTTCGCCGATCGCTACCGGCCGGGCGCAGGCCTCACCCACGGGGAGGGCGTCGATGGCCAGCTGCCCGACCAGGCCTGGGGGTTGTTGGCCGCGGTGCGCGCACACCAGTCGGCCGTGCCGGGGGACTGGCTGACGAAGGCCCGCGACATCGCCCGGCACCTCGACGACCGGTACGGCGACCCCGAGCTCGGCGGCTATTTCGACCACGCCGGCGCCGACCAGCTCGGCCGCCTGAGCGAGCCCATCAAGCCGCTCGCGGAGAATTCGATCGCCGCCATGGCACTCATGGAGCTCGACGCGCTCGATGGCGATCCGGAGCAGCCGTACCTGGCTCGCGCTCGCCGCGCCCTCGAGTCCGTCGCCGCGCTGCCGCGCCAGTACGGGCTGATGGCCGCGGTCTTTGCGCGCGCCCTCGATCGATTGAGCCACGTGATCAAAGTAAGCACTGGCAACGAGATGCTTGCGCGCGCGGCCGTGCTTGCGGATCCGTACGCC
Organism: Chloroflexota bacterium; assembly: GCA_005880315.1. Taxonomy (GTDB): domain Bacteria; phylum Chloroflexota; class Dormibacteria; order Dormibacterales; family Dormibacteraceae; genus UBA10449. The sequence goes on along the minus strand of VBHB01000180.1, from coordinate 26,293 downwards.
GTGATCGACCCCACCCAGGACGACCGCGCCGTCGTGTGCGTCGGGACCATATGCTTGGCGCCGGTGTCAACACCAGCTGCGCTCGGCGAGGCGATTCTCGAAGCGCGCCAAGCGCGTGCCTGAGTCCCGGCGCCACTTCGCGGGGCGCGTCAACCGGGCCCTCGACGACGACAGGCTTCAGGGCGCGCTCATCCATGCGATGACCGGGCTGCGCAGCCGCCGCGATGCCGCATTCAAGAATTTCGACTTCGCCGCCGGCCGCGCCGACCTGAAGGACCGCCGCCGCGCGAACCTCGAGCGACTGCCCGAGCTGGTGGAGGCATTCGCGGAACGGCTTGAGGCCGTCGGCGGCAAGGCCCATTACGCGAAGAGTGCGGCCGAGGCGCGCGAGATCGTCGGGCAGATCTGCTGGAACGCCGCGGGCGGGCAGCAGCGCCCGGTGGTGACCAAGGTCAAGTCGATGGCGGGCGAGGAGATCGAGCTGAACCCGTATCTCGAGTCGCTGGGCATGGAAGTCGTCGAGACAGACCTCGGTGAACGCATGGTGCAGCTCACGCATACCCATCCCTCTCACATCATCGCCCCCGCCATCCACCTCACCAAGGAGGATGCGGCGCGGGTTTTCGGCACCGAGCCGACGGTGGAGGCGATCCAGGCTTTTGCCCGCGAGTCGCTGCGGCAGAAGTTCATCTCAGCCGCGGTCGGCATCAGCGGGGCCAACATGGCCATCGCGGAGACGGGGACGATCGTGCTCGTCACCAACGAAGGCAATGCCGACCTCACGACCACGCTGCCTCCAGTTCACATTGCGGTCTTCGGCATCGACAAGGTGGTTGCATCCCTCGACGATGCGGTCGCAATGCTGCGCATGTTGCCCCGCAGCGGCACCGGCCAGATCATGACCAGCTATGTGAACTGGATCACCGGCCCGTCGCGCTCCGCCGACATCGAGCAGTCGTTGACGATCGGCGTGCACGGACCCAAAGAGATGCATTGCGTGATCCTCGACAACGGCCGCACGGACATGCTTGCCGATCCGGTGTTTCGCGACGCCCTCACATGCATCCGGTGCGGTGCTTGCTCCAACGCGTGCCCGCCGTTCATGGCGGTGAGCGGGCATCAGTTCGGGCACATCTACAACGGACCGATCGGGCTCGTGCTGACGCCATTTCATCACGGGCTCGAGGAGGCCGACCTGCCCAACACGTTGTGCACGCAGTGCAACGCGTGCCAGGAGGTCTGCCCCGTCGACATCCCGCTGCCGCGGCAGATCCTCGAGCACCGTCGCAAGGGCCGCAAGTCGCTGCGCAAGAAGGCGGTGCTGGGCGTCTGGAAGCGGCCCGAGCTCGCCGACCGCCTTTTGCGGGCGGGCGCGCCATTCAGCGGTCTGTTGGCGGGAACCCCGCGCCTGGCGCGCGTGCCGTATCGCGACCAGGCGCCCGCGACGTCGAGGGGCGACGGCGAGCCGCTGACCATCTTCGCGTCGTGCATGGTCGATCGCATGCGGCCTGAGTCTGCCGTCGCCCTCGAGCGAATCGCGGTCGCCGCCGGCTACAGGGTTGAGTTTCCCAAGGGGCAGTGGTGCTGCGGGCTCATTTCCGCCAACGCCGGGGACTTCGAAAGCGCAGACAAATTGAATACAAAGCTCTCGGAAAGCCTTCGGGATTCCAAGGGCCTGATCGTGACTCCCTCAGCTTCCTGCTTCGGCGCTTTCACCATCGACGCCGCGGATTGGGGCGGGGCGCCCGACCCTGGGCTGCAAGCGCGCTTCCGAGATTCGACGCGCTTCGTCCTCGAGCTCCTGGCCGGCCGCCCCGAGCTGGTACGCACCGACCAGATGAGCCTCAAGGTTGCCTACCACGACTCCTGCCAGACCCTGCGGCAGCTCGGCCTCAAGAGCGAGCCACGCCAGCTGCTCGATCTCGCCGGCTACGAGGTCGAGAACATTCCCGACATCGCCAACTGCTGCGGCTTCGGCGGCACGTTCAGCCTCGAGTGGCCGGGAGTGGCCGGGCGGCTCGCGGAATGGAAGCTGGACGCGATCGCCAAGACCGGTTGCACGGTGGTCGCTTCGGACAACCCGGGCTGTCTCGTCCACATCGCCACCGCTGCACGAAAGCGGGGCATGAAACTGCGCGTGGCACACGTGCTGGAGCTGGTTGCGGAGCACCTCGCGTAGGTCCCACCGGCCATACTGGAAAGAGTTTTGATCCGGGCGGCGCAACGCATCAGCAGGTCGACGCGTTAACAAAGACATGGCCATTCTCGAGACGATCAACTCACCCGCCGACCTCCGCCAGCTCGACCAGGGCCGGCTGGCACAGCTTGCCGGCGAGGTGCGCGCCTTCCTGGTCGAACAGACGTCCCGAACGGGCGGCCATCTCTCCCCCAACCTCGGCGTGGTCGAGCTCACGTTCGCGCTGCACCGAGTATTCGACAGTCCGAAGGACGCGATCGTCTGGGACACAGGCCACCAGGCATACGTCCACAAGATCGTGACCGGCAGGGCTCGTGACTTTGCGCGTCTGCGCCAGGCGGATGGGCTCTCGGGCTATCCATCACGCAAGGAATCCGAGCATGACCTCGTCGAGAACAGCCACGCCTCAACATCGCTGAGCTATGCGCTCGGCATCGCGGAGGCGCGAATGCGAAAGAAGCAAGGCGGCTATGTGGTCGCCGTGATCGGGGACGGTGCGTTGACGGGCGGCATGGCGTATGAAGCCCTCAATCAGATCGCACACCTGCAGCCGCAGAACCTGATCATCGTCATCAACGACAACGGCCGCTCATACGCTCCGACCGTCGGGGGGCTCGCGCGGCACCTTTCACAGCTGCGCATCGACCCACGCTACGAACGGGTCAAGGTGGAGATTTCGCGCATTCTGCGCGACCTCCCCCTGGTGGGTGCCACCGCCGACCAGGCCGCCTATCGCGTGAAGGAGAGTCTCAAGCAGCTGCTGCAACCGTCGACAGTCTTCGAGAGCCTCGGCATCAAGTACGCAGGGGTCGTCGACGGCCATGACGAAGCTGAGCTCGAGGCCGTCTTCTCGCGAGCCAAAAAGCTCAAGTCCCCGGTCGTGGTCCATGTGGTCACCGAGAAAGGCCACGGCTACGGCCCCGCCGTCGAGGACGAGATCGACAAGCTGCATGGAGTTGGCGCCTTCGATCCGCTGACCGGCCGGCCTCGCTCCACCGACCTCACGTACACCGACGTGTTCGGAGAAGCGTTGATGGCGGCCGCGATGCGACGGCCGGAGGTTTGTGCGATCACAGCCGCCATGGCATCGTCGACCGGGCTGCTCAACTTCGCCAAGGAGTTTCCCGACCGTTTCTTCGACGTCGGCATCTGCGAACAGCACGCGGTCACCTTCGCGGCAGGGCTGGCGATGGCCGGTATGCGCCCGGTCGTGTGCATCTACTCGACCTTCCTGGCGCGTGCGTTCGACCAGACGATCATGGACGTCGCCCTGCACAAGCTCCCCGTCGTGTTCGTGATCGATCGTGCAGGGGTCACCGGTCCGGACGGGTCGTCGCACCATGGCGTTTTCGACCTTTCGTACCTGCGCATGATTCCCAACTTGAAGGTCGTCGCTCCGGCCGACGCCACCGAGCTCTGCGCGGTGCTGGAAACCGCGCTCGCCACCGATGGACCGGTCGCGATCCGCTATCCGAAGGGGCCCGTTCCGTCCACACCCGACCTTCCCGTAGAGCCGCTGCCGGTCGGCCGCTGGGAGGAGCTGCGCAAGGGCTCCGATGCGGTCATGTTTGCGGTGGGACGGATGGTCGAGGTCGCGCAGGAGGCGGCGGAGCGACTCGCGCTGCAGGACGTCGAGTGCACCGTGGTCAATGCCCGCTGGGTGAAGCCGGTAGATCCGCGCATCGTCGATTGGGCGAGGCGCCACCCGGTGGTGATCACGGTCGAGGACAACGTGGGCAGCGGCGGTTTCGGCGGCGCGGTGCTGGAGGCGCTGGCTCCACATGGGCTGGCCGGCCGCGTCCGCATGCTGGCCCTACCGGATGAGTTCCTGCCCCAGGGCAAGGCCGCCGACATCCTCAAGGCATGCGGCCTCGATGCCGCGGGCATCGCGCAGTCGACATACCAGGCGATCAAGGACACGATCCCGAGCCAGAAGGGGATCGAGCCCTAAAAGTTATAAGAGGGAACCTGTCGGTTCCCTCTCATCGCCGGGCGCTGCGCGCGCGGCTGCTCTCTCTCCCGCGGAAGGGATTCTCGAAATATTTCTACGCGACCACGCCAGCAGAGACAGAGACACACCTCGAGACGGCCTGGCGGAGCCAGGCCTACAAGCCGCGCCTGGCCTACAGCTTCTTGCGGCCGGTGAAGCCTTCACCGACGCGATGCCAGTGCTCGACCTTGTCCTCGCCAAGCTTCCAGCACAGCTCGACGAGCTCGCCATCCCGGTACGAGGGGAAGTCGATCAGGCCCTCGAGCGGACCCTTCAGCTGGATGCCCATCCCATTCAGGCTCGCCACCGCTTTGAGGAGCTCGAGCTCGGCTCCGCCCACGGCATCGCGCGCCTGTTGATGACGGTCGCGATCCTCTTCGCCCGCGCCGGCGCGCTTGGACTCGTATTCCGCGATCCGCGCCTGGTCTTCGAGCTCGGGCAGGAGCGCAGACAGCTCTGCGATCTGGGCGACGATTCTCCGTACCCGAGGCAGCTCGCTGTTGGCCTCCTCGACGGTATAGGTACGGAGCCTTTGCACGGCTCAACGATATAGCAGCAGACTTGCCGCATGACTTCGATTGACACGTTCGAGATGCGCCGTCGCATCCAGAGCGCACGGGTGGCGCGCCTCGCCACGATGGGTGGTGACGGCCGGCCCCACATCGTGCCGATCACATTCGCGCCCACCGATGACGCGCTGTATTTCGCGGTCGATCAGAAGCCCAAGAAGTCCGGGGACCTGAAACGACTTCGCAACATAGAGGCCAATCCGGCGGTCTCTTTCCTCGTCGACCATTACGAGGACGACTGGAGCCGGCTGTGGTGGGTGCGCGTGGACGGCCGCGCACGAATCATCACAGACGAAGCCGAGCTCGAAACCGCGATCACGTTGCTCTGCCGCCGCTACCCGCAATATCGTTCCGCCCGGCCGGTCGGACCGGCTGTCGCCATTGAGATCGAGCGCATGACGGGATGGTCGGCATCGTGATCAAACCCAGTGGTCAGATCCGAAGAAGCTCCGGCTGCGCCTGCTCGACCGGGTAGCGAAGTGAGGTCATCGGCTGCAGCAGGTCGTCCATCGGGTACGGTCCGTCGCTGCGACCCTTGATCGAAGCTGTCCACGTGAGCTGATATCGCACCGATGCCTGCACCAGGTATCCCTCCTGGTTGTGCGCTTCGAAAACATGGGTGACGGGCGATTGGCGCGGATACTGTGCCCCGTACGCAGACGCGCCTGCGATGTCCGCTCGGCTGCCATCGCCGAAATCCCAGCCCGCAGAAACCGGTGTGGCGGTGATCGCGTAGTCGATCCCTCCGACGATTTCGTGAACCGTCGCCGCACGCGGTGCCGGGTCCAGCCAGAACCATGAGTCCAACCCGACCAGCCCAACGGCGCCGGGGTTGGCCATCACCCGAGACGACAGCTCGGTCCAGCCTGGCATCGGGGGCGCGGCGAGGGCGCGGGAGCAGGTCTGTTGCTCTGCGCTTGCGTTTTGCACCTTGTCGAAGGCCTGCACATGGACACATGCGACATCAGCCGGCAACATGCCTCGCTGCGTGACCGTCCGTGGCTGCCCAGTTGAAAGAAGCTGCAGACGCTCGGGCCTTCCGTCGAGGGTCAGCCACGACGTGTAGCGATCCATGCCGGCCACGAAGTAATCGGCCCCGGCGCCATCGCCTACGTCGAAAACGGGATCCCACGTGAATGAGACCGTGCCGGCGGTCACGAGCGAAACACGCGGCTGCGGGGACTGAGGCGGCACCGAGTCGACATAGATGTCGACCACGGGGTAGCCGTACTGGTCGGCCATGTACGGAGGCGGCGAGCCATTTCGATATCGGCCGAACCCGCACTCTCCGCCGAATGTCCAGTTGTAGTACGCGATGTACTGCTTCGCGTGTCCGTGCACCGCCCATCCATTGCTCGCGAAGTTCCAGCCGTAATGGTCCGGGTAATCCTCGTGCAGGAGCTCGACCCAACCCGACGCGTCATTTGGCCTGCCCCGAAAGTCGCCGTAGAAATATCCGTACCAATCGTCGTAACCGGGATTCGGATGAAAGCCGTAGAAGGTCTCACGCTCGGGGTTGGTGGGCACCAAAGGGTCGTTGGTGACGACGGTTGCACTCCACATGTCGGAATGGTTCGTGCACCAGCCAGGCGGGTCGCCATAGCTCGGACTACCCCACGCCGAGCTTGCCGCCGCGGGCCAGGGCCAGATCGACAGGGTCACGACCGCAAGCGCGAGGAGCCTCATTGCTCGCCAACTTAGAGCCCCGGGCCGGGGCCCGCCAACCTCGCCTGTTAACGACAGTGGCACTTGACGAGACGCGATGTCTCGTCTAGTCTCGTTGCGATGGCGGCGGCCACCCGCGAGCGCATCCTCAACCAGGCTCGCGGCCTGCTGGCGGCCGGCGACATTCCCACCGTGGGCCGGATCGCGGCCGCGGCAGGCGTGTCTCGAACGAGCTTCTATCGGGCCTTCGACTCGAGAGAGGAGCTGCTCGCGGCGCTCGACGTCCCGCCGGAGCCCGCGGCCCGGGAGCGCATCCTCGCTGCCGCCCTTGACATGGTCGGCGAAGGGGGCCTGACCGCGTTGTCGATGGAGGAACTGGCGACCCGTTCGGGCATCTCGCGCGCGACGCTGTACCGGCTCTTCCCCGGCAAGCCGGCCCTGTTCGCGAATCTGCTGCGGACGTACTCCCCCCTCGAGCCTGTCAGCCACGTGGTCGAATCGATGCACGACCAGCCGCCGGACGAGGTCATGCCAGAGATCGCGCGCGCGGTGTTCAGGACGGTCTACGGTCCGGGGGCCCCGCGCATCGGCGTGCTCCGGGCGATATTCCTGGAGGTCAGCTCGCTGAGCCCCGATGCAGAGGAGGGCGCCCGCGACCTGGCGGGCACCATCTTCGCGTCGGTCGGGGGCTACGTGATGTCTCAGATGTCGGAGGGACGCCTGCGCCGCATGCATCCCCTGCTGGCGTTGCAGGCTTTCGTCGGACCTATCTTTTTTCACCTGCTGACGCGGTCGCTGGCGGAGCGGCTGCTCGGACTCGATCTCGTTGGCGAGCAAGCGGTGGTCGACCTGGCGCGCGTGTGGTTGCGCGCGATGAAACCGGATTTGGAGGTGGATTCCAATGGCTGAAGCCTTTGCGGTCGACGTCCAGGGTCTGAAGAAGAGTTTCGGCGGGCTGCGCGCGCTGGACGGCGTGGACCTTCGCATCAGGCCGGGCGAGATCTACGGCCTGCTCGGGCCCAACGGCGCCGGCAAGACGACGCTGATCCGCGCCATCGTCGGCCTGGTGGCCCCGGATGCCGGCACCGTCATGCTGCTCGGCCGCCGCATGCCCGATGTCGACAACCTGCGCAATGTCGGCTACATGACCCAGGCCGCCGCTCTCTACCCAGGCTTGTCCATTGCCGAGAACGTCGAGTTCTTCGCCGCGATCAACGGGGCGGATAAGGGTGTCGACGAGGTGTTGAAGCTGGTGCAGCTCGACCAGCGGCGTAGCTCCGTGGTGGCGACCATCAGCGGCGGCATGCGGCAGCGGTGCTCTCTCGCATGCGCTCTCGTGCACAAGCCCAAGTTGCTCCTGCTCGATGAGCCCACCGTCGGCGTCGATCCCCAGCTGCGCGTCCAGTTCTGGGAGGAGTTTCGCAAGATGGCCGCGGCCGGCACGACGATCGTCGTCTCCAGCCATGTGATGGACGAGGCGGAGCGCTGCCAGCGCCTCGGTTTGATCCAGTTCGGAAGAATGCTGGCCGAAGGGACCCCAAACGAGGTCCGCGCACGCGCCGGGACCGACAACCTCGAGGAGGCGTTCCTGCGCCTCGCGGGTGACGGGGTGGTGGCATGAGCGGGCGCCGAGTCGCCGCGATCACACGAAGGCTGATGCAGCAATTCCGCCGCGACCGCAGGACCCTGGCGCTCCTGTTCGTGGCGCCGATCGTCATCCTCGCTTTGCTCGGTTACATGATCAGGGGCTCGTCGTCAGTGCCGGCGGTCGGCATCGCCAACCAAGACCAGGGCCCGCTCGGAGGCATGTTCGCCTCGGCCCTGGAGCACTCGAACTTGATCAGCGCCAACACGATTCAAGCCTCTGATGGCGATGCCAAGCTCAAAGATGGCTCGCTCGCCGCCTACATCGTGTTCCCGAGCGATTTCAGCCAGCGCGCGCAGGCAGGCACGATCGCGCCTGAGGTGCACCTCGAAGGTTCGCTGCCAGGCACGTCGGTGCCGGTCCTGCAGGCACTCCAACAGGCGCTGGCGTCGGTGGCGTCGAGCCGCCCGGGCGCGGGACTTCGTTTCGTGCCGCAGGTCGATTACCTGTACGGCGGCCGCACCCTGGACACGCTCGACTATTTCGGCGCGGCCTTCATCGGACTCATCGTTTTCTTCCTGGTGTTCGTGATCACGATCGTCGCTTTCCTCAACGAGCGCTCACTCGGCACCCTCGAGCGGTTGATGGCAAGCCCGCTGCGTCGCGGCGAGATCGTCCTCGGCTACATGCTCGGCTTCACCATCCTCGCGTTGGTCCAGTCGGCCGAGGTGCTCACCTTTGCGCTGGCCGTGCTCAAGGTGCACAACGAAGGCAACGTGCTCTTGATCTTCGGCCTGGAAGCCCTGATGGCTCTCGCGGCGGTGAATCTCGGGATCTTCTTGAGCATGTTCGCGCGCACCGAATTTCAAGCCGTCCAGTTCATTCCGCTCGTGGTGGTGCCGCAGTTTCTGCTCTCCGGGATCCTCTTCCCCGTCTCGACGGAGCCGAAGCCACTGCAAGTGGTGTCGGACGTGCTCCCGCTGACTTATGCCGTCAACGGCCTGCGCGACCTCATGATCAAGGGCGCAGACCTGACGTGGCCTTCATTGCAGCTCGATGTCGGCGTCGTCGCGGGATTCTGTGTGCTGCTGGTCGCCGCCGGGGTCGCGACCTTGAGGCGGCGCATCGCATGAGCCGATGTGACTCGGCGCCGGGCGCGCGCAGGGCGCACCTTCGTAAAGTGCGGGTGTGATGCTCGCATGCTCGCGGCGATGTGGCGGCAGGCTGTTCCGCGCCTTGTTCGCCGAGGTCGAGCTCGACGCCGCGGGCGAATTTCAGGATTTCCGAATCGCGCAGCCCGGCTATATCTGCCTGAACTGCGGCGCGCCCGCCTTCGACCTGGGCGAAGTGCCTGCTGAGATGGAGGCCGAGGCGCAGGCCGAGGCGAAGGAGTCGAAACCGGCGGCAGTGGACATCCTGTGTCCGGTATGCGAGACGATGGTCCAGGTCGACGAGGGCATGGAGTGTCCGAACTGCGGGTCGCCGCTAGAGGTGGCCTGACGCCGGACTAGGTGAGGGAAGCGGTGCCGGCGAGGATGCCCATCATCCACCGCACGGCCGGGGCGTCACCCTCGCGGAGGGCGGTGCGCAGAACGCGGAGCGCGCCGGGGGTATCGAGGTCGTCGGCCAGCACGCGGTTGAACTGATCGACGAGCCGCCGGGTGCCGGCAGCCATTCCTTTATTGGGTCCCACCCTTCCCGTCGCCGCAGGCTGAGCAGTTCCCACCCCCGCCCGCTCACCTGCCAACAAAATGCGCACGCGCTCAGCCAGCCGGGCGGCCTGCGCCAGACCCGACCACCTGAACTCCCAATCACGCCCGTACCGATGCGAGGCCAGGTAGAGCCGCACCGCGGCCGCGGGCGCGCGCTCCAGCGCCTGGGGGATCAGCACCAGGTTGCCGAGCGACTTGCTCATCTTCTTGCCCTCGTAACGGACGAGGCCAGTGTGCATCCAGGCCCGGGCGAAGGGAACCTTGCCTGTTAAGCACTCGGACTGCGCGCGCTCCGACTCGTGGTGGCTGAAGGCGAGGTCACGGCCGCCACCGTGGATGTCGATCTGCTCGCCGAGGTATCGCATCGCCATCGCCGAGCATTCGATGTGCCAGCCCGGCCTGCCCTCCCCGAACCTCGACGGCCACGCGGGCTCCTCCGGCCGGGACGATCGCCACAGCGGAAAGTCGAGGGCGTCCTGCTTCGCACCGGGTCCGACTGTGCCGAGCAGGCCCTCTTCGCGCAGCTTGCGGATCATCGACCGCCGCGTCCGGTGCGACAGGTTCCCGTAGCCGCGATACCGGCTCGCGTCGAAATACAGCGCGTCAGTCTTGTACGCATAGCCGTTCGAATGCAGCTTCGTCGCAGCCCGAAGAATCGGCGTGATCTCACCTGACACGCGCGGCATGAAATCAGGTACGCGCCACCCAAGCGAGCCCATGTCGCGAATGTGAACTGCCACCTCGCTTTCGGCCAGCTCTCGCCAGTCGACCCCATCGCGGCGCGCACGCTCGAATAAGGGATCGTCCACATCGGTCACGTTCTGCACGTAGCGAACCCGCACGCCCGACGCCTCGACGAAGCGAACCAGCACGTCGTACACACAAAAGGTGAATGCGTGGCCGATGTGGCCCGAGTCATAGGGCGTGATGCCACACACGTAGAGCCGCAGCAGCTTGCGCCCCCGCTCCTCACGAGGCTCGACACGCACCTTCCGCCCGGCCAGCGTGTCGTGGACGCGCAGCGCGAGGCTCGTGTCCGGCACTCGAGCCCCTAAGACGGCAACGTGGCTAGTCGACCGCGCGCGAGAGGACTGACGCGTCGGCGCGCAGCGCCTCGACCCTGTTGATGTCCTCCCACGGCACGCCCAAGTCGTCGCGACCGAAGTGGCCGTAGGCAGCGGTGGGCCGATAGATCGGCCGCAACAGGTCCATCCTGGCGATGATCGCCGCCGGCCGGAGGTCGAAGTGTCGCCGGACGAGCTCGAGCAGCTCCCGCTCGGGGACCACGCCGGTGCCGAACGTCTCCACCGCGATGGAGGTCGGGTGCGCGCGGCCGATCGCATACGAAACCTGCACCTCGCAGCGCTCCGCCAGCCCGGCACCGACCAGGTTCTTGGCCACGTGCCGCGCGGCATAAGCTGCGGAGCGGTCGACCTTGCTCGGGTCCTTGCCGCTGAACGCGCCACCCCCGTGCCGGGCCACGCCGCCATACGTGTCGACGATGATCTTGCGGCCGGTGAGCCCGGCGTCCGCCGCCGGGCCGCCGACGATGAACTTCCCGCTCGGGTTGACCATGATCTTGGTGTTGGCGTCGATGACCATGCCCTCGAGCACGGGATCGATCACCAGCGCGCGTACGCCCTCGTCGATCTCCTTCTGGCTTGCGGCAGCGGAATGATGCGTGGAGACCACGATCGCTTCGATGCGCTTCGGCTTTCCGTATTCGTACTCGACGGTGACCTGGGTCTTGCCGTCGGGGCGAAGGAACGGCAGCGATCCATCTTTCCGAGTCTCGGCCAGGCGCCGGGCCAGCCGGTGCGCAAGCGAGATCGTGAGCGGCATCAGCTCCGGCGTCTCGCGGCACGCGAAGCCGATCATCATCCCCTGGTCCCCCGCCCCCTGTAGCTCGAACGGGTCGTCCTCGAGCGTGCCCTCTCGCTCTTCAAGCGAGTGATCCACGCTGGCCGCGATGTCGGGAGATTGCTCCTTCAAGTACACCTGGATGAGCGCGTGGTCGGCGTCGAACCCGATCTCCTCGAGGTTGTAGCCGATGCCGCGGATGGTGTCGCGGATCGTGCGCTGGATGTCGAGGTCGGCGTGCGTGGTGACTTCGCCGATAACCACGCAGAGGCCCTTGGTGATGGCGGTCTCGCAAGCCACGCGCGCGTGGGGATCCTGCGCGAGCATGCCGTCCAGGACCGCGTCGGAGACCTGGTCGCAGACCTTGTCGGGGTGACCTTCAGTGACCGATTCGGAGGTCAGAAGAAACGAGCGCGAGGAACCGAAGGAAGTAGCCACAACAGTCGAAGATCATATCGGTCTACGCGGTCGACCCCGCACACCACCGCGTTACGCGTCACGAGACACAACGTTGGGTCAAACACGATGAAGAGGCTGGGCGTCGGAGTCGCGATCTTGTTGCTGTCCGCGTGTGACGCGCCCTGGGACGGCCCGACCCTACCTGACGGCTCGACTCGATTGAGCCTGACCCTGGTCACCAACGAAGGTCCAATTGGCATGAGCCCGAACATCCTCGCGTCAACGTCGCTGAGTCAACTCCGGGGCGAAGTGACCTCTCTGCCAAGTGGGACAAACCGCACTCGAGCCCAGCTTTGCCAGGGATACTCCGGCTCGGACCCTTGTTGGAATCGCCAGGTCGATCGGCCGGGGCGCCTGTATCTGGCCGTGATCACGACGCCGCAGTGCACCAGCCCCACGAAGAACGCGTCTGCGATCGCCGGCCACACGCTGTACTACATCGAATGGGTAGGCCACGCGCAAAGGACCTGTGGGGGGGCACACGCGTGGCCGAGCTGGAGCCTGTTCTCTGCGTCGAGAAGCGATCTACCCAGCTCGGGAACCCTGACCGTGCGTCTTCAGTTCCAGGGTACCGCCCAGGGCGGCGTTGAAAGCCAGACGGCGCTGACCTAGGCGATCAGGTCCCGTTGCGCTGGCGGCGGTCCTCGGGCGCCTGGCCCAGGAGCTGGGCCTGCAGCGCGAAGATGTCGTCGAGGACGCGATCGATGCGCCTGCCCTCGAGACGGTGATCGGCGATCACGCCGGCGCGCTCCAGGTGCCGGCGCAGGGACGTTCCCAGCGGGCCGTCGACACGCGTCTTTCCCCCGACCTGGGCCTCTTCGAGGAGCTGGAGGCAGCGGTCGAGGGCGAGCTGGCGAAGCCGGTGCTCACGGACGCTCATGTTCCGAGGACCTCTACCCGTCCCGCCGCGGTGACGCGGGCCTTGACCTCGTTGAGATCAGGCAGCGGGTATGCCGGGCTGCTCGGCTTCCCTTCGGCCGTGAAGGAGGCCGGGTGGCAAGGGCAATCGAGAAGTCTCGCCCCTCCGTCCCACCACAGCTCACATGGCAGGTGCGAGCAGATCGAGGACACCGCCGTCACCGACTGGCCACGACGAAAGACGAAGGCTCCGACCGCGCCCGCCCTGACCAGCTTGCCCTGGCCCTCGGCGAAATCTGTGAGCGCTCCTACGTCCGTCCATTTGCCATCCACGGGCAGCACCGGCTTCGACGCCACTCGTGGTGCTGATCCCGGTGCCGGGGCGAGCGCTTTGCCCACCACCCCACCCGCAAGCGCCCCGGCGGCAACACCGAGGCCCGCGACGAGCGCAGCCCGCCGGGTCAGCCATGGCTCCTCTGGGGTTGATTCGAGGATCTGTGCCAGGCGGCGGCGAAAGGCCGGGCTCATCCGCTGTGGGCCCTGCCGTGCGGCCGCAAACCGGGCCGCGGCAGTGATCGCCTCCTTTTCCTCTGCGTCGCCGGCGCGCAGCCTCAACCGCCTGCCGTGCAGCAGGTCGTCGACGATTCGCGCTATACGGTTCTCGGGTTTTTCACGCATCCGGGTCAACCTTCGCCGCCGCGCGCAATGCGCGCAGCTGCATGACCTTGACCGCACCCACGGTAGAGCGCATCTCCGCTGCCACTTCCTTCAAGGAATACCCGTGCAGGAAACGCAGCTCGAGCACGCGCCGGTAGTTGTCGCTCAGGGCGGCCAGGATTCGCTGGGCTCGCTCAGTCGATTCGTCTGAGGGCGGCCCCTGTGGCACCGCCATCGCGAGGTCTTCGTGCAGCTCGGCCTGCGAAAGGCCGAGTCGCGTGCTCCAGAACGAACCCAGCACCGAGCGCGCGGTCGCGAAAAGGTAGCCTCGGATCGCGCTCGCGGGGGCGCCCTGGCGCAGGCGTGGGATCGCTTTCAGCGCCACCTGCTGTGTCAGGTCCTCTGCGTCCGCGCGGTTTCCCACCCGCGCGTAGATGAACGCGTACACCAGCTCGAGCTCGTCGAGGGCGATGTCGGTCGCGCGGGTCGCGCTCGGCAGCTCGACGACCTAGAGCAGGTAAGACGCGTTCGTACCCTGCATGTCCGGTCCTGCGTGCACCACGACATACCAGGTCCCCGAGACCGGCGGATAGCTGGCGGTCAGGGTGGATTTGGTGTCGGCGTCGCCGTTGCCATCGGCGACGACCTGGTTCAGCGCCAGCGATATGTTGCCGACCTGCTGGCAGCTGCCGATATGGATGTGCGACACGTGCGACGAGTTGGGTTGGAGGCCGGTGATCTTGAGCTCGATCGACACGCTGTGCGGCTCCGCGATCAGCGTGATCGTCCCCGACGCTGTGGTCTTGATCCCGTTGAGCTTGAAGCTGAGAGGGGAAGGCGGTGGGCTTGGGCTGGGGACGGCCGCGCTCGGTGATGGCGAGGCGGTAGAGGTGGCAGGGGACGAGCCACAGGCGGACCCGATCGCGGCCAGCGTGACCACGGCCATCAACTGCTTCAAACCGAAAAATCCGGGTCAAGACCGTTCAAGGCGTTACCCGAGCAGGTTACTGGAGGAGCACCGAGCTTCAACCCTCCTGCGCTCCCGACCTTGTGGGGAGCTCCTCAGCGGAGGGGCGGTGTGGGAGATTCAACCTCCTCACACCGCCCGAAGTGCTTAAGCGCGCCGCCAGCCGGGCCGGCCGGCGCGGCGCCAGACCAGGAACCCGAGGCCGAGCAAGATCAGGACTGGACCGATCGCGCCCAGGCCGGTGAGCAGGTAGTTGATCGTGGTCACGAAGTTGTGCGCGGCGTCGCTGAGCGCCGAGACAAAACCCCAGTTGTCGGATGTGGCGGTGGTCGTCACCGCCGCACCGGCCTCCGTGATCTGCACGGTGATCGTGCTGAACGCCACGTTGTGCTCGATGTACTGGATCTGCCCCTTCAGCTGCTCGATCTGGCCCGTGATCTGGCCGAGCTGGTTCTGGACGGCGATGATGTCGGACACGCTCTGCGCCTTGGCGAGCAGCGCGATCATGGCGTTTCTCTGCGCCTCCTCGTTGGCGAGCCGGGCCTGGAGATCGACGTACTGCGCGCTCACGTCCTGGCCGCTGATGTGCTCGTTCTGGACCTTGCCCAGGCCGGCGAGGGCGTCGATGGTGGAGTCGAACTTGGAGGCGGGGACCATGAAGCTGACCACGCCGGTGCGAATCCCGTCGTTGTTGCTCTGGGGGTTCGCCTGCGCGTCGGTGCCGGACACGTAGCCACCCATGACTTCGACCAGCGCGCGCACCGAGGACAGGCTGGAGTCGAACGCACCCGATTTGACGCTGATCGCCAGCTGGGCCTGGCGGATGACCTGCGGGCCCTGGATGGCGGGCACGACGTTGGCCGGATCGGTGGTCGTGGCGCCGCTGCCGGTCTGGTCGGGCACGCCCTTGGCAGTAGAGGGCGCGTTCGACAGGGATTGTTTCGAGCCGTACTGGGTCGATACCGCTGCGTGGCTGCCATTGGAGCTGGTGGCGCCTCCGCCTCCGCAGGCTGCCGCCGCCAGCAAAGACGCTGTGAACAACGCGAGGACTACGAGCAACCGTTTCATGCGACCGCCTCCAGATTTGATGAAGACCAAACGCGGCCGCGATAGCTAGGTAACATCCCGACTCGTGCTCCAGGTCCGCAACCTCGCCATAGACATCGCCGCGCGCCGGGTTTTGTCCGACGCGAGCTTCACCGTGGCCGCGGGAGATAAGGTCGGCCTGGTCGGCCGCAACGGCGCGGGCAAGACCAGCCTGCTCAAGGTCCTGGCCGGCGAGCACGACCCCGAGACGGGACTGGTGCTGAGGCGCGGCACTCTCGGCTACGTGCCGCAGAATCCACGTCCCCGTGCGGAGGCCGCCCAGACGGCCCTCTGGCATATCCTCTCGGGCCGCGGACTTGACAAAGCCGCGGCACGTGTCGAAGAGCTGCATCGCGTGCTGGAAAAGGACCACTCGACCGCCAACGTTCAGCGCTTCTCGGATGCGGAGGAGCGATTCCGGCTGGATGGCGGCTACTCCGGGGAATCGGATGCGCGCCGAATCGCCACCGGCCTCGGACTGAGGCCCGATCGCGTCGACCTCCCGTTGAGCGTGCTCTCCGGTGGCGAGCGCCGCCGCGTCGAGCTCGCCCGCGTCCTGTTCGCCGACGCCGACCTCGTCCTCCTGGACGAGCCGACCAACCACCTGGACAGCGACGCGAAGGCGTGGCTGATGGGGTTCCTTCGTGACTACCGAGGGGCGGTGATCGTGGTCAGCCACGATCTCGTCCTGCTGGACTCCGCGATCACGCGCGTGCTGCACCTCGACGGCGGTCGTCTGTTCGAGTACCGCGGCACCTACTCGGAATATCAGCAGGCGCGGGCCCTGGAAGAGAAGCGGCTGACGTCGCTGGCCCAGCGGCAGGAGGCGGAGATCAAGCGCCTCAGCCTGCTGGCGGAGGTGATGCGCCGCCAGACCGAGAAGCGCGCGCGCACCGCAAAGTCGATCTTCAAGCGCGTCGACCGCCTGAAGGCGCAGCAGGTGAGCGCGCCAAAGAGAGAGCGAAAGGTCAAGGTCCACTTTCCAGATCCTCCGCACGGCGGCCGAGTCGCCATCACCGCGGAGAAGCTCGCCAAGGGTTACGGCGGCCCGCTTGTGTTTCGCGACGTCAGCTTCGAGGTCGAGCGCGGGCAGCGCCTGCTCGTGATGGGCCTCAACGGCGCCGGCAAGACGAGCCTGCTGCGCATCCTCGCCTCCGAGTCACAGCAGACTTCGGGCTCTTTCAGCCTGGGCCACAACGCCTCGTTGGGCTATTACGCGCAGGAGCACGAGGGAATCCAGGCCGGCGTGAGCGTCCTCGCCCACATGCGCCAGCAGTCTGACGCCGAAGAGCGTGTCCTGCGCGCCCTCCTGGGCAGCTTCAGCCTCACCGGCGACATCGCGCGCCAGGACGCGGGAACCCTGTCTGGCGGTGAGAAGACGAAGCTGGCTCTCGCGCAGCTGGTCGCGGGCCGTCACAACCTGCTGCTCCTGGACGAGCCGACCAACAACCTCGACCCGCCCTCGCGTACCGGCGTCGCGCTGGCCCTCGCCGAATGGCCTGGCACGATGATCATCGTCAGCCACGACCCCGAGTTCGTCGAGGCGCTCAAGCCTGGGCGGGTGCTGTTCATGCCCGAGGGCCGGCTCGATTACTGGGAAGAAGACCTGCTCGACGTCGTCTCGCTGGCCTGATCCACAATTAGCCGCATGAGCGCGACGCGGTTGCATGAGATCGTCATGCCCGACCTAGAGGGCGCGGAGGAGATCACGGTCGGCGCCTGGAGCAAGAAGAAAGGCGATCATGTCGAGGCCGGCGAAACGCTCATGGAGGCGCTCACCGACAAGGTCAACGCCGAGATCCCGTCGCCCGTCGGCGGGGTGGTCGAGGAGCTGCTGCTGGATGAGGGCGATCCAGTCAAGCCTGGACAGCCGATTGCGATGGTGAACCCGGACTAGACCTTTCCGGTTGTGAGGATCTTCTCTTCCTCTTCACCGAGCCTGCGGCCGAACCACCACGCCACCGCCAGGATGAGGACGACCCCGATCGCGATCGGGATGGCGAATGGCGAAAGCGTGGCTGCGACCGTCTCGTAGTGCTGGCCGAGCTTGTAGCCGGCGTAAGCGAGCGCGAGGTTCCACGGGATGGCGCCCGCCAGCGTGGCCAGGATGAACCTGGTGTAGCCGATCTTCGAGACGCCTGCCGGAAACGAGATGTAGGTGCGCACGATCGGCAGCAACCGGCCGGCGAAGACGGCCCACAGGCCGAAGCGGGAGAAGAAACGGTCCGCCAGGCGCAGGTGACCGCGGCTCAAGCCCATCCATCGCCCGAAGCGACTGAGCACCACCCGCTCGCCGTAACGGCGTGTGAGGTAGAACGCGACCAAAGATCCCGTCAGATTGGCAACGCTCGAGACCGCCACCACCAGGAAGAGGTTGAGCTTGCCCTGGGAGGCGAGCGCTCCGCCGAGCGGCACCACCACCTCGCTGGAGATCGGCAGGCCGGCACTCTCGGCGGCCATGGTCACGAAGATGGCCGGCAGTCCCCACGTGCCGACCAGGCTGATCAGCCACGAAGTCATGACTCGCTCCGCGGCGGGCGGACCGCGCGAAAAGGCAGCGTGCGGACCTGCTGGTCGTCAATGAGGATCTCGAATCGATAAAGGCCGGGTTTTGGAATCGGAACCTGGGCCAGGTTGATAACGATGTTGGCCGCGAGGTCCCACCCCTGTGGGTGCTCGCTCGTGACCGTTCGCGGCGGCAGCCCGAGTACCACCGGCTGCTGTAGGACCGCCTTGCCATCCTCGTCGCTGCAGTGCACCTCCACCTTATGACCTCTCTCCGACTCGAGCCTGCTCGACAGAACCCGCAGCACCATCGCGCCACCGAACGGCGCGGGGAAGTCGTCACGCCACAGCGTGTCGATACCGGCGCCGAGAATGTAGACAAGCCCGTTGGGCGGACTCTCTGCGGCGTTGGCGAGCAGCGCCCAGTCGAGCCTCATCGAGAAGACTTGACGACTTCGCCGCCCTTGACCACGAGCTGGATGTTCGCCGGGTCTGCCAGCAGGTTGAGGTCGTGCAACGGATCGCCGGCCACACCGATGAGGTCTCCCCATGATCCCGGCGCGAGTGATCCGACACCTTTCATGCCGATCGTTTGCGCCGCCACCGTCGTGGCCGACCGGATGCAGTCGATCGGCCCCATGCCGAGCTTCTGCATGAGCAAGAACTCTTCGCCGTTGGTTCCGTGCGGGCCGACGCCGGTGTCGGTGCCAAACGCGATCTTCACGCCCGCGTCGACTGCCATCCGGATGCTGGCGGTGTGATCCTCGACCACGGCGCGCGCCTTGTCGGCGGCATAAGCCGGCATCTTCCCCGCCTCGGCATGGCGGATCACCCACTGCGGAGCGACAAGTGTCGGTATCAGCGCGTTGCCGCCGTCGAGCATCATCTCGATCGCGTCACCGTCGAGCCAGATTCCATGCTCGATGGTGGCGACCCCACCTTTCAGCGCGTTCTTGATGCCGGCGTTGGCTTGCGCGTGCGCCATCACCTTGCGACCCTGGCTGGTCGCCTCTTCCACAGCAGCCTTTATCTCCTCCAGCGTGAGCGCCGAGTGATGAGGCTGATCGCCCGGCGAGAGAACGCCGCCAGACGTGCACAGCTTGATCCAGTCCGCGCCCGCGCGGATCACCTCGCGCACGCGGAGCCGCATCGCCTCGACGCCGTCGACCACCATGTAGGGCCGGTCCGGAAGTGGAATTTCGAGGTCTGCGCCGCACATGAAATGACTGTCGGTGTGGCCGCCGGTCTGGCTGAGCGCGCTGATGGTGACGAACATTCGGGGACCTGGAAAGTAGCCGGCGTCGATGGCCATCCTGATCCCTGCCGGCGAGCCGGCCGCGTCTCGCACCGCGGTGAAGCCGGCGTCCAGAGTGCGCCGCGCGGCGCGCACGGCACGCATGAGCTCGAGGGTCGGCGGAGTGGTGAGAACGCGCGCGAAATCCAGGCCCTCGCCCAGTGAGGTCAGATGTACGTGACAGTCGATGAGCCCTGGCAAGATCGTGAAGCCCGACGCGTCGATGGCCTCGGCGTCACGTGGCACCGCGGTCCCGGCGCGCTTGCCGGCATGTGTCACGCGGCCTTCATCGATCACGACCGCGGCTTCGCGCGTCGTCTCGCCGGTGGCCGGGTCGAGAAGCCCATCGGCGTAGACCGCGCGAATCACGACCCGATGTTAATGGTCGCGGTGAGCCGGACGCGCCTGGCGCCTATCCCTTCAGAAATGAATCCAGCAACGAATTGAGGTCTGGCCGTTCGTTGAGCACGTAGCCCTTGCCTCCCTCCCCCACCACCGACCGGGTGATGCCGGCGGCACGCAGGATCACCATGTGGCCGTGCACGGTCGACTTGGCGAGCCCCAGGCGTTCGGCGATGTCGGTCAGGCTCGTCACGCCTGAGGCGAGCAAACGTAGGATGCGAAGCCGGGTCTCGTCGCCCAGAGCCTTGTAGACATCGGCCAGCTGCGCATCTGCCCCTTCGCCGGCAGCCACCGCAGGGTAGAAGATGATCTTGGTTCCACGGTGCTCGGCGAGTGTCACCCATGGTCGGTTGAGCTGGGTCGGAACCAGCACCACGGTGTGGATCCAGGCTTCGACGCGATACTCGACCCCGCGCGTGGCCCGGATCATCAACCGTTCGGTGGGCAGGGTTCCCTTCAGCCGGGAGATCGTTCGCCACGACTCTTTCAGACCTGGCTCGAGGCCCGGCGCCAGCTCGGCGAATATGTCTCGATCCCAGAGTTCGACCAGGGCCGCGACCTCCTTGGCGACGTCGCGTGGGTCGGCTTCGATGATCCGCCTCTCGAGCGAGCGCGCATGGGACTGTTCGAGGTACTCGCGCTTTGCGGTCGCGTCGCCACGAAGGGCCGCGTCGACAAGATCGAGCATGTTCGTGTGGTGGCCCAGCAGGGCTCGCTGCACATCTCCGATGCGGTCGCTGCGTAAGCGCTCGACAAAGGCCGCGACCGAGCGGCCTTCGACGCTGCGAATCAGCCCAGCCAGGCCGTTGAATACGTGCCCGCTGCCCTTGAACGCCTTGGCGGCGGCGCGCAGCTCGGGTGAAGCTTTCCGCCGGGCGGATCGAAACCAATCCGAGCCGACCTCGTAGCTCGTCTCGTTCTCCTCTCCGGTGAACATGACGAGCCCGACCAGCGCCTCGTAGGCCAGGCCCCAATCGACCTCGAGGCGCGTCGGCTTCGCGGCTCGCTGGGCCTGATTTCTATGCAATTTGGCAGGAATAGCCATTCGCCTGTTACAGTATAGATCGTTCGGTACCTACCGAACGTCGTGGAGAGCAAGGAGGCTGAGCCGTGGACCCCTACTCATTCGACTTCATGGTCAAGGATCATATCCGGGAGCTGGAGGGCGAAGCCGCCGGTGGGCAACGAATGGCGAACGGCAAGAAGCGCCATCTGAGGAGCTGGCTCACCGCCGTGGTTCATCTCTGGACGCCTACCCCATCGGAAGCCTGCGACGGCGTCGAAGAGCACGAAGAAGGCGTGTCCGCCTAACTCTCGCGTGCGCGGACGGCGGATAGAGTTTTAGCCGTGGCATCCCCCATCAGGGTCGGTTCGGTGGTCATCGATTGCGTCGACTTCGAAGCGATGATGGCGTTCTGGCAGGCAGCGCTTCACTACGTTCCCCGTCGACCGCCGTCGGAAGACTGGGTGATTCTTTCGGACCCTGAGGGAAAGAACGTCAATGTGTCGCTGCAGAAGCAACCCGCGCACCGAATGGGCAAGGGCCGCAGCCGCATCGGTAAGAACCGGCTGCACTTCGACCTGTATGCCAAGGATCAGCCGCGCGAGGTCGAGCGGCTCCTGGCGCTTGGAGCGATCCGTCATCCGCGGACTCCCGAGCCGGGCGAGGATTTCGTTATGCTTGCCGATCCCGAAGGCAACCTGTTCTGCGTGATCGACGCCAGCATGGACTGAGGCTAGGTCGACCCCCAGAGGTCTTTCCAGGCGTCCTTGTAGATGTCGACGAGTAGCTGGTCGAGCCTCAGCCGGTCAGACCGTTCGGGCAGCGTGCTCGTTCCCTTCGAATAATCGCGGCGGCCGGTGGCCGATTCGGGCACCGTTTCGGCTCCGTACGTGAGCACGCAGATTTTCGCCTCCAGCTCTTCGAGGACTTTGACCACCTCCGCGAGCGGCACCTCGCCGAGCCGCACTGCCATGCAGTACTCGCGCCCCTCAGCCATGGGCAACGTGAGTCGCCCGGTTTCGAGGTATTCGATTCCCTGATAGCCGAGCCGGACGGCGTGCATCGCGAACTTGGTGTCGTAACCGTGGCGCTCGATCAGCTCTGTTCGGGTCACTCGCATCTGCCCGCGCTGGCCGAGCAAGCGCTCGCGTTGCGCCTGGAGGTAACCGAGAAAGCGGGCGCCGGCCTCCTTGCTCGCGAAGAGGTGCGCATTTTCTCGAAGGCGGGCACCCCAGCGATTGACGAAGAGCGGTTCCACAAAGAGAAGGATCTGCACCGTTGGATTGCCGCTAGCTGCGAGCTTTGCGTATTTGCGCAGGCTGTACACGGTGAGGTCCAGATCGCCCGCTTGCGAGGGCGGCGTGCGTCCATGCGCGCGCTGATCTGCGGCGGGGTGGTGCTTCAACCGCTCCTCGGCAGTGCGGTGAATGTGCTGCTCGAATGCGGTCAGGCCGATGACCCGATCGGGTGGCTCGACAGCAACACCCATCTCATCCCGGTCGTCGGTGCCGGCCAGGTGAAGACCGTGCGCGGTCGAGCCCACCGTGCCCCGGAGGATCAATCCGCGCTCGGCGATCTCCGCGGTGTTGGCGACTGCCATCGAGACAGCCTAGCCGCGGTCCCTACTGTGTGGCCGCGTACTCGCTGCGGAGGATCGCCGGCACTCGTGCCATGAAGCCGTCCATGAACCTCAACAGCACCTCGAACTCGACAGGCTCGGTTGGCTGATGGGCCGGCTCGGCGGCGCGATTCACGAAGGCGATCACCTTGTCGCCGACCATGTCGAAATTCACGTCGTCGCAATCCAGCAGCAGCTGCATCACGCCAGGGTCCAGCAGCATCACCGCGCTGCGACGGTCCTTGGCCTTGACCGTGAATCGATTGTCGAAGTCGATCGACTCCAGCTCCACCGCCGGCGGCCCGCCCAGCACAACACCAAGCAGGTCCCGACGCGTGACGGCCACAAAGGGAACGTTCACGCCGGCAACCCTGAAAGCGAGCACGGAGAAAAACTGCGTGTGCTTGCCGGCGGGACGGGTGAAGTCCGCGATTGCGACCGCATGGTCGGAGGATGAGAAGGCGTTGGTGAACCAGCGGCGATCGACGGGGCCCAGGATCGCGAAATCAGCGGGTGAGGGGTCCGGCACCATGCCACGCTGGGCGCACAACGCCGCGATGGCTTGCGCTCGGGCCCGCACCAGAGGAGCGGCTCGGCGTGCAGTCACGACGAGCACGACGCCGCCTGCGATCACCGCCAGCGAAGCAACCGCCGGCACGACCACCAGAATGACGCCGCTCACAGCGTCGCGAGTGTACGGGACAGTTGGAGCGCGCGACCTGTGCCGGCCTGGCTGCGTCCGTTAGCCCGGCTGCGACCATCCATGCCCGAATGGCTGAATCCCGGGGTGGTGGGGGTGTGGGCCTGGATGGATTCGAACCATCGACCAGCCGATTATGAGTCGGCCGCTCTAACCGGGCTGAGCTACAGGCCCCTGCCGGATTCAAGAGTCTATTCCGGCCACGCCGGGCGTTTGAAAAGCGCCGCGCGAAGGGTATGTGCGTAAGCAACTAAAATATGGGGGATTCGAAATGATCGCGCTTGGACTCTTGATTCTTCGACTGGTGGTTGGTCTCACCATCGCCGGCCATGGCGCTCAGAAGCTCTTCGGCTGGTGGGGTGGCCCGGGTATGAATGGCTGGACCCAGATGGTGACCAAGCTGCGAATCCGGCCCGCCCAGCCGTGGGCTTGGATCGCGGCGCTAGCCCTTCCGAGGGGTTTCTGGGTGACGAAGGGCGGCTACGAATACAACCTGGCCGTCCTGGCGACGATGGCGGCGCTCTCGCTCACTGGGCCCGGGACGTACTCGCTGGACCAGGTACTGGGCATTCACTTCCCACAGCCGCTGACGGTGATCATCGCCACCATCGCGCTCATCGTCGGTGTGAGCGTGACGCTGGTGACGCGCAGCCCTCAGCAGGCACAGACCGAGAGCAAGCCCCAGACGACCTGACGGCTCAGGCCGGTGACGGCCTGGCCGCGGGTGGCCTGAACAGGGAACCCAGCGCGGATCGCACCCAGACCCCTGCCCTCGAAAGGGGCGGCATGTGGACGCGCACGATCGCGATCAGGACCTCGGGCAGTGTCGACGCGCTCGGGACCGCCAGGTAGCGATCTTCCCAGCGCGGGCTGAACTTGGCCTTGAAGTGGTGAAGGCTGCGGCTGCGCTGGAACCGGTCGAGGCCCCAGTACATCGCGCGCAATGCGCGGTCCGCCGTGCTTGACGGCTCGCTCGCGGCGATCACCCGCGGCGCCACGCCAAGGCTCAGCTCGACCAAGCCGCGGCCGGCCGCCTCGCCGATCGAGCGCACGATCAGCGCCTCCATCGACCCATAGACGCTGTCCGGACGCCGCCGCATGAGGTCGAGCGTCCAGCCTTTGCGTGCCGGCACCGGCAGCCAGCTCACGAAAGCCTCGAGGCGGCCGTCTCGCCCGAACGCAAGCCCGACGACGATGTCGGGGTCGGTCAGCGTCGACAACGTACCAAGGCTGTAGGTGAGCTCCGGGCCTCGCCGGCTCTGCAGCCACATTTCCGACACGTCTCGCAGCTGCTGCCAGTAAGTCGCCAGCGCGTCCGGTCCGTTCACGAACTCGAATCGCGCCCCCTCCCTCTCCGAGCGCTTCACCGCGTACCGCAGCTCACGCCGCTCTGGACATTGGAGCTCGAAGGCACCCGTCTCGATCAGCGCTTCGGAGCCCACCGGCACCAGGCTGAACGCAAGATCGCGATAGTCTCGGTCGCTGTCCACCTGATAGAAGGCCGGTATCCAATCCTGGCCCTCGCAGTAGCTGACAAAGCTCTCCAGGCCCCGCTTGGCGACGTCGGGCGGACCAATCGGATCTCCCAAGGCCAGCGCGACTCGACCGCGCAGCGAGTACGCGATGCATCCCTCCTCGTCGAACCAGTGGTAGCTCGTGGCCCCATGCACGGCCAGGTGAGAGATGTGGTTGCGACCCCACACCTTCAATAGACGATGGACCCGCTCTCGATCGGCCGCGGCTGCGCGCGGCGCCAGAACCGGACGCAGCAGCATGAGAAGAGCGAAGAGCACCAGCGTGTAGCTCACGACTGGAAGCGTGCTCAGGAACCAGCTCGCCCGCTCGGTGAGCGCGTGATACCGGGCCGGGTTGCCCGCCAGCGCCTCGGCCAGCGTTTCCAGGGTCCGCAAGAATCCCGGCTCTGGCGAGAGCTGATTGCTCAGGACTGCGGCGCCGAAGTATGCATAGATGATCGCGAGGGCTACCCCACTCCCGAGTGCGCCGAGTCCCCAGCGCAACCGCCGCGGATCGGAGTCCGCCTGAAAATGCGGTCTGAACCACCACAGGCCGAGCAGGATCCACGCGGACAGGGCGGCGTCCTCGAAGTCGAGGTCCTTGAGCAGGTCGAAGCCGATCGACGCCACGAGAACGACCCACGTGAACTGCCACGCGATCCGCTTGCCACGCGCCACGCCGCCCGCCAGGAGCAGAAGCACCAGCGCCGACATCACGACGCCGGTTCGGCCGCCCAGCGTGATGCTCTCCGGCACCAGGCTCCCGAGCACCTGGCTTCGGGTCTGGTGCTGGATGACCAGAGCTCCGACCAGGTCCAGGATCGCGCTCGCGACCAACAGGCCGGCGAAGAAAAACCTTACCCGCCTGCGCTCGGCACGAAGATCGTGCGTCAAGTGCTCGCCCCCACCCACGTCATTACCACGTTCCAACGGCCGGCAAACTGAGAACGGTTCAGGTCGAAGCGATTACCTCGAGCTCAGCCTTTGACCGGGAGAATTCCGAGCTTCTCGAGCTTCGCCACGTAGCCGTGCACCTCGGGGTCGGCCAGGAGGACGAGAAGGGCCTCCATGGTTCGCCGCCGATCGTTCTTTGCCTTCGTGAGTCCCACCCGAGCCTTCGCTGTTGGCTGGTCGGGCGCGAGCAGCTCCTCAGCGTGAACGGCGATATTGGCGAGCCTAACGAGGACGGCGTCAGATGGGGTCGGCAGGGTGCCGGAGCGATTCATATTTGTTCCTCCGAGCTAAGACCTTGCTCGTTTCTTTTGCATGAGGTTAGACGTTTGGTGAGGATGGCCAGGACGTGGCTGGCGCTTGCGGTGATCGCATTTCTATCGTCATGCACGACCGACCAAACAACCCAAACGAATAGATCCTCCGTACTAGTCAGTCGCCGGAGATATGCACTCGCATTCATTTCCATCCGGGTCGTCGACATAGAACGTGCGCACGCCCTTGAGCACGGGATGTTTGCCCGAGCGAACTTCCAATCCCTGGGCCGCGAACGTGTCCTGCAAGTCCTCGTACTCAGCCGACTCGACACGAAATGCGAGGTGGTGCAGGACGCGCTTCGCCTTCTCACGCGGAAATTCCGCCGACGAATCGGGGTGCGGCACCAGCACGATCATCTCTGGCACGCCGCCCGCGCCAGGCCC
>VBHB01000146.1 GCA_005880315.1 Chloroflexota bacterium | reverse complement strand
CGATTGGCCGCTGCTCGACGCGCTGCTCCTCTGCTCCACCGGCGCCGACCTCGTCGCGATTCATGCGGGCGGCGGCGGCTACGCGGGCTACATGCAGAGCGCGGGCGTGACCGTCGTCGCGGACGGCACCGAGGCCGCGCAGACGCGCCTCCGCAATGGGCTCGACGCCGATACCGGCCTCGGCGTCCTGCGCTACGCCGACGCCGGCTACGAGGGTGCCGCGCAGGCTGCGAGCGACGCGCGGCTGGGATTGGCCAAGCCATGACTCGCAACCTGACGCACGAGGACGCGGTCGACGGCATCTGGGGCGGCTCCGTCCTCGCATGCGGCGGCGGCGGCTGGGTGTCGCACGGCGAGGTGATGGCCGAGGCGGCGGCCGGCGCAGGCACGCCGGTGCTCGCATCCGTCGACGAGATTCCCGATGACGCCCTCGTGGTCACCGTGACCGCCATCGGCGCGCCTGGCGCATCCGACTGGGAGATCCAGCCGGGCGACTACGTGAGCGCGCTCCAGCTCGTGATGGACCGCTGCCAGGCTCCCGTGGCCGCCGTCCTGACCGCTCAGAACGGAGCCTCGACGACCATCAACGGCTGGATCCAGTCCGCGAAGCTGGGCGTCAAAGTCCTCGACGCGGCCGGCGATGTGCGGGCCCACCCGACGGGAAAGCTCGGCGGCATGGGCCTCACCGATCGGCCCGGCTACACGACGGTGCAGGCGGTCGCGGGAGGCAACCGCAAGCTGCACGGCGAGCTGCGGCTCGTCGCCGAGGGCACCATCGTGACGAAGCACGGGGCGATCGGCGCCATCACCTATGCGCTGAACCTCGGACACGCCATGCGCGCGGCGCAAGGGTCGGGCGCGCGAGCGGTGATCGACGCTGCTTGCAAGGAAACCGGAGGCACGATCATCGCCGAGGGACCCGCAGAGATAACGAGACCGATGCGCACGCATGGCGGGTTCGACCACGGCGCGTTCACGGTGGATGGTCTCGAGCTCCGATACCTGAACGAATACATGACGGCTGACCGCGGCGACGCCCGCGTCGCCACCTATCCGGATGTCATCACCACCATGTCCATGAAGACCGGCAGGCCCGCCACCATCTCCGAGATCCGAGAGGGCGACAGGCTCGCCGTTTTTCACGTCCACCGCCGGCACCTGCCGCTCTCATCGAGCACCCGGGACCGGATCGCACTCGCCGAGGTCGAGGAGATCATGGGCGTGGAGCTCATCAAGCCGGTCGAAGCGTGATCCGAATGCCCGCGGTCGACAGCGCCCGCATCCAGGCGGACATCGATGCGCTCTCCGAGTTTCGTGAGCCCGACACCGAAGGATGGACGCGCAGGGTTTTCTCGCCCGCCTACCTCCGCTCGCGCGAGTGGGTGGCGTCCCGGATGCGCGAAGCCGGCCTCGCCGTGAAACAGGACGCCGCGGGCAACCTGGTGGGCACGCTGCCCGGTCCGTCCGGTGGCTTGCTCGTCACCGGGTCGCACACGGACACGGTTGCCGGCGGCGGGCGGTTCGACGGGCCGCTCGGTGTGCTCGCGGCCATCGAGGTGGCGCGATGCGTCCGCGACAGCGGCCGCGCGCTCCGGCACGAGCTGCGCGTGGTGGACTTTTTCGGCGAGGAGCCGAACGACTTCGGCCTGAGCTGCATCGGCAGCCGCGCCATCGCGGGCACGTTGACGGCCGAGCATCTCGCATCGCGCGACGCTTCCGGGCGCACGCTGGCGGGGGCGATCGCGTCGGCTGGAGGCAATCCAGACCGAATCGAGGAGGCTGCCTGGGCGCCTGGGTCGGTCAGCGGCTTCGTCGAACTGCACATCGAGCAAGGGCCTGTGCTAGCGGACTTGGGCGTACCGCTGGCGATCGTGTCAGGGATCTCCGGGATCGACCGCGTGCAGGCCACCTTCACCGGCGTGGCCGCTCACGCGGGCACGACCCCGATGGACTCGAGGCACGACGCGTTGTGCGCCGCCGCGGAGGCAGTGGTGGCTGTCGAGCGCCTCGCCTCCGCGGGCGGAGTCGGCACCACGGGACGGCTCGAGATCTTTCCGGGCGCGGCCAACGTAGTCCCGGGCAAGGCTGAGATGTGGGCCGAGTTTCGGAGCATCGACGGCGCGTGGCTCGACGAGCGGCACCGGAGTTTCACTCAAGCGGCGGCTGAGGCCGGCGCACGTCGAGGGGTCGCGACGCGAGTGAGCGCGCTGTCGCGAACCGAACCTGTGACCACCTCGGCAGAAATCCGCGACGCCATGAGCGCGGCGATCGAAGGCCTCGGCCTGGAGTTTCGCGTCCTGCCCAGCGGGGCCGGTCACGACACGGTGCAGATGGCGCGCCTCGGTCAGGTCGGCATGATCTTCGTTCCATCCGCGGGCGGGCGCAGCCACTGCCCCGACGAGTGGACTGCACCCGAGTACGTAGAGGCGGGCGCGTCCGCGCTCCTCGCCACGATCCTGGCCCTGGACTCCCGATGACGCCGCGCCACCCGAAGCTCGCGGCCGTGAACCTTGGTTATCGGGGCATGACCGTCGAGCAGGTCCACGAGGTCGCCGTCCACGGTGCGCGTCTGGACGTGACGCAGATGAGGCGCGAAAGGGTGCGCCGAGCCAGCTCGGTGGTGGAGCGCGCGCTCAAGCGCGGCCGGAAGATCTACGGCCTCAACACATATGTCGGGCACCTGCGCGATCGCGAGATCTTGCCCGAAGACATGGTCGATTATCAGTACCAGCTGCTTGCGATGCACGCTCGTGGCATCGGCGACCCGATGCCCGTGCCAGACGTTCGGGCGATGATGCTGGTCCGCATCGTGGGCATGTCGCACGGCGGGTCGGGAGCGCATCCGGACGTCTTCGACACCCTGATCCGTTTGCTCAACGCCGGGGTCCACCCCATCGTGCCGCAGGGCGGCTCTGTCGGCGCATCCGACCTGACCCAGATGGCAGCGGTCGGCCTCGTGCTGACCGGGCGGGGGGAGGCCATCTATCACGGCGAGGTCATGCCGGCGGCTGCCGCACTCGAAAAGGCGGGCATCGAATGCTGCCGGCTGCGGCCGAAGGACGGCCTCGCCCTGATCAGCGCCAACGGGATGTCGATCGGGACGGGCGCGCTGGCCGTGGTTGACATGGAAAGGCTCAGCCGGCTGGCGGATGAGATCGGATGCCTCTCACTGGAGGCGATCGGCGGGAACTTCGAGCCACTGCACGCCGAGGTGACCGGGGCCAAGCCGTTCGAGGGCCAGCTTGCGGCGGGCAAGCACATGCGCGAGTCGCTGTCCGGCAGCTATATCGAAGGCCGGCGCGAAGGCGCCTCAGTCCAGGACCCTGTCTCGTTTCGAGTGATGCCACAGGTGCACGGCGCGATGCGCGAATACATCGCGTTTGCACGCAACGCCGTCGAGATCGAGCTGAACTCGAGCGGCGACAACCCGATGGTGTCGCTGCGCAGCGACGAGCTCATCTCCAACGGCAACTTCGACCCGCTCGTCCTCGGCTTGAGCTTCGAGTCCGTGAGGCTCGCGCTCGCTCACGTCGCCATGCTGTCGGAGCGGCGGATCAATCGCCTCCGGTTCCATGGAATTCCGGCCGGCCGCATGGCCGCGTGGCGGCTGCGCTTTCCGTTCCGGCCATACGCGGGACCGTCGGTGCATTCCGCCTCGGCGTTGCTGGCCGAGATCAAGCACCTCGCCAACCCGGTCACCCTCGCCACCACGCTCGTCAACCCGGATGCCGAGGACCACAGCACGCTGGCACCGCAGTCCGTCACGCTCGCGCGAACGCTGCTCCACCGGCTGCAGACGCTGCTGACCATCGAGGCCGTCATGGCCTGTGACGTGTTGGGAGATGCGCCCGAACTGCCCATCCTCGGTGTGGGCAGCCTGGCGGTGTGCGAAGCAGTGGGCGACGTCACGACTGCGACGGGCGAAGACACCTCCGCGGCGGTCTTCTGCGAAGCGCTCCGCAAGCGCCTCTTCGAGACCTGAAATGGAAGACCTCGTGCTCTGGAACGCGACGATCGTCGACGCTCGCAGCTCCACCCCGCGCGAGCGGATGGCGATAGCGATGCGTGGCGGCAAGATCACAGGCGTCTGCAACGTCGATGGCTCGCGACCTCCGCATGAGGCAATCGACATTGGCGGCGCCTACATCGTGCCGGGCCTGATCGACGCGCACATCCACCTGGGCGACGACCCGGCGATGATGGGCGAGCTTGCGGTGCCACCGGCGATGAGGGGCGAGGCTCCTCACCACCGCGAGCTTGTCTACTTCGTGCTCGCCAACGCCGCTCGAGATTTCCTGCGCTCGGGCATCACCACCATCCGCGACGTCGGCTGCTATGACGACAACGCGATCATCCTTCGCGAAGCCATCCGGCTCGGCCTGACGGAGGGACCCACCGTTCTTTCCTGCGGGCGCATCGTGTCCGCAACCGCGCCCGGCGCCGTCCTTTTCAAGTCGATGTACGAGGAGGCGGACGGACCGTGGCAGATCCGGCAATGCGTACGCAACCAGCTGCGTCGAGGCGCTGATTACATCAAGGTGATGGCCGGCGGGGCCCGAAGCGTGCTGCGGGAGAACCCTGAGCCCGCCCAGCTTGATCGAGCGGAGATGGACGCCCTCGTCGACGAGGCGCACCGGCTCGGGGTACGCGTGGCGGCCCATGCCGAAGGCCTCGGGGCGGTCCGCCTCGCGGTCGAAGCGGGGGTCGACACCGTCGAGCACGGGCTCTCGCTGCATCGTGCTCCGGAGCTGCTCGGGCAAATGGCCGAGCAGGGAATCGTGCTCGTGCCCACGCGAAGCGCCAGAAGGAGGAGGCGTACAAGACGCTGGTCGCGGCGCGCGACTCCGGGGTTGTGATAGCGATGGGATTCGACAGCGGCCCCCCCGGCGCCGACGCGCTCGAGCTGGTGCGCATGGTCGAGGGAGGGCTCAGCGCGCACCAGGCGCTGTCCGCCGGGACGATGGGTTCTGCGCTCGCGCTTGGACTCACCGACGCAGGCACCATCGAGGCGGGGCGGCGGGCCGACCTGGTCGTCCTGGACCAAAACCCGTTGGCCGACGTCCGGGTTTTCACGCGGCCTGCGGACCTGAAGGCGGTGATCAAGGCCGGCCGCGTCGTCGCGGGGTCTCTCTAGCCTGTCAGCTCCAGTAGTTGTGTTGCTGCAGCCATGCCGTCGCGACGGCGGCGGGGTCCTGCAGCTGGACCGCGACCTGCGAGTTCATCGTCGCCACGCCCGCCGTGGTCAATTTGGCGTCGATTGCGTTGAGGATTCTGTCGACCTCGGGGTTGGACGCCGCCTGCCGGAGGACGGGGACCACGTTGTCCGCATTCTCGAGGTGCTTGTCATCCGCCAGCACGACGAGTCCGAGGGAGTCGAGGTCGCCGTCAGTGCTCACGACAAGTCCGACATCGATGCTCCCATCCTTGAAGGCGGCACGTGTGAGCGGGCCGTCGACGTCTAGCGACCTCACCGACCGGAAGCTCACGCCGTATGTCTTCTTGAGGCCGGCCGCGCAGTAGTCGGCGGCACCGCAGTCCGACCCGGCGCCGAGTGTGAGCCCGCCGGCAACAGCGGCGAGGTCGGACACCTTCGACAGCTTGTACTTCGCCTGCGTCGCCTTGGTGACGGCGAAGGCGAACTGGTCGACCGCGGGCGACGGGTTGAGCGCCACCAGCCCGAACGGCCGAATCGCGCTGTTGAGCTTCGCGGTGGTGGCCCCCGCATCGCTGGTCGCCTCTTTCGCTCCCTTGTTGAAGTATTCGAGCTCAGTGGCTGCATAGCCTGGATAGAGGTCGATCAACCCCGCTTCGAGCAAAGGAGTGATCGCATCACGATTGCCAAGCTTGGGCGCGTAGGTGATCGTGTATCGGTCATGCGCCAGCGCCTGCCCATAAATCTGAGCCAGGAGCTCCGATTTCGAGGTGTCGACCGCGCCGACGGTGAGCGTGCCTCGTGAGCCGGCCGCCGTTCCCGTATCGCCGCAAGCTGCCGCCGACAGGACCATCCCCGCGACCAGGAACAGAGCCGCCCAGCGCTTGTGATTCAGCGTCACCGATCTCCTTTCATTCGTGCGCCCACCTCAGAACCGACTGATTCTTCCACGACCGCGGCCTTCACCGCGGAGCCGCGAAATCCGCCGAGCTTCCAGTACGTTAGTGCGCGGCACGCCCTGTGAATCCGGGTTGGTCCGCGCTGACGCGGGCGGAGGTGGTTGAGGTTGCCGCAGGAATTTGACGTCGTGTGTCTCGGTGGCGGAGTCGCCGGCGAGGCGATCGCAGGCGGGCTCCAGGGCAGCGGCCTCACCCTGGCCGTGATCGAGCGCGAGCTGGTGGGCGGCGAGTGCCCGTACTGGGGCTGCATCCCCTCGAAGACGCTGCTGCGCTCGGGCGAGACGCTCGAGGAGGCAGGGCGGGCGCGGAACCTCGCGGCCTCGCGCGTCGAGTGGGACCTCGACTTCCCGAAAGTTTCCAAGCGCGTCTACTGGATGGCCCGAGACCTCGACGACAGCCGGCCCGCGAAGGCGTTGGAGGCGACCGGCGCCAAGCTGGTACGTGGCGAAGGCAAGCTCATCGACCTGCGCACGGTCGAGGTGGCGGGCGAGCAGTACGTCGGCCGCCGGGCCGTGGTGGTCGCCAACGGCGGCACGGCCGCGATCCCGCCTATCCCGGGCCTCGACAAGGTCGAATACTGGACCAACCGCCAGGCCACGCTCCCGCGCGAGCTCCCAATCTCGCTGGCGGTCCTGGGGGGCGGCGCCATCGGCGTCGAGCTCGGGCAGGCGTTCGCTCGGTTCGGTTCGAAGGTGACCATCATCGAGGCCGGCCCCCGGTTTCTCGGCGCAGAGGAACCCGAAGCCGGCGTCGCCCTCAGGCCGCACCTCCACGACGACGGCATCACCATCCTGACCGGCGACCCGTGCACCGGGATCGAGAAGGCGACCGTCGGCGTCATCTTGACCCTCAAGTCGGGCACCACGGTGCACGCCGACCGGCTTTTGGTGGCGACGGGGAGGCGGCCGAACTTCGAGGCCTGGCAGGCATCGGGGTTGCCGCAGACCGAGCGTGGTTGGCTCAAGGTGGATCCATCCACGCTCGAGGCGCACGCCAACGTCTACGGGGCGGGCGACGTGACCGGCCTGGGCGGGTTCACCCATCTCGCGTTCTACCACGGCCAGATAATCGCCCGCCGCCTGCGCGGAGAGGACGCGCGCGCCGACCACACCGCGGTGCCGCGCGTCACGTTCACGGACCCCGAGGTGGCCTCGGTCGGGCTCTCAGAAGCTGCCGCGCGAGAGCGCGGGATCAGCGTCATCACCGCGTCCACCGACCCGGCCGAGGCGGCCCGTGGCTACATCCACGACTTCCATGGCGGCACCCTCAAGCTGGTCGGCGACCGCGACCGCGGAGTACTGATCGGGGCCACCATGGTGACGCCGCGGGCCGGCGAGATCCTCGGCGAGCTGGTGCTCGCCCTGAAGTCCGGCACCCCCCTGACGACGCTGGCCGACGTCATCCATCCGTTTCCGGCCTTCAACCGCGTTTTGGGCGCAGTTCTGCAGGACCTGGCGGCCAAAGCCGCATGATCTCTTTCTTCGGACTTTCAAAAGGGAGTCAGTGAAGTGATCGACATCCATCTCGACATGGACACGGTCCTCGTCTGGATCCTCGTCGGCCTCGTCGCCGGAGCGCTCGCCAGCCGCGTCGCGCTGGGCCACGGGCTGGGCCTGCTGGGCGACCTGGTGGCCGGCATCGTCGGAGCGTTCCTGGGTGGGGTGCTCGCCGAGGTGCTCAAGATCAAGTTCTCGATCAACGGCCACCCGATCATCACGGAGATGATCGTGGCCTTCGTGGGAGCCGTGATTCTCCTGTTCGTACTCAGAATGCTCGGCTTCGGCCGAAAGCACGACTAAGGGAACCGCGCCGACCTAAGCGTTCTTCTTGCACAGGAGGGACGAAATGGTCATCAACATCAACGGGTCCGCGATGACCCTGGATCTGGACACGATCCTGGTCTGGCTGCTCGTCGGCCTGGTGGCGGGATTCCTGGCCAGCCGGGTCGCGCTTGGCCACGGCCTGGGGCTGTTCGGCGACATCATCGTGGGCATAATCGGCGCGTTCGTCGGCGGTTTCCTGGCCGGCGTCTTTCACATCAACGTGCAGATCATCGGTCACCCGATCATCAGCGAGATGATCGTGGCGTTCGTAGGCGCGGTGCTCCTGCTCTTGATCGTGCGCTTGTTCCGGCCGATGGGGGCGCGGCGCCGGGCGTACTGGACGTAGCCGCAGCCTCGTACTGAGCAACAGCACGCTTGGTCGCCGTCCGCTTCCACGCGGCGGTGACCAGGCGATGCATCAGGTCTGGTGCAACGGTTTCGAGCGTCACCGTCACCCAGCCATAACGGCCGGTGTATGCGGAGATCGCGAACGTGCTCGGGTCCATCTCTATGAGGCCGGCCTGGTCATCGAGCGAAGCCTTGACCGAGACCCGCTCGCCCTCAGGCGATCCCATCAGGAAAATCTTCTCGCGCACGCGGAACGTGGCCTCGCCCCAGGTCTCGCGCTCCTCGACCTCGGGCAGCGAAAGGCACAGCAGTCGCAGCTGCGCGAATGTCACGACGGCAAGGCTACCTCGACTAGCATTCGGGTCCCGATGGCCGAGTCGATCCAGATCTACATCCCGCCGCTCGACGAGGGAGCGATGCGCCAGGCTGAGGCTCGCCAGGCTCGCCTGACCAAACCCGCCGCCAGCCTGGGCCGGCTCGAAGCACTGTCCATCAGCCTGGCCGGCATGACCGGGCGGCTTGACACACCGCTGGCAAATCGCGTCGTTTTCACCCTCGCCGCGGACCATGGGGTGGCACTCGAGGGGGTCAGCGCCTATCCGCGCGAGGTGACCGCACAGATGGTGCTCAACTTCCTGAACGGCGGGGCGGCCATCAACGTCCTTGCGCGCCAGATGGACGCGCGTGTCGTGGTCGCTGACCTAGGCGTCGATGCGGACCTCCCAGCCCATCCCGACCTCCGCTCGCTCAAGGTTCGACGCGGGACCGCGAGCATCACCAGGGGCCCGGCGATGTCGGTGCGCGAGGCTCGCCAGGCCATCGGCCACGGGCGCTTGCTCGCGCGAGAGGAGATTGCGAGAAGCCTCGACGTGGCGCTGACGGGAGACATGGGGATCGGCAATACGACCGCATCAGCGGCGCTGATCTGCGCCCTCACCGAGCTCGATCCCAAAGATGTCGTCGGCCGCGGCACCGGCGTCGATGACGAAGGGTTGGAGCGGAAGAGACAGGCTGTCCGAACAGCGCTCGCGGTGAACGCCGAGCTGATCTCGAAAGGCCCCCTCGAGACGCTGGCGGCGGTGGGCGGCCTCGAGATCGCCGGGCTCGTGGGTGTGATCCTGGAGGCTGCGGCCGGGCGGCGGCCGGTCGTGATCGACGGTTTCATCTCCGGGGCAGCCGCGCTCGTGGCCGCGCGCATCGCTCCGGCAGTCGCGGGCTACATGATCGCCGGGCACCGCTCGCAAGAGCTCGGACACGGCGCCGTGCTGCGGCGCCTCGGCCTGACGCCGCTGCTCGACCTCGACCTCAGGCTGGGCGAGGGCACGGGCGCGGTGCTTGCCCTGCCGTTGCTCGAGGCCGCCGTCCGCACCCTCAACGAGATGGCGACCTTCGACGAGGCGGGCGTCTCCGAGCGCGACCAGGAGGCCGCGCATAATAGTCCGCACAACTGAATAGCTCACGGATGAGGGGAAGCCGGTGCGAATCCGGCGCTGTCGCGCAACTGTGAGTGGGGAGCGGCCGGCTAGAGGCCACTGAGGCGTACGCCTTGGGAAGGCAGTCGGAACCGCATCGATCCACAAGCCAGGAGACCGATCCGCTGGGCATGACGTCCCACTTGCGCGGATCAGTGGGGACCCTCTTGCGGCGAGGTTTCCCAGCGAGGTGGGGTCATGGCCGCTGGAGGTTTCGCGATGCGCGAGCATCACATCGGGCTGGCGGGTCTCGCAGCCATAGGAATGATCGTGACGGCGTGCGGCGCCACGACTTCGTCGGTTTCATCGTCTCCATCCGCACATTTCCCGGTGACGATCAACGAAAGCAGCGGCGCCACGGTGACGATCACCAAGCAGCCGCATCGCATCGTCTCGCTGTCGCCCACAGCGACCGAAATGCTGTTTGCGATCGGGGCGGGCAGCCAGGTCGTCGCCGTCGACGACCAGTCGAACTACCCCGCGAGCGCGCCGATGACAAAGCTCTCCGGATTCCAACCGAACATCGAGGCGATCGCCGCCTACACGCCGGACCTGGTGGTTGCTTCCGACGATACGGCCGGCCTCGTGCATGGGCTCGGCGCCCTGAACATCCCCATCCTGATCGAGCCGGCGGCCAAGAACATGAGCGACTCATATCTGCAGATCGAGCAGCTCGGCACCGCGACGGGGCGGGTCGGCGACGCCACCTCGTTGGAAAAGAAGATGCGGTCGGACCTCGCATCCATCGTGGCGTCGATCCCGAAGCCCGCACGACCGCTCAAGGTCTATCACGAGCTCGACGACACCTACTACTCGGCGACGTCGGCCACCTTCATCGGCCAGGTCTACGCGCTGCTCGGCCTGAAGAACATTGCGGACGGC
>VBHB01000179.1 GCA_005880315.1 Chloroflexota bacterium | reverse complement strand
ACGATCACGCGCCGCGTTTCCGCGGGATCGATGACGTCGTCGATCATCGCCCAGCCGGCGGCGACGTACGGACTGATCTGCTCCCGGATCGCCTTGATCATCTGCGCCTTCGTTTCCTCGGGGTTGTCGGACGCCTCGATCTGCTTGTTGAAGATGATGTTCACCGCGCCCTCGGGGCCCATTACCGAGATCTCGGCGAACGGCCAAGCGACGAGCACGTCCGGTTCGTAGCCCTTGCCGCACATCACGTAGTAGCCGGCGCCGTAAGCCTTGCGCATGACGATGGTGATCTTCGGCACCGTCGCCTCCGAGGTCGCGTAAAGCATCTTGGCACCGTGCCGGATGATGCCGTCTTTTTCGACCTGTGACCCCACCAGGAATCCGGGCACGTCCATGAGGTAGACCAGTGGCACGTTGAACGCATCGCACATACGGATGAAGCGAGCGGCCTTGTCGGCGGCGTCCGAGTCGAGGATCCCGCCCTTCTGCATCGGCTGGTTGGCGACCACGCCCACCGGGTGACCCCCGGCGCGAGCGAAGCCGATCACGATGTTCTTGGCCCACGTCGGCTTGATCTCGAACCAGGATTCGTGGTCGAACACGGCCTTGATGACGCGTCGCACGTCGTAGGCGGCGCGTGGGTTGGCCGGCACGACCTTCTCGAGCTCGGTCACCAGCCGGTCGGGAGGATCTTTGGTATCCCCGAATGGAGGCGCCTCCTGATTGTTCGAGGGCAGGTACGAGAGGAACCGCCTAACCGATGCGATGCACTCGGCATCGTCCGCGACCTCGTTGTCGCCGACACCGGATTCGTAGCAATGCACCTGCGAACCGCCCATGTCGTGGTCGGTGACGTCCTCGCCGGTGGCCGCCTTGACGAGGCGCGAACCTCCGAGCGACATCGAAGATGTGTCCTTGACCATCGGCACGAAGTCCGAGAGGCCAGGGATGTATGCCGTCCCGGCCGCGCACGGGCCGAGCATTGCCGCCACCTGCGGGATGACGCCTGACATCACCACCTGGTCGCGGAAGAGAAAGCCAGTGCCGGCAAAGGTCGAGCCGGCGGCTTCCTGGATGCGTGCGCCCGCGGAGTCCAGCAGCCACACAATGGGTTTGCGATAGCGGAGTGCAAGCTCGCGCACACGCGCGGCTTTGAACTGCTCCCCCACCGCGCCCATCGACCCCGCCATGACCGTGAAGTCGTATGCGATCACCCACACCTGGCGGCCGTCGACCAGGCCGTGGCCCGTGACGACTCCATCGGCGGGCGTGCCATCCGCATCGATCTCCCCTCCGCGTACGGGCTGTTGATGGGCGAGCAATCCGAACTCCACGAAGGTGTCGGAGTCGAACAGGAGGTCGAGCCGCTCACGCACGGTGAGCTTGCCGCGCTCCTTCTGCTTGGCGATCTTTTCCGGGCCGCCCATCGCGAGGTTCTTCTTGCGGCGCGCCTGCAGCTCGGCAACCTCCGCCGAAAAATCGTCGCTCACGATGCGCAATCTAATCGCGGCGGGGACAGATGTCCCCTCCGCGGGCCAACCCCTCTCCTCGGCCACGCTGGGTGGCGTTTGGATTGTGGTACGCCTGGGGACGGCCGGAGTAGATCCGGCCTGAGGCTCCACTCGACATTTCTCGCAATTCTATTTGGGCTTGGTCTGCTGCCTTACCAGCAGGTCCTCGCGCTTTCCCCAGCGGTCGAGGAATCGGTAGAAGTTGCGGCGCGAGAGGCGGTCGCGCTCGTCGGGGGCTGTCGCTTCCCAAAGGCGGTGCTCGTGTTTCGTAATCGGCAAGCCCTCGAGCGCCAACGCCCGTCCACCGCGGTCGCGCAGCCGGAAGCTGAACTCGATGTCGGCGATGCGATAGAACTTGAACTTGGGGTCGAACCCATCCACCGCCGAGGCATCGGATCGGCGGAAGGCCATGCAGTAACCCTCGATGGCATCTACGTCCGGGCCGGCGTCTTCCTCGAACTCCTTCAACGTGCCCTTGCCCCGGAGGCCGAACGGACCCGCCACCACGACCGTCGGATCTTGCAGCGCATCGAGCAGGGGCGAGATCGCGTCACCGGTGATTTCGACGCCGGGGTCGAAGAGGACGACCACCTCGCCGGCGGCAGCCTGGATGCCGGCGTTGACCGCAGTGGCGAAGCCCAGGGGCGGGTCGAGGGTGACCAGTCGCAGCCTCTCGGCGGCGCGGGACTCCAGCCACCCGGCCATTCGCGCGTCGCCGGAGTTGTCCACCAGCACGGCCTCGAAGTCGGCCTTGCAGTGAGTGAAGACCGACAGCAGCCACCGCTCCACATCGGGTCGCCAGCCATGCACCACGATCAGCAGGGTTACGGCGCGAGCTACCTGCGGCGCACCGGAGGCAGGTGGCGGTTTCAATGCCTGAAGCTCGCTGCCACCCGGGCTGTCGAGCACCTCCCAACCGCCCGCGCGCAGCCGCTCGCGAATCTCATCCGCGGCGGCGAAGTCGCGCTCGCGCCTGCGCTCGATGCGCTCGGCGAGCAGGCTCTCCGCCTCTTCTCGGTTCGCTCTAACCCTTCTTGGCTTTGACGGCGGCGGTCAGCGCTGGCACGATCTTGAGCGCGTCGCCGACCACGCCGAGGTCGGCCATCTTCATGATCGGTGCCTCCGCATCCTTGTTGATGGCGATGATGACCTTTGACGCCTTCATACCGACCGTGTGCTGCATCGCGCCCGAGATTCCAACCGCGATGTATACGCCGGGCCGCACCGACTTGCCCGTCTGGCCGACCTGCATCGAGTAGGGCACCCAACCGGCGTCGACCACCGCGCGGCTCGCGCCAACCGCACCGCCCAGTGCGCTGGCCAGTGCTTCGAGCAGGGGGAAGTTGTCAGGCCCGCCCATGCCGCGTCCGCCGCTGATGATCACCTTGGCATCCTCGAGCTTCACTTTCTCGGAAGCCTCGGCCACGCGTTCGAGGATCTTGGCGCGTTTTGATCCCTCCCCGATGGTGACCGCGAGCTCCTTGATGTCCGCGGTTCCTCCGGACTCGGATGCTTCGAACGACTTCGGCCTCACCAGCACGATCGCCGGCTTGGCGCTTGCGCGCATCGACGCCAGCTTGGCGCCGCCGAAATAGGGCACCTTGGCGACGAAACCGCCGTCCTTGGCGGCCACATCGGCGGCGTTCGAGATCAGACCTTTGCCGAGCCGGGCCGCCAGGCGGCCGGCGACGTCACGCGAATCTGGCGTAAAAGCGAACAGGATCAGGTCCGCAGGCTCCTTTTCGTGCAGCGCGGACAGGGCATCAGCCGCCGGCTCAGCGATGAAATCGTCGAAAGCTTTGTCCTCGTTGACGTGAACCACGTTGGCGCCGTGCTTGCCCAACACGGCGGCAGCGGCTTTGGCCCCGGTGCCGAGCGCAATCGCATCGACATCGCCCAGCTCGCGCGCCTTTGCCATCAGCTCGAGTGCCGTCGATTGCAGCTTGCCTGCGTTCAGCTCCGCGTATACCCAAACCTTCGCCACTAGACGACCTT
This sequence comes from Chloroflexota bacterium, assembly GCA_005880315.1. Classification (GTDB taxonomy): domain Bacteria; phylum Chloroflexota; class Dormibacteria; order Dormibacterales; family Dormibacteraceae; genus UBA10449. The sequence continues at coordinate 29,297 of VBHB01000179.1, read as the reverse complement.
CGCCTGGGCGAGGACCTGGATGATGCGATCGACGGCCGTGCCGTCGTCCTCGATGATCGCGCCCGCCTTGCGAGCCTCGGCGTCGGCGATGCCTTCGATCGTCTCTCCGGGTTCGCCCCGCTCGATTCCGAGGTCACTCAGTCCGACCTGTTTGATCTCCTTGGAGCGAGCGGCCATGATGCCTTTCAGCGAGGCGTACCGCGGCTCGGCGATGCCGGCGGTGACCGAGATCAGCGCGGGTGTCGACGCCTCGACGACCTGGTAGCCGTCGGCGGTCTGGCGGTGGACCTTGATCGTCGACCCGTCGACCTCGACCTTCTTGGCGATCGTCAGCTGGGGCAGGCCGAGGAGCTCGGCGAGCATCGGCGGCACCATCCCGGTGCTGCCGTCGTAGGACTCGGTCGCACAGATGACGAGGTCTGGCTGTTCGGGCTTGATCGCCGCCGCCAGCGCCCGTGCGGTGAGGAGAGCGTCAGCCCCCGCCAGCTGGACGTCGCTGATGAGAACACCACGGTCCGCTCCCATCGACAGGCCCTTGCGAATTGCGTCCTTGGCCCGCTCGGGACCCATCGAGACCAGGATCACCTCGCCACCATGGGCTTCCTTCAGCTGCAGTCCCTCCTCGATGCCGCACTCGTCGCCGGGGTCGAGGACGACCTCGCGGTCGCGTGCGAGCGTGTTGTCGGATTCGAGGAGGGTCGCCGAGTTCGGGTCCGGCACCTGCTTGACGGTGACGACGATCTTCACAAGACAGCCATTATCGCTGCGCCAGGAAATCGTCATGGAAACGCTGGTAGTCGTCCCGCGTGTTGAGGCTCCGGAACAGATCTGGGTCAAGACCCTCGAGCCAGGTCACGTCGAGCCCGTCGGCCAGGTCCGCAGCCTTGAGCCGGCCACTCTCCAGCGCAGCGGTGATCGCGGGCAGCGCTGAACGGCGATAGGCCGCGCATACGGGCTCGGGGCGGCCGCCGACGCGCGGCATCGCGGCATCACATCTACGCGCCGCAGCGACCGCCATCTCCGCCACCTCACGCGTGACATAAGGCATGTCGCAGGCGACCACGAACAAGACGTCGTGATGGGCGGCCGCGAGGCCGGCTTCGATGCCCGCGAGCGGACCTCCCTCCTGCTTGCGATCGAACACGAGCCTGTACGGCACCAGCTCGAGCAGCTGCTCGGGCTCGGCGAAAGACACCATCACCTCTGTGAACGCAGGCCCCAGGCGTTCCACCATCCAGCGCAGGAGGTTGGTCTCCCCCACCTCGAGCCATGCCTTCGGCCGGCCCATCCGCCGGCTCGTGCCGCCGGCGAGCACGAGCAGCGAGGCTTGCATGCAACTATCATCGGCCCCCGTGCGAGCCATCGACTTCCACGTTCACCTTCCCACTCCCGAGTGGCTGGACGTCTCGATGAAGGGCTATGTGGAAGCGGCGGAGTCTTACTTCCGATCCAAGGTCGCGCGCCGCTCGCTGGACGAGCTGGCCGGTGACTACGAAGCCCTCGACGTGCTCGCCGTGCTGCTCGCGTGGGACGCGGAAACCGCAACCGGCCGCCCGCGCGTATCTAACGAGCTGGTCGCGCAAGCGTGCAAGGACCACCCGGAAGCGTTCACCGGCTTCGGCAGCGTCGACCCGCTGAAAGGCGACCGCGCCGTCGCCGAGCTCGACCGCATCAGCGAGCTCAGCCTGAAAGGCGTGAAGCTGCACCCATCGCTGCAGGCGTTTGCACCCGACGACGAAAAGCACTGGCCGCTTTACGAGAAATGCGAGGAGCTGGGGCTGATTTTGCTATTCCACACCGGAACGAGCGGGATCGGCGCCGGCCAACCGGGCGGGCAGGGCATCCGGCTCGATTACGCGCGGCCGATCCGCCTGGACGCGGTCGCAGCGTCATTTCCAAGCCTGAACATCATCGCCGCTCACTTCGGTTATCCATGGCACGCAGAGCTGATGGCCATGGCCCTGCACAAGACCAACATCTACATCGACATCTCGGGCTGGGCTCCGCGATACATCCCAGCTGAGGTGATCCGCGACTTGAAGGGCCGCCTTCAGAACCAGTTCGTGTTCGGCAGCGACTACCCCTTCATCCAGCCACAGCGGTGCCTGGACGAATTGGCGACGCTGGAGATTCCGGAAGGGGCGCTTCAGAAAGTTCTCGTCGGGAACGGCAAGAAGCTGTTGGGACTGTCCTGACGACGCCGGTGTCCGACATCGATGCGACCTGGCCCCACGGCAGCCAGGACGCCATCGGACAGGCTGCTGAGTTTCTGGTCTGGTCGAACCTCATCACCCAGTCAGCCGGAGGTCTACATATCTTCCTGCCGATGCTCGATCGCGGCATCGACGCGGTAGTCCACCGGCTCTCGGACCATGCCTACCTTGCGGTGCAGGTCAAGGGCAAGACAGTGGTCCAACACCATGAGGCTCCGATCGGGGTCTTTGAGAACCACCTGTTCACACCCGACCAGCTTGTAATCGGCGTCCACCTGGACGGCGAGCGCCTCGGGCCATTCGTGTTAGTGGCCGACGCCTCCACGTTCAAGGAGAAAGCCGCTCGTATCGAGAATCGTGGTCGAGTGCTCCTGGTGGCCGACATGCCAACACATCCGATCCCGGGTCATAAGTGGAGCGAGGATCTCGTGCCCTTCGACCAACTTGCTAAACGACTGGGCGCAGGAGCCTACATGCCGACAGCCTCGCTCGTCGTAGGGGCGGTCTCGGACGAAGACAGTGTGTTCGGCTTCCGGGGTGAGCAGGAAGTGATCCGCCGGCTCGCGATGCTGGAGGACTGCGGCCTGTTCCGCCCATTCCCAGACAACGAGACCGCGGAGATTCTCATCCGGCGCTTGGCGACGGGAGCGACGCTAGCGACTCAGGTCAAAACAGGCCGGCTCGCGATGGCCCACGCTCGAATCAAGATTCAGGTGAATCGCTCGAACTTCGTGGCCGACCCGACGACCATTGTCGTTGTGCTTGCCTGGTTGCTGTCGGAGCGCCGTTTCCACGAAACCTGTTTGGTCATTCCAACCGAGGTGCTGCCTTCTCTCTCCGCCAGGGTGGGCAGGTACTACGAGCTGAACTTCCGCCCTGCTGGCAGTCGCGAGTCCAGTCGCCTCGACAGCTATAGAGTTCCACTCGAGTCGCTCGCGGACACGGTCAGCAAGAAGCTGGTGGGACTGTCGTAGCCCGCCGCCAGTCGCGCCGACGCGATGGCCTTTAGGCGTGCGGCGCGCATGGGAAAGAAATCGAATGGAAGCCGTACCACCTGTCCTGCCTCGACTGTGACCTCGGCGCCGCGGACGCTCACCGAGCTCACCAACGCCGCCGGCGCTTCCGCGGCCAGGACGGCCTGAGCAGCGCTGCGCGCGGCGTTCATGTCGATGACCAGGGCTCCGCTGCTCCGGAATGCTCCTGTATTCAACTGCTGAGCCGCCTCCATGGCGGCGGTGGCGGTCGCCTCCTGGAGAGTCGCGGCCGCTGAGCTCACAGTGGCGATGTCGACCGCGTACGCCGCAACCGGCATGAGCACGATTGCAAGAGCCACGGCGATGAATGCCATTACCTGCCCGCGCTGAGAGCCCATCAAGGTGCGGCCCGATGAGTGCGCCACTGCTCCAGGTGAACCGCACCCTGTGACCGGATCCTGAACTGGCCTGGCAGCACCAACCCCGCCCAGCCAACGTCGACCAGCGCTTCGGAGGTGGCCCTCACGTCCGTGTCGCGGCTGAAATCCCCAAACGAGATGCGAAGCACGGCCGCGCGAAGTGGGTACGCGGAAACCACGTCGGCAAAGCGCGTGTGGGCGGCGGAGTCCGCGCTTCGCGGATCAGGTGCTCGTGACGCAACCTCTAATGCAGCCTGGGTCGCCGCGTCCAGCCCGGCCGCCGCGTCTTGAAGCTGCACCACCGAGGCGACCCCCAGCGACAGCAGCATGACCACCGGTGCACATAGGGCAAGTTCGAGCAGCGCCTGCCCACTCTGCCGCCTCATCGCACGAACCTCTCTTTGCCGAGAACGACGTGGGCGCGGAGAGGAAGACTGCTCGCTGGGAAGACCGGGACCAGCGCCGGTGCCCATCCACCGACGTCCACCTCCAATGAAGAGCCGAGATCCGTCGCACAGACCCAGGCGCCTCGGGGCATGGGCCGCGCGTCGCGGGGGCACCACTCGGATACACCGATGCCGACCAGGCTTGTGGACATCGCGCGAAGCGCCACACGAGCCGCGACATCGACACCGCCCCCCGCAACCGTTCCGGCGCGGGCTCCGGCGAGCGCCGCATCGTGTGCCGAGGTGACCTCGCCCTCCCACAAGGCGATCTGCACCGCGCCGAGGACGAGCAGCAAGACGATCGGCCAAGCGAGCGCGAATTCCATCAGCGCCGTTCCGCGCGAGCAACGCTTCATCGCAAATTCCTCTGCAGCGCGGTGACGGCGGGGAACATCAGGACGGCCAGGAATGGCAGCAGCACGCCGACCGCAGCCGGCAGCAGCACATGGTTGAGCGCGCGGCGGCTGTGAGCGATGAGCTCGCGGCGCTGCGCGCGCCGCAAGTCAGTGGCAAGGGCACGCACGCCCTGCACCACACCGGTTCCATATTCGCGGCTGGCGGCGAGGATGGTAGCGAGGCTTCCGATAGCGGGAATGCGCGCCAGGTCCGCGTATTCCACTAGGCGCGACTCGAATGACGCGGAGCCCGATACTTGCGAAGCAATCAGGAGTCGGCGCAGGTCGGCGGCCAGCTCTCCCTGTACTTGCACAGTGACCGAGCCCAGCGCCGAAACCGGGCTGCCCCCGCCACCAAGCTCCAGGGTGAAGAGCTCGAGCAGCGGGACGAGCTCGGCTTCGAGCCGCCGGCGGCGCTGTGCCACCGCTGACCTCAGGGCGAGCAGCGGCACCACCAGTCCCGCCAGCACTCCCAGCAAGCACATAAAGACGACTGCGCCGGCCGGCATCGTCGATGCGCTGCTCGCCGCCAGGGTTGCCAGGCAGGCCGAGAGAGCGATGGCAAACGCGGCCACGCGTTCGGGGCTCTCGCTCCAACCCGCACGATCGAGCTCGCCCTGGAGCCACGATCGCAGCCTGTCGATGCGAATGGCCTCGCGAATTCTTGTAGCGCTCATGCGAGGCGCCCGCAGTGGCCCCGAGCCAGCAGGGCGGCCCCCGCCCGCGATGAGCACAGCACCGGCGCACAGCACGCCCGCAAACATCGATGCGAGGGCGACCGTCACGTCAGGCATCGCTGAGCCTCACCCGCTGCAAGCCCGGCAGCAGCAGGAGGCGCTTCATCCACACGTAGCTGCATCCCATGACGATGAGCATCGCGAGCAGGAATGCTTGGCCGGACGGGTTGTGGTACGCATCGAGGTAAGGCGACCGGAGCGTTGAGAGCACGACGAGAAAGACGACCGGGAGCGAGACGATGATGGTCGCGGCCGAGCGGGCCTGGACCTGAAGCGCGCGTGCCTCGCGCTCTACCTCCTGCGCACCACTTACCGATGCCTCGAGATCGGCGAACAGAGGCGCCAGCTCACCGCCGCCCGGGCTCTGGATGAGGACTGCTGCCGCCAGCATGTCGAACAGGGGCTCGCGGACCCGTTGGCGCGCCGCGCTCCAGGCCTGGCGTCGGCCGACAGTGGTGCCGGCAATGACTCGGAATTCCGCTCGCAGCGGTAGAGGACCGCGATCGCCCAGCATCGCGACAGCGGCTTGCACGCTGGTAGCTCCTGTCTCGAGCAATTGGCGCAGCATGCGGACCGCATCCAGCACCGCGTCCTGGCGGGCGATCTGTCGAGCCCGCATCCGCGCGGCGAATGCACCACGCACCAGCGCCACGGCTCCGGCCGCCCCCGCTGCGGCAAGCACTGGTAACCCGGTGACGATCGCGGCGCCGAAGGCGCCGGCCGTTGCCGCCACGGCCTGAGCTGCGACGAGTCGCCCGGCGCCATGCACTGTCCAGCCGGCGCTAGCTGCGAGGGCATTCTCTTCGGCCCACCACCGGCTCAAGTAGCGGCGCCACCGGCTGGTTGGGGCGTAATCGTCTAGAGATGTCGGCGATGGAAGCCCTATCGCGATTATGGCGGCGGTCACGCCAAGGCCCGCGCACAGCGCGGCTGCGACATCACGCATCGAATCCGTCCAGCAGGCGGGCAGTCTCGCCGAACGCGGCCAGCTTGGCTCGGGCACGCGCGGGCATACCCTCGAGCGAGCCCACGCGGTGCCAGCGTCCGTCGCCCGCAAACGTGACTAGGTCGCGAACCGCAACCTGCCCGTCTTCCAGCCCTGCTACGAAGCTGACCGACGTGAGGCGACGCGCGCGCGCCTCAGACGGCGCCGTCGAATGCCGGTCGATGCCCGCATGGAGCACGAGGTCGATCGTGTTCACGACCTCGGACATCACGGCCTCGGCGCGCGGTGCTTGTGGGCTGCGGAGGGCGAGGCGCGCCAGCCGCGGAAGTGTTTCCCGCGGGCTGTCTGCGTGAATTGTGCTGAGCGAGCCTGGGTGACCTGTGTTCATCGCGTCGAGCAAGTCGAGAGCCTCGCCACCGCGAACTTCGCCGATGACGATGCGATCGGGCGACATGCGAAGAGCCTCGTGGACGAGCATCTGGATGGTGATTGCGCCCTTGCCCTCAGTGTTGGGCGGCCTACCCTCGAGTGAGATGCAATCTCCGAGCTCGCGCCACAGGTGCAGCTCGGCCTGGTCTTCGATGGTGATCACGCGCTCGTCGGCGCCGATGATCCGCGCGAGCACGCGCATGAAGGTCGTCTTGCCGGCGCCTGCTCCTCCGGACACCAGGATGTTCAGATGCGCGGCGACCGCGGCCTCCAGGAACGGGATGAGACCGTGCGGTAGGAAGCCCGACGCCGCGAGTGCGGTCAGGTCGCGAAAGCGCTCTGACGGATGGCGACGAATGGTCACGCTCATGGGCCGCGCGGGTGGCGACAGAGCCGCATGCAAGCGGCTGCCCTCGGGAAGCGTCATCGTGACCATCGGGCTCGCACGATCGAGGCGCGAGCTCGGCGTCCCGTCCGTATACCAGTGCACCAGCTCGATGAGGCCGGCCTCATCAGCGAAGGGCGGAGGGAGGACGTGTCGACGCCCGCCTTTGAAAACGAAGCACGCCTCCGTGCCGTTGATTCGCACCTCTTCCACCTCCGGATCGGCGAGGTGCTCAGCCAGCGGGCCGAGAGGGGTGACGGCGGCAAACACCTGCCGCCACAGATGCTCCGACTCGTCCGCAGTCACAGACGGCGATGCCTGCCGCTGCTCTTCGCCGACCACGCGCCCGACCAGCTCGTAGACCCACTGCTGGTCCTCGACCCGCAGCCGGGTGCGATCTCGGCGGGAGAGCTCGGCGGCAAGCTGGGCCTCGACGAGCGCTCGAATGCGCGCTTCGGCGGTTGGATAGGCAGGAGCCGACGCGGCCACGGCCATCCTCGTATCTCTCAGCGCCCGGCCGCCAGGGCCATGGCATCGTCTGAACTCGTGACCGGAAGCTCGGATCCATCCGCCGCACCGGGTTCGACCACCACGGCGGCGAGGTGCATCGTCGCTCCGGCGAAGACGAACGCGGCCGCCGCCTTGGCCGGTACCGCGACGACAAGCCCACCCGACGCCGGCGCCACAACTTCCACTCCGAGCGCAAACGGCGCGACCGTGGGGTGATCAGGCGTGCCTGCGATCACCAGCAGGTCAACCCTCGCGCCGGGCGGGACGGTGGGCACCGCGGATAGCGGTATCAACACCAGGCGGCGATCGGCGATGGACGTCGGCGGCATGACGTCGCTGCGTTGGATCAACTGGCCCGCGGCGATGTCGTGAGCGGCGCGCATCGCCGTCAGCCGCTCTAAGTCCCGACTGGTGAAAAGAAGGGGTGTCCCACCTGCAATGGTCACGCGCGTCAACTGGAGTGCGTCCTGTGTGAGAGCTGCCCCGGCGGGCACGTTACGCGTGGCCGCATATGCGTCGACAGCCCCTCGCTCTGGATCCGCGACCACGAGCAACGCGGCGCTGACTCCGCCACCGGCAAGCAGGGCAGCCAGCGCGACCATCCATCTTTTCACTCGACCATGCACCTCTGGCCGCGACCTTAAGGGCCCGGCGCCGCGCCACCAACCGTGCCTGTAAAGACGCTCTGCCCTTTCGAGTAGTTGCCTGCTTGTAAACCTATACTTGACAAAGCCTCTGCCGCGTCTATGGTGCTGCAAATGGCTTCCGCCACGATCGCCAAAACCGACGACGATGCCGCCGAGGCGCGCCGGCGATCATTGATGGCGGAGTCAGATGTCTTGCTCGACGATGTCGAGAAGCTCCGACTCGATGACCACGCCGTAGTACCTCAGAGCCTGCGCGAGGCGATTCGCTCGTTGCAGGTCCGCCTGGGCCGCACCGATCCACCAGTGCCGCCGGCCACGCTGCATGCCGCGCACGACCTCGTTTTCGCCGTGCAGCAGAGGCTGATGGCCGCCAACCCGAAGCACCCAAGACCGAATCGGCACGCGGGCAGGCCTGGCGGCCAACCCGTGGTCACAGTCGTCCGCGAGGGGGGCCTGTGGAAGCTGTTGACGCTGCCACCACCACCAGGCGGAACTCCCGATGAAGATTGGTTGCAGCTGGTCGAATGCACCGTGGAACGCGCGTGGGATCGCTGGTGCTACGCGCAGCAGCACGCCGTGCGTGCCGCGCAAGAGAGATACAAGCCACAGGTCGCCCTCGCCGTCGCCCGCACGGCGTGGTCCAACTATTGGGAGCTTTACGTGGAGGCCGAGGAGATCAGGCGCCGGGTTGGCGCGGCCTCGTCGCGGCTGACAGGAAGTCCCGGAGCTCCGCATGGGTGACCGGTGCGGCGGATTCGCGGACGCGCTGGGCGAAGAGCTCGAGAAACTTGTGCAGGCGTTCGTCGTCGAGCTTGCTCGCGGCCTCGATGATGCCGGCCGCCGCCTCGCGGTGGGATGGTTCCAGAACCTGCGCCAGGTCCTCCGCAAAATGGGGCGGCAGGTGGTCCATCACGGCGGAGTGTACGGACACATCTATCTAGAATCCAATGGCTATGCAGCCGGTCGTGATCGGGGACGTGATGTGGGAGCCGAGCCCGGATGTGATCGCCAAGAGCCGGCTCAAGCGGTTCATGGACAAGCACGGCATCGCGACATTTCCCGAGCTGTTGAAGCGGGCAGACGAGGACATCGAATGGTTCTGGGATGCCGCCATCAAGGACATCGACATCGCGTTCTATCGCCACTACGACCGCGTAGTCGACCTCACCCACGGGAAGCCCTGGGCGCAGTGGTGGATCGGCGGGCGAATGAACATCGTCCAGAGCTGCCTCGACCGCCACCGCGACCGAGAGTTCCACGACAAGGTCGCGCTCATCTGGGAGGGGGAGCCGGGCGAGGTGCGCCGGCTCACCTATGGAGAGCTCGATCGCCAGGTGTGCCGGCTCGCCGGCGCGCTTCGGCGTTTGGGTGTGAGGCCTGGGGATCGGGTCGGGATCTTCATGCCCATGTGTCCGGAGGTCGCGATCTCCGTGCTGGCCACCGCCAAGGTGGGCGCGGTGATCATCCCGCTCTTCTCCGGCTACGGCCCGGAGGCGATCGCCTCCCGCCTGCAGGACGGCGAGGCCAAGGTGCTCATCTGCGCGGACGGCTTCTACCGGCGCGGGCAGGTGATACCCATGAAAGAGACCGCCGATCGCGCCCTCGTGAAGTCACCGACGGTGACGAAGGTGATCATGTTCCGGCGCGTCGTGCGCGACGTTCCCTGGACTCATGGGCGCGACCAGGTGTGGGACGTGCTGCTCGAGGACGAACCCGACCACGCGCCCACCCACGAGCTCGACCCCGAAGAGCCCCTGATGATCATCTACACGTCTGGTACGACAGGGCGCCCCAAGGGGACGCTGCACGTGCACGGGGGCTTTCCGGTCAAGTCCGCGCAGGACATGGCGCACGGCTTCGACGTCGGCTCCGACGACACGATCTTCTGGTACACAGACATCGGCTGGATGATGGGCCCCTGGCTAATCCTCGGATCGCTGGCGCTTGGCGCGACGATGGTGCTGTACGAAGGCACCCCAGACCACCCCGCACCGGATCGGCTGTGGCGCATGGTCGCCGACCACAAGGTCACAGTGCTGGGCGTCTCCCCCACTCTCGTGCGCTCGTTGATGACGCACGGCGACGAGCTGCCGGCGCGCCACGACCTGTCGAGCCTGCGCGTCCTCGGCGGCACCGGCGAGCCCTGGAACCCGGAGCCGTTCAACTGGTTCTTCAAGCGCATCGGCGGAAGCCGGCTGCCGATCATCAACTACACGGGTGGAACTGAGATCTCCGGCGGCATCCTCTGCGGCAACGTGATCACGCACCTGCGCCCGACCTCGTTCGCCGGCCCGCTCCCGGGCATGTCCGCAGACGTGGTCGACGGCGACGGCCGATCGGTGAGAGGAGAGGTAGGCGAGCTCGTCATCCGCAATCCGTGGCCGGGGATGACGCGCGGATTCTGGGGCGACCGTCAGCGCTACCTCGAGACTTACTGGAGCCGCTTCCCCGATATGTGGGTGCATGGCGACTGGGCGTACATCGACCCGGAAGATGGCCTCTGGTACGTGCTCGGCCGCTCGGACGACACCATCAAGGTCGCGGGCAAGCGGCTGGGCCCGGCGGAGGTGGAGTCGGTGCTGGTCGGCAGTGCGGCGGTCGCCGAGGCCGCTGCCATCGGGGTTCCCGACGAGCTCAAGGGTGAGTCATTGGTGTGCTTCGTCATCCTGCGACCGGGGCGCGAAGCTTCGGCTGGCCTCGCGGTCGAGCTTCAGGACCTCGTCGCCGCCGCCCTCGGCAAACCGCTTCGCCCGAAGGCGGTTCATTTCGTGACCGACCTGCCGCGCACCCGCAACGCGAAGATCCTCCGCCGCGTGGTGCGCTCCGTGTACACGGGTACCGATCCTGGCGACCTGTCTTCGCTCGAAAATCCCAGCGCGCTTGCGGCGATCGGCGCAACGCGCTCTTGAGAGTTCCCTCTCCCCACCCGGCCGCGCGCTTCGCGCGGGGCCGACCTCCCCACTTCGTGGGGAGGTGACTAGAAGCTGAGGACTTTCTCCGCTTCCATGGTCAGCCGCACCAGGTCGGGCGGGGTGATGAAGGTTGCGTTCGGAGTCATCATCGACGGCAAGACCCCACGGGCCTCAGCGCACCCTTTTCAAACGTAGAAGGGAACGTTCTGCTCCAGGCATTTGTCGAGCAGGTCACGCAACGGCGGCACGCCCTGGCCGTACACGTTGGCGATGGTGTCGGGCTTCATGAGCTCTGTGGCGTCGCCTGCCAGCGCTATCCCCACCTCGGTCCCCACGGGCGTCGCGCCGTTGGCCGCGATGTGGAAAGGGATGCTGGCGCGCGTGGGATCGGTCGGTCCGCTCGACGCAACTATCAGCAGACGCGGCACGCCGCCCATTATGGCCGCTCGAGTCGGCGAGGGGCGATAGCTTGAGGCTCACGCGGCGTGACGTCGTTCACCTTCTTCTGCTTTGGCTGGGAGGCATCGACATTCGCCTGACGATGCTGGCGGTGCCGCCTCTGATTCCTCAGATCCATCACGACCTGCACCTTGACGAGAAAGGCGTGGGCGCGCTCGTGTCGCTGCCGGTGCTGCTGCTCGCGACGGCGGCGGTACCGGGCTCGCTGCTCATCGCCCGCCTCGGCGTCCGCGGTGCCCTGGCGACCGGGCTCGCGGTGGTCGCCGTCTTCGGCGCGCTGCGTGGCTTCGGCCCGAGCATCCCGGTCCTCTTCACCACCACGTTCCTGATGGGCGTCGGCGTTGCGGTCAGTCAACCCGCGTTCCCCGCGATCGTGCGGGACTGGTTTCCGAGGCGCATCGCGGTCGCCACCGCCGTGTACAGCAACGGCATCCTGATCGGCGAGACGCTGCCCACGGCGCTGACGACGCCCGTAGGCGTCCTACCGCTGGCGCATGGTGACTGGCGCTGGGCCCTCGCGATGTGGTCGGTGCTGGTCGCCCTCAGCGCGCTGGCGATCACGCTGGCCGCGCCGAAACGCGGACCAAGGCCCGCGGTGCCGACGCGATGGTGGCCGTCATGGAGAGAGGGCCAGACCGTGCGGCTGGGAATCGTGATGGGCATGGCGTCCGCCGTGTACTTCGCGACCAATGCCTACATCCCCGACTTTCTCGACCAGACCGGCCGGCATCAGCTGATCGCGCCGATGCTGGCCATCTTCAATGGCGCCCAGCTGTTGACCGCGCCGGTGGTCGCGGTGTGGGACCGCCTGCTCACCGGCCGGCTCGGATTCCTCGGCTCGGCAGGATTGATGGCAGTGGCCCAGCTCGGCATCGTGGTGACTCCCGGCGCCGGCGTGCTTGTGTGGGCGCTGCTGCTCGGCTTCGCGGCAGCGCTCGCGTTCATCGTCGTTCTCACCATGCCGCCACGGATCGCGGCGCCCGGCGATGTCCACCGGATGAGCGCGGGCGTGTTCACTTTTCAATACGCGACCGCGTTCCTCATCCCTCTGGTCTCGGGCGCCGTGTGGGACGCGACCGGCCGGGCCGTGCTGGCCTTCGTGCCCGGGATGATCGCCGCGCTCGTGATGGGCTGGCTGGCGCTATCGCTGCGGATCCCGCCCGCCGAACCCCGCCCTACAACGAGTTGAGGAGGCGGTCGAACTCACCCTCGTCGAACGCGCGCATCGTCTCCGTGGAGACGTTGCCCTGCCTGCCGGTGATGAGAGCAAACTTCGCCGCCGCGTCGTCGTCTGGAAGGTCGAGGACCGCGACCACGTCATACCGCCCCATGGTCAGATAGGTATGGAGCAGCTTGCCACCCATGGCCTCGATGCCTTTGGCGGCCGCCTCTCGACGTTTGGGGTGATCCTTGACCGCCTTGACCCCCTGTTCGGTGAACCGCATCAACGAGATGTAGGTCGGCATGGCGTTGCCCTCCTCGTGAACTCACACCCTGCGGCGATGCTAGCCCCCCTGCTGACTCAGGGGAATATGCCGGCCTTAAAGTCGGCGAGGATCTCGCCGGCCGCGCGTGCGCCCTCCCCGGCGCCTCCCTCCATGAAGCCCTGGAAGTTGATCGAGCAATGCTCGCCCGCGAAGTGGCACTTGCCGGTGTTGATGTCAGGCTGGCGCAGACGCTCGTATCCACTGAACGACGTGTACTGTCCGACCTTCCAGTAGGAGTAAGAACCGAGTAGGAAAGGGTTCGTCAGCGGCACGTCGAGGGTCGCCTTGCCGTTCCACTGCTTACCGATGCCCGGGAAGACCGGCTCTAGTTGATTGAGGAACGTCTTCGCGAAACTCGCGACGACCTTCGGGTCCGCCGGATCGCCGCTGAACGAAGCCAGCGGCACGCCGCCGCCGGTGTAGTCGACAAGGATGCCCGTGGAGCCGTCCTGCGCGCGAGTGACGTCCCAGGTGTTCTGGTAGCCGGTGTCCGAGTAAGTGGCGCCATTGCCGATGCCCCAGGGACCGGTCTGGTTCCAGTAGCGGTTGTCGAACTGCAGTTGCAGCTTGCAGTTCTTGCCGTAGCCGAGCTGCTGGATCGCGATCTGCTTGGTGCTGTCGAAGCCCGCGGCGCGATAGGCCGCGTCTGAGCCAAGGATCGTTCGCAGCACCGAGAACGGAATCGCCATGACCACGCGGTCGAAATTCTTGGTGGTCGTTGTACTCCCACTCTTCAGGGTCAACGTGTAGGTGTTGTCCAGGTTGTGGACGATCCCGGTCAGCGCGGTGTTTAGCTGCACAGTCCCGGGGGCCAGTCCGGCCGCGATCGCTCGCGGCAGCTGCTCGTTGCCGCCGGCCATGTGGTAGCGCTCGTCTGACGCGCCAAAGATTCGGAACTGGCCCGGCATCGGCTGGAACCCGAGCAGGTAGACCAGGTTGAGCGAGCTCTGCTCGGTGGTCACGTTGCCGTACTCGATGTTGTAGGCGACGTCGAGCAGGTTGCCCATTCTCGATGAATGCCCGCCCGGCACCCGGGTCTCGATCCACTGGTAGAGGCTCAGGTTGTCGAGGGCCTGGCCCGCGGGCGTGAAGCTGTTGTAGAGAGTTGGGAAGGGGGCCGAGTTCAGGTCCTTCTTGACGGCGCTCCAGACAGGATTGAAGTCGACGTTCTCCTGCGTGGTCGTGTAATAGCCGCCGCCGAAGAAGTCGGTTTCGGTCGAGTGGACAGGCTCCGCCGCGAGCAGGTCGACAGTCGGGATCTTGAACCGGCTGGCAAGCCCCAGGATCGTCTTATGTTTGCTGTCGATCAATTCGCCGCAGTGTTCGCTGGTCTGGCCGTTCAGCCAGGACGTGGTGTCCGAGTGCATGCGGCCGCCCACTCGTGGTGACGCTTCGTAGACCGTGGAGGCAAAGCCCGCATCCTGAAGCGTCAGGGCGGCGTTGAGGCCGGCGATGCCCCCTCCGATGATCGCGATTCGCGACGTTCCGCCGGCTTTCGGGATCGAAGCGGCCAGCGCCGCGACCGGGCCCCCGAGTGCCGCGGCTCCCACCGTCACCCCAGTGACCTTCAGAAAGTCTCTGCGGGTCAGGCGCATCTGCCGGCGTTCTTCCTGCACGGCCTCGACGCTACGGCCCGACCTATCGGCCTCCTCGAAATCCTCGCAGAACCCTCCGACCTTAATCGATGCCGTTTCGAGAAAACAAGTCGCTATCCCAGTTTCGTTGTGGTGATTTCAATTTGCTCCAAGCACCTCGCCCCGACCCTTTCTCCCGGGCAGAATTCCGCCCTTTTGGGCCCAGAAATGCGCTTGACTGAATCGCCAAGGGCTCTTTTGGGCTCAGACGGGCGGAATACTCAGGTGGGCGTTCTGTGGGGGCCTTATCACGAGGCGGCGCTGATCGAAATGGAGCGGGCGACCGGCCTCGAACCGGCTACCTCAACCTTGGGAAGGTTGCGCTCTACCAGGTGAGCTACGCCCGCACCCGAGAGTGGATTCTAGGCGTTCAGGTTTTTTCGACCACGCCTTCCGATTCGGGCGCAGCCTCGGTGACCACCGAGCGAACCAGCGCCGAGTACTCCTCGACCAGAGAAGACGACTTGGCCGGATCGAGTGTCGAGGCGATGATGTGGTATTCGGGGCGGTCGGCGTCCGGCACCACCAGCACCCAGCCGCCATCGACGAACACCTTGACCCCGTCGGTGAGGTCGACACGATCCCTGAGGTGACGCTCCATCATCGTCCGCATCACGCGCCCTTTCACGTCCCAGGGGCAGAACTCCACCGCCTTCTTGTGCGCGACAGGCGGGATGCGGCTCTTGAGCGTTGCGATCGAGGCGCCGCTCTGCGCCAGGAGCTCGAGGGCGCGAACGGTGGTGAAGATGGCGTCGAACGCGATTGCGAAGTCCGGCCAGCAGAAGCCGCCCGATCCATCTGATGCGAGCACGGTTTCGGCGTGCTGCGCCGCGCGCAGCACCGCGCCCGGCGTGATCTTGGTGGGCACGAACCGGCTGTTCATCTGCTCCGCGATCATCGAGAACGCGAGCGACGACGAGGCGGGGCCCAGCAGCATGCCGGGCTTGGCCGCGAGCGCCAGCTGGCTCAACACCGCGAAGGCGGTGTCATGGTCGAGGACCTCGCCGGTCTCGTCGACCAGGAAGCAACGCTCGCCGGGCGAGTCCACGAAGATGCCCAGCCTTGACTTGACCGCCTTCGCGATGAGCCCCATCTCCTGCAAGTGCCCGCGGAACGTGTCCTCGGTCTGCTCCAGGACGACCTCGGCCGGCGACGCGTTAAGCGGGATGACGGTGCAGTTCATCTCCTGCAGCACGCGGGGCAGGACCATCGCGGCGGCGCCGTTGTTGTAGTCGATCAGCACCTTCGAGGCCGCGCCACGCACGGTCTCGAGGTCGATCTTCGCCAGCATGTCCTCGACGTAGCGGTCGGTCTGGCTGTCGCGCCGGACGATGCGCCCCATCTCGTAATGAAGGACGCGCCGGATGTCTTCCCGGAAGTACAGGCTCTCGAGCTTCCGCTCGGTGCGGCTGTCGATGTCGAGGCCGTGGTCGTCGAAGAGGCGGATGTCGGCGGACCGCGGATCGACCGGCGAGGTCTGCACATGCACGGCGGAGACGTGGTTGTGGCGCGCCCAGTAACGCGCGACCGGCGCCGGCAGCACGGATAGGTCGGTGGCGTTCGCACCCGACGAGGTCATCCCTGCCATGACGGCGCGGTGGATCATGCGCGCCGCGCGCGTGTAATCGCGCGAGATCGCGATCTCGGTTCCCTTCGGGCTCAGCGCCCCCACGGCGGCGCCCAGCCGCGACGCGAACTCCGGCGTGAACTCGACGTTGAAGAGCCCGGACAGCCCGTACGAGGTGAAGAGTCCGCGCTTCCACGAGCCCGCCCAGATGATCGATTCGTGAACCACCGCACCGGGCTCGACCTCCTTGTTGGGCCAGATGCGCACGTTCGCGTTGACGGTCACGCCGGCACCGAGGACGACCTCGCTGCCGATCACGCTGCCCTCCTCGAGGAGGCATCCGTTCTTGACCGTCACCGACCGGCACACGACGGCCCCGCGAAGCCGCGAGTTGAGGCCCACGTACGAGTGGTCCCACATGATCGAGTTGGAGATCTTCGCCCCCGAGTCGATCGTCGTGTAGCCGCCGATCACGCAGGGCCCGTTGACCCAGGCCCCGGAGCGCACGTTCGCACCGGCGCAGATCAGGGCCGGCCCGTCGATCCGAGCGCCCTCCGCGACCACGGCATCTTCGTGGATCCAGACCGATTCGCCGTTGCGAACGGCGGGGATGTCGACCTTGACCTTGCCTTCCAGGCAGTCGAAGTTCGCTTTCACGTAGGCCGCGTGGCTGCCGACGTCCTCCCAGTAGCCCGAGGTGACCCAGCCGAACACCGGCTCGCCCTGCTTCAAGAGCTTCGGAAAGACGTCGCCCGACCAGTCGGTGACCTCGCCCGCGCGGAAGAAGTCGAACACGGCGGGGTCGAGGATGTAGATGCCGGTGTTGGCGAGATCGGAGATCACCTCGCCCCAGCTGGGCTTCTCGATGAATCGCTGCACCGCGCCGCCGTCGTCGACCACCACCACGCCGTACTCGAGCGGGTTGGGCACCGGCTTGAGCACGATGGTCGCGAGCGCTCGGTGCTCGCGGTGGAAACGAATCGCGGCGCCGAGGTCGACGTCGGTCAGCGCGTCGCCCGAGATGACCAGGAACGGCTCGGTGAGCTGCTGGCGCGCAAGCATCACGGAACCCGCCGTGCCAAGGGGCGAGTCCTCGACCGAATAGGTGAGCGCCACTCCCTGCTCCGATCCATCTCCGAAGTAGTTGCGAATCGAGGCGCCCAGGTACTGCACGGTGGCGATCACGTCGCGCATCTGGTGGCGACGCAGGTGCAGAAGGATGTGCTCCATGATCGGCCGGCCGGCGACCGGCACCAGCGGTTTCGGCTGCCGGCTCGTCAGGGGGCGCAGACGAGACCCCTCGCCGCCAGCCATCACCACGGCCTTCATGTCCCTTCCCCTCTACTCGATACCATCGTAGGTCTTGCATGACGAACTGAATCAATTCGCTCGCGATCTGCTCTGGACCTGGGAGCCTCGTATCGAAGGCCTGTTCCAGGCCCTTGATGGCGAGCTTTGGGAATCGACGCGGCAGAATCCAGTGCTTCTCCTGGCCAAGCTCGGCGACAAGGGCATCGCCGAGGCACTCGAGCGAGCTGAGGTTCGCGAGGCGCTGGAGCGCGCGCGCGCCGCATACCGCGAGTACTACGACCGGCGGCCGCCGTTCATGGACGCGCGGGCGCCCATGGTCGTCGCCTACTTCTCGCTGGAGTTCGGGCTGGCCGAGTGCCTGCCGATCTATTCGGGCGGGCTTGGAGTGCTGGCCGGCGACCACCTGAAGGCGACGAGCGACCTTGGCCTGCCATTGGTCGCCGTGGGTCTTTTCTACAAGCAGGGCTTCGGGCGCCAGGAGATCGATGCCGGTGGCCGCCAGGTCGAGGCATATTTCGAGAACAAAGGCGAGGACCTTCCCGTTCGGCGCGTCGAAGGAGTGGAGGTCGACGCTCCGATCGGCGAGCGCAAGGTGAAGATCGGCCTGTGGCGCGCGCAGGTCGGCCGGGTGCCGCTCTTCTTGCTGGACACCGACCTCGAATCCAATCCGCCCGACCTTCGGAACATCACCGACCGCCTCTATGTACCCGAGCCCGACAGGCGCCTGCGCCAGGAGATCGTGCTCGGCATCGGCGGCGTGCGCGCGCTGCGTGCGCTGGGCATGGTGGCCGGCGTCTTCCACCTCAACGAAGGTCACAGCTTTCTCTGCGCGATGGAGCGAATCCGCGAGCTGCGCGCCTCGCGGCAGATGACGTTGGAGGAGGCGCGACTCGTCGCACGGGCCGGGATCGTATTCACAACCCACACGCCGATCGCGGCCGGCAGCGACTACTTCGAGCCAGGACTGGTCTGGGATCTGCTCAATCCGTACTTGACCGAGGTCGGCATCTCGTTCGATCGCTTCATGGACCTCGGCCGGCAGCGTCCGGGCGATCCGCGTGAGCGGCTGTGCACCACGTACGCGGCGCTGCGGCTCGCGGACCAGTCATTCGGCGTGAGCCGCCTCCACGGCGCCGTCTCGCGCCGCCTGTGGAAGGACGCGTGGCGCGGACTCCCGGAGTCGCAGGTGCCAATCGGCTCGGTGACCAACGGCGTGCACATGCCGACCTGGGTGGCGCCCGAGATCGCGGAGCTCCTGCGACGCTACGTCGGGCCCGACTGGTGGGACCTGGACGGGAGGGACGGGCGCTGGCAGGCGGTGTTCGAGATTCCGGCCGCGGACCTCTGGGCGATACATCTCGAGCTGAAGAAAAAGCTGCTTGCGGTCGCGAGGTCGAGGACGGTGGACAGCGGGGCGATGGACGAGCACGCGCTCACCTTCGGATTTGCGCGACGCTTCGCGCCGTACAAGCGCGCGGGCCTGCTGCTGCAGGATCGTGCACGCCTCAACAAGCTCCTGCGCAATCCCAAACGTCCGGTACAGATGATCTTCGCGGGCAAGGCCCACCCAGCCGACAACCCCGGCAAGGACATCATCGCGAGCGTTGTCGCGCTGGCGCGCGAGGAGCCGTGCGTGACGTTCCTGAAGGACTACGACCTGGCGATCGCGCGCCACCTCGTGCACGGCGCCGACGTCTGGCTCAACAACCCGCAGCGATTCCTCGAGGCCAGCGGCACCAGCGGCATGAAGGCCGGCGCGAACGGCGTGCTCAACGTGAGCGTCCTCGACGGCTGGTGGGACGAGGCTTACAGGCCGGAGCTCGGGTGGGCGATTCCTTCGGGCGCAACGCTGGACCGGCCCGCGGTGGACGACCAGGCCGAGGCGGAGGGGCTTTTCAGGCTGCTCGAGCGCGACGTGGTGCCCACGTTCTTCGAGCGCGACGCCAAGGGCGTTCCGCAGCGGTGGGTCGAGATGATGCGGGCGTCGATCCGATACGTGGTCACCGACTTCTCGGCGCGCCGGATGGTCATCGACTACTTCGACGACGCGTACGCGCCGGGGGCCCGCCGGGTGGAGCAGCTCCGCCTGCTCCCGGACTGGGGTGGCTGAGGCCCAACTCCCCGACCAGTAGTGCATTGGGTACCGCCGACTTCTTCACTACATGGTGGCGAGAAATCGCTCTAGTGCCTAGACATAATGTCGGGCGACGATGACCCCGATGAGGATGCCCAACCCGACGAGGGCCGACCCGATTCCCACTATGACCGGGTGACGAACTGCGAATCCACGAAGGCCGCGGCCTTTGGGCTCCTGGACTACCACGCCGTCTTCCGCAAACGCGGCTGAAATTGCCTTGTCGCCAACGGCATCCATCACATTTGCGTAGTGCCACCATCGCGCGAAACATGCGACCTGCGCCGCCAGCGCCAAGGCGACGATGACATAGGCGGCGGTTGTTATGTAGCTCAGGGTCAATGCAACGGCCCCTACAACCGTGACCGCAACAATTCGCCTCATCCACACCTGCGCACTGCGCGCGGCTTGATCGAACTCGGGGGGTAGGAGCTTCTCTGCTGAGTCCTCCAACGGATCGCCCTGCGCTAACCGTGGCGCAGACCAGCCCAAAAGGCAAGACTGGACCAAGACTAGGCACGAGTTCCAAGGGGAAAACTCGACGCTCTCGGCTATCTTTGGCCCCTCATGTGGCGAGTGGTCGGAGCCGTGGTCTTGGTTCTCTGCGGCGCATCGACCCTGCCGTTTGGTGCGTGGGTGATCGCAAAGAGAAGACTGCCTTCGTGGATGAAAGGCCTGTGGAAATGGCCGTTGGGAGACAACCTCACACCAGAGGTCGCCAACTTTCAGGGCTGGGCAGGGGTGTTGGTGGGAGCCGGCGCTCTGGTGGCGGTGATACCGGTCCTTCGACTTCCCGATCGAAGCGCCACCTCGCGGGCGAGCCTCGCGATCGTGGTCTTGTTCCTGCTCGTTGGTGTCGTGGCCTATGTGCGCAGCATCGTGCTTTCGTACCGAACACGGGCGGCACCGTCTGGCTCGGTGGCGACGAGCACGATGCGAGGAGAGACCGCGCTCGCCGTCGGCCTGGTGGTGGGACTTGCCATGGGCGCGTTACTTACCGCGGGTGTCTATGACGCATTTCCCGGCGATGCAAGCAGTGCCAGCCAGACAACCCCCTTGCCCCGAGGCGACGGCCTTCAGTGGACCGATATTCGCATCGGTTCCGGAACGGCAGCCACCGCCGGCAAGGTGGTGAAGATCAAGTACACCATCTGGCTTGACGACGGGACTCGGATCGATTCCAACAACTCATTCACGTTCACCTTGGGCAAAGGCGTGGTGATCAAAGGGCTCGACGAAGGCCTGGTCGGAATGCGAGTCGGGGGCGTGCGTTGGTTGACGATCCCACCCGACCTCGCGTACGGCGCGAGCGGCATCAGAGCGACACCCGGCCCGAGCATCCCGCCAGACTCCACGCTTGTTGTTGTAGTCGCTTTGCTGTCCGTCGGCGCGTGACGGCCCCATCGCCCCACCCGGCGCGCGGCGCAAGCGCCGCGGGCCGACCTCCCCACAAGGTGGGGAGGTGAATATGCCTTCAGTCGGCGGCGGCGGTCACGCCTCGGCGTTCGCGGCGCAAGCGCCGCGGGCCGACCTCCCCACAAGGTGGGGAGGTGAATATGCCTTCAGTCGGCGGCGGCGGTCACGCCTCGGCGTTCGCGGCGCAAGCGCCGCGGGCCGACCTCCCCACAAGGTGGGGAGGTGAAAACGCCTTCAGTCGGCGGCGGCGGTCGCTCCCCGGCCCCCGCGGGCCGGCCTCCCCACAAGGTGGGGAGGTGAAAATGCCTTCAGTCGGCGGCGGCAGTCACGCCTCGGCGTTCGCGGCGCGAGGCGATCGCCGAATGGAAGAGCTGGACGTAGCGCTGGGCTGACTTCGACCACGACACGTCCTCGTTCATATCTCTCCGGATCAGCCCCGACCACAACGAGGGATGCCGGTAGGTCTCGGCCGCGCGTACGACCGCCGCATAGAACTGCCACGGATCGTAGGGCGCGAACGTGAAGCCGTTGCCCTTCGACGCCACCGGGTCGTAATCCTTGATGGTGTCGGCCAGGCCGCCCGTGACGCGAACCACGGGGACCGTGCCGTAGCGAAGCGCGATGAGCTGCGCCAGGCCTCCAGGCTCGTAGCGGGAAGGCATCCACAGCATGTCCGCCCCGGCATAGATGCGCTGGGCGAGCGGCGCATCGAACCCGATCGCCGCCGCGACCTGCCCCGAACGCTCGCCGGCATAGCGGCGGAACATGTCCTCGTAACGGCGGTCGCCCGTGCCGATGACGACCACCTGCACCCCGAACTTCATCAACGCCGGCATCGCCTGCTCGACGAGGTCCAGGCCCTTGACGTCGTACAGCCTCGACACCATGGCGCAAAGCGGCCGGTCCGACTGCTCGAGGCCCAGCTCGCTGCGCAGCTCGGCGCGACACAGGGCCTTGGGCTCGGGCGCCGACGCCGAGTAGTGGTGCGGGATGTTGGGGTCTTTGTGGGGATCGAAGATCTCGTAGTCGATGCCGTTGACGATGCCGTGCAGCTTGTGCGCGTGGGAGCGAATGAGCTCGTCCAGCCCTTCGCCGTATTCGGCCATCTGCATCTCGGCGGCGTAGCGCTCGCTGACGGTGTTGACCACGTCGGCGAAGTGAATGCCGCGACCGAGCACGTTGACGACGTTGTCGAGGCCGGGGATGCCAACGCGGATCAAGCCCCATTTGTCGAGGCCGGCAAGCGTGAGCGCGCCGAATCCGAACACGCCCTGCGCCGCCAGGTTGTGGATAGTGAGCGCGGTCGCGACCTCGGCGGTCGGCCCTTCCGTGTAGATGCGGTCGATGAGGTTGGGCACCAGCGCGGCGAACCAGTCGTGGATGTGGATGACATCCGGCGAGAACTTCAGAGCGGGCAGCATCTCGAGCAGCGCCCGCGAGAAATAAACGGAGCGCGCGTCGTCGTCGCCGAACCCGTAGATGCCGTCGCGGTCGTAGAGCTGAGGGCAGTCGATGAAGTAGACGACCACGTCCCCCAGACGGCCTTCGAAGATGGTCGCGGGCATCGTCTGCCCCCCCATCTGGACCGGGAGGTCGTGCACGACCGGCTTCAGATTGTGCTTGCCGATGTCGATCTGGCGGTACCGCGGCATCACGACGCGTACGTCGTGCCCCAGCCGCCGCAGCTCCTTCGAAAGCGATGCGGCGACGTCAGCGACGCCGCCTGACTTGGCGAAAGGGGTGAGCTCGGAGGTGGCGACCAGCACCTTGATCTGCTTCGGCCCCGGAGCCATGGCGGCGGCGCCGTCACCGGGGATGCGCAGGCCGAGCGAGCCCGACGGTGGCACCTGCTCGATGTCGCGCCCCTCGCGGCTCACCACCACCGCCATCTCCATCGTCTCGCCACCGTGGCGTCCAAGCGCCTCGAGCGGTATGGAGATGAAGAAGGGGTCGGGTGACTCGAGCTCGGCGGCCGGCTCGGCGCGGGCCTGCTCCTCATCGACGCGCGCGACGGTGAGCTTGGCGCCCCGAGACTGCGGAAGGATCCGCACGACATGCGCGGCATCGAAGCCGAAGTCGGAGGTGGCGGTCACCGCCAGAGGCAGCTTCAGCTTGCCGCCACGTCCGTCAGCGGGCACGCCCGAGAAATAGAGCCAGAACTCGATCTTCTGCGCGTCGAGCTCCTCTGGCGACCGAGGGCTGTCCAGCCGAACGTACACGCGCTCGGCGTCGCAGCCGTACAGCACACGCTCGACCACCCCCGCCGGCCTGTGGAGAGCGCCGAAGCCCGAGCCGACGACGTAGAAGCCCGCCTTGCTCCACGCGGAATCGCCGCGCGACTTCGGGCTGATGCTTTCGGCCGGCGGCTTGCGCTCAGGCGTGGGCGTGCGCTGGATGATCGGCTGAAAGAGTCGCGCGGGCGCCCGGACGCCCATCAGCTTGTACACGTTCCGAAGATGGAGGCGGAACTGGTTGTCCCAGATCGTGTCCATGCCTGAGTCGTGCTTGCGGCTGAACCACCAGAACCAGTCGCTGCCCTCGGTGATGAGGATCTCGCGCCAGCCGAGCGCAGCGGCGTCCGAGAGCTGCGGGCGCTGGCGCGACTGCTCGTCGAGCCACGTGCGCGTATCTGCCAGCAATTCCCAGGCGATGTTGTGCTCGGGGTCGCCGATCCAGGTGTCGAGGCTGGCGCCGATCCAGCTGCCGGTGTGCAGGTGGTGCAGGTTCTGCTGGGCGGGGTGCTCGGTGAGGAAGTCGGAGACGGTGGTGGTGACGATGTCAGGCGTGGCCTCGAGCTCCGTGTAGAGCGCGTTGAGGAAGTCGTGGCCGTCGCGTGGATAGAACTCCCACGCGTTCTCGCCATCGAGCGCGATGACGGCCAGGTAATCCTTGTCGCCCTGCTGCTCGCGAATGCGCCGTAAGCGCCCGACCAGGTTGTGCGCGGCGTCGACCGACGGCATCCGCTGGTAATCGAAGCCGATCGAGTTCGAGATGTTCGAGTCGCGGAACACCATGGCCATGGACTGCCCTTCGCGCTCGACCTGGAACGGCCGATACAGCTGGTCGGGAGCGTTGACGCGGCCTTCGTTGTCGCGATAGAAGTGCGTGTCGAGGGAGCGGGCGAGGACCTCCTCGTCGCTGATCATCCAATCGACGCCCGCTTTGGTCGCCAGTCCGACGACGCTCTCCCCCACCGCCATCTCGGACGGCCACATGCCCGTTGGCTTGCGCTGCAGCAGGCGTTCGAACAGCCCCTGTCCCATCTCGACCTGGCGCTCGGCGTCCTCGCGATGCGAGAAGTGACGTTCGGGGAGCTGGATCTGCGGATTGGCCGTGCGCGCCGAGTCGATATGGATGAGAAGCGGCAGGATCGGGTGGTAGTAGGGCGAGAAAGTCAGCTCGGCCTGGCCGCGATCGGCCAGCTCCCGATATTTCGGGATGACCTTTTGCATGATCTCCATCTGCGCCTCGAAGAGCGGTTCCTTGTCCGACTCCGAGAAATCGCGATCCTTCCTCTTCAGCTCCGCCAGCCTGGGATCTGATTCAGCCCACGCCGGGTCGCACCACGCGAGGTTGAACCAGATCTGCAGGTCGCGCATGTCCTGGCTCGTGAACTGCGCGTCGGGGGCGCGTGAGGCGAGCTCGAGATAGCGCGGCGACTGCTGCACGCGCAGCGCGCGAGGGGACTCCCGCATCCAGCGAATGAGGAAGGCGCGCTCCTCGGACGACAGCTCGTCCGCGTTGCGCTTGCTGAGGTTGAGGAAGAGATCGACCGAATCGTCCTTGCCGTAGTCCTCGATCTGCGCCAGCAGGCTGGGGACGAGGTTGAAGGTGGCACGGACTTTCGGATAGGCGTCGAGCAGCGCCGGCATCTTGTAGTAGTCCTTGGCCGAACGCAGGCGCACCCAGGGCAAGAGGTAGGTGTTGGTGAGGTCGTCCTTGTAATAAGGCTGATGCATGTGCCAGACGAAAGCGACGTGGAGAGGCTTCATTGACTACACCATCATCCCAGCGGGGCGGGTGCACGCGTCATTTGGCGTATTCGTCAAGAGCGCGTATGAAGTTGATGTATACACGTTGCTGCTCGCGCAGGATACCTAGAGCTCCGAGCTCCCACCATTCGTCCGGCGTGAAGTAGGCGCTGACCTCGGCATCGGGACCCCAGCGTCCGAACCACTGGATGAGATGGAGATTGTCCGATTGCAGAAGCCACCTCGCGATCTCGACCAGCCGGGGGTCACCGGTCAGCCTCGCCTTCGAATATGCGTGGTGCATGAGCCTGAACAGACCCTGCTGCGCCTCGTTGCCCAGGAAGAACTCCATGCCGCCCTCGCCTGCCCAGGTGGTGCCGTATTCGTTGACCGGGACCTCGAGGTGGCGAGAAGCCAGCTCATTCGCGGCGTCGGACGGAAGCAGCATGCGCACCTTGCGTTTCTTCAGCTCCCTGGCCAGCGCGCGCATGAACTCGAAGATGCCGCCCTCGCGGCGATGGTGCTCGCCGAAGGTTTCGAAATCCCAACCGACCACGACCAGATCGCCCCACGTGTCGCGCACCCATTTGGCGTACGTGTCCGCCATCAGGGGCCAGTGATTCCAGTACCGGTTGGAGAAGCGGTACCCGACGTCGTCTGAGAGATCGTGGTGGCGCACGAGGAGCTTGAGACGCTGCAGAGGGTGCTGGTAGACGTGGGTCGGTTCTCGAAAGCCCAGCTGCCACGCTCGGCCCTCCATGAACGCCGCCCCGAAACCGCATTGCTGGAGCGCGAAGTAGGCGTCGTTGGACATGAACATCTCGGTCGTGTCGGTGACCGTGATCGGCTTCTGGAACATCTCTTCGAGGCGCTGGCGACCGGTGAGCATGGATTCTTTGAACGCCAGGATGTCGAAGTAGAGCAGCCACGAGTGATATGGCTCCACGTTGACGATCTCGACGTTGGGGCTCGCGCACAGCTTCTTGAAGGCGTTGAGGACGTCGGAGCCCCAGCGCTCCGCCTGGACCAGGAACGAGTTGCTGAAACCGATCGACATCTTCCAGCCCCGCCTGGTCAGATCCGTGAACATGGCGGCGGCCGGGATGTACGAGGTCGCCGCGACCTGCTCGAAATAGCGCCGGTCCAGCGCCTCGTCGAACATGAAGTCGGACATCGCCTCGGGCGCCGTCTTCGCCGGCACGACCTGCGCGGGCAGCTTCAGCCGGCGCGGCTGATGCACGACCGTGTAGACGACGAGGTTCTCAGCCAAGCGGTGGTTCCGCCTTGGGAGCGCGCCGGCGCGCAAACTTCGAGCCTTCCGGCGGTGCCGTGAGCCGTACCGCCTGCTGGGCGGCGGCAAACTCGAGCCGCAGCAGAAGCTGGTCGATCACCTTCTCCCACGTGTACGCGCGTGCGGTGACCCGGCCGCGCCTGCGGATCGCCGCGGCCAGGCGCGGGCGCTCGCGAATCAGGTTCAGCTCCGTGACCAGCTCGATCGCGTCATCCGTCTCCACTACCAGCGCATTGCGGTAGGCGTCGGCATAGTCCTCGCCGGTGGCGCCCGTGACCGCGAGGCCGCCCGCCGCCATCACCTCCAGCCCCACGAGCCCGAACGGCTCGTGGCCGGAGTTGGCGAGGACCGCGTCGCAAGCCGGGTAGATCACTCCCAGGAGCGGATCGCTCACGAAGCTGGTGAGGTTGACGACCTCGGCTGTCGGGTTCTCGCGCAAGACCTCGCACAGGCCAGAGGACTCGGCGGGCGCCTTCATGTCGATGACCTCGAGGCCCTGGTGCTGCGCATGGACGAGCACCTCTCCCCCGTGCGACTCGCGGCCGCCTCGCATGACGAGCCGCACGCGCTTGCCGTGGCGCTTCAGGTAGCCGGCCGCCGAAACCGCCATCAGCCAGCGCTTGTCAGGATCGAAGCGACCGATCTTGAAGCAGAAGTGGTCGGCGGACGCAGCCGCCTTGAGATCGGCGACCGCCTCGGGATCGGCGTCGTGGATCGATGCACGGGGAATGCCATTGGGGATGACGATCGGGTTGTGACCGCGCTCCCAGACCTTGAACTTCATGTAGCGGCTCACGGTGGTGATCGTGGCCGCGAGAGCGAGCGCCGACCAGTTGATGCGATGAAAGCCATAGATGTTGTTGGCGTTCCAAAGGATCACGACGCGATCGCGCAAGCCGCGGTAGTAGAGGGAGTCGGAGATGAGGTTCATCGACCACGACGTGTGCCATTCCTCGGCCAGCACGACCACGTTCTGGCCCGCGGCGGCGGCCGGCGCGATGACGTTGTCGATGAGACTTGGCGGGAGGCTCGCGTTCCAGTCGCGGATCTTCTCCTCTTCGCCGTCGTAGACCCCGCCGCGATGGCGCGCCGAGATCCACTGGCACCAGCGCCGGTACACCAGCCGGCCTGACTCGTGGGTCTCCTCGCCCGGGAGGTCGGGGTCGCCACAGAAGTAGAGGTATGTCTGGTAGCCGAGCTGGGCCAGAGTTCGTGAGAGCCCCTTGACTCGAACGCCGAGGCCGCCGACCTGACTGTACTGGTCCGGGCCCTCGAAGCTGAGGATCACGAAAACTGTTTGGCGCGGGTCGAAGACCATCAGCCGCCGAGCGCGCGCATGGCGATCGCATGCAGCTCGGGACTCGGAGCGCAGAGCAGCGAGGTCCGGCTCTCGAGCTGTGCAGAAAGCGAGCTCAGCGACCCCCCTTTGAGATCGGTGGCGATCCCGCCTGCTTCAGCGAGCACGAGGAGGCTCGCGGCCATGTCGAACACGCGGACCGGGACCGGAGCGCAGAACGCGTCGAAGCTGCCGGCGGCGGTGTGCGCTATCGCGAGCGCCATCGAGCCGAGGATACGGATCTTGCCCGTTTGCTGGACGAGGCCCCGCGCGAGATCGAGCGCTTTCGGTGTGCTCTCCAATGCGACCAGCTCGAGCCCCTGCGGAATCCGTCCCGTCCCTTTGATGAGCCCGCCGTCGCGCCAGGCGCCCTCGCCCCGGATCGCGGTCCACGCTTCGCCGTTGACGAGGTTCACGACGCAACCCGCCAGCGTGTCGCCGATGGCCGGCCCATCGAGCAGCGCCAGCATCACGCCGAAGAACGGAACGCCCTGCTTCGCGTTCAGGCTCCCGTCGACCGGGTCGACCAGCACGAGCGGGTAGTCGGCGCCGAGCGTGCGATGACCGGCCTCCTCTGACAGGACCGCGAAGCGCTCACCGCGAGCGTTGATTCGGTAGAGCTCATCGAAAACCACGGCTTCGGCCGCCCGGTCGAGCTCCATCGTCCGATCGCCGCCGGCCCCGATGTCGAGCGGCGTCCGTCCCGCATCGGTACCGGCCAGTGGCAGCACCGTGGAGCGCACGCGCGCGCCGATGCTGAGAAAAACGGCGAGCCAGTCGGCCGGGCTCAGCGAGACTGGTGTCCGCTCACGTCAGGCAATGCCTGATCCGCTCGAGAACTTGGGATCGACCTTGCGGCGGCGGCGGCGGCGGCGCTCGACCACGATGGTGATGAGGTACGGCTGCTGCATCGCCCACACGCGTTCGATGAGCTGCGGGATGGGAATGCCGTACGGGTCGTCGACGCCGAGGAGGACGAGGGCCTCGGCCAGGTCCTCTGTGAGCTCGGTGCGGTCGTGGAGGTTGAGCTGCTCGAGCGCGTCGAGGATGTCGTCGAGCCGGCGCAGGCTCGAGCGCCGCTCCTTGTCGTCCCCGCGGTGGAGCATGGCAGACAGCTTAATGAGTTGCAGCGGCGGTCAACGAACGGCTTACGTCCGCGGGGCGCTCGAACTGAAGCCAGTGGCCGGCGCCCTCCAGGACCAAAAGCTCGAACTGGCTCTCGACAAAGCCGCCCGTGGCCTCCGTCCCGCGCCTGCCGAGCGCGGGATCCTGGTCGCCCCAAAGCAGCGCCGTCCGTACTTTGATCGGTCCGATGTTGGCGAGCCGCTCCCAGGCCGCTGGGCCCGCCGAGAGATTGGCCCGGTAGTAGTTGAGGGCCGCTGTGAGCCGGCCTGGCCGCGACAAGGAACGGACGAAGCCATCGACGACCGACTTTGGCACCGAGTCTGAGAACATCGCGCGCAGCCGCCGGTAATCGTCCTCGGCGAGCACCCGCTCAGCTTTTCCTTCTAAGAGGAATAGCTGGATGTAACGCGAGCGCTCTTGCTGGTCCGCGTCGTCGCGACTCGCCGCGGCGAGCGCGGCCGGGTGCCCCACCGACAGGGCGGTGAGGGTCCTGGTCATGTCGGCATGTCGCGCCGCGAAGAACCAGGCGACCACTGCGCCCCAGTCGTGGCCG
>VBHB01000145.1 GCA_005880315.1 Chloroflexota bacterium | reverse complement strand
CCGCACCGATCAGCTCGGAAACCCGCCTGGGCGGGAGCTTCAGCACCAGCTCGTCGCCCACCCTCATCGCGAAGACCCGGTTGCGGACGCAAAACGAGTTGGCATTCATGCGCTGGGGTCGCGTCGGGTGCGCCGGCTTGGTCACCTCGCCAACGTCCAGAGCTAGTGCGAGCTCATCGAAAGCGTTCGACACTTTTCAACGTGATCCTCCTCATAACCGAATCATTCGGTTTGGCGACAGCGGCCCGAGGAAAGATGTCGGGTCGGTCTTCCGAATGGGGCAACCGGCGCCATCCTGGCGATGCTAGGTCGTTCGACGCCCGGATCGCCACCCGTGGACAGCCCGCCGCGCTAGCCTTCCGGCATGGTTTCGCTGGGCTTCCTGGCGGTGGCGGTGGTCTTCGGGATCGGCCTGGTCCTGCTGGTGATCGCCGTCGTCGTCGCGCTCATCGACAACCGGGTCAGCTACGGCCAATGGCGGCAGCGCCGATCCAAGGACAGCGCGGGAGGGGAGCCGCCGCCTGAGTAGCCACGATGGCTGAAACGCTCAGCCTCGCTGCCCTCAACCGCGCCCTGCTGGCGCGACAGGGTTTGCTGGAGCCGTTCGCGCTCCCGGTCGAACAGGTCGTGGAGGCGATCGGCGCCATCCAGGCCCAGTACTGGCCGGCGGTGCCGGTCGCCCTCCACGCCCGGATGCGCGGCTTTGACCCGGCCGACCTTTACCAGGCGCTGGAGGATCGGCGGCTGCTCTCCGGCACCCTTCTCCGCGGCACCTTGCACGTGGTCAGCGCTCGCGACCACCCGGTCTACGCGGCCGCCGTGGAGGCTTCGGCCCCAAGGCACCTGGACCCGCTCCGCTCGGCCCTGTTCGAGCGTGCCCGAACCCAGTCCGTCGATGCCGATGGGCTGGTGGAGTTCGTCGAGGACTGGCTGGCCCGGAATCCCGATGGCCTGCCGGAGGCGGAGGTCATCCACCAGCGGACCTACCGCTGGCGGCCGCTGAAGCGCTGGAGCGCGTTGGTGCGAGCTCCCGTCGACGGGCGCTGGGGACCGCGCGTGCCGGCCGCCCTGGCCGCCGCCCCGGCCTCGCCGGAGGAGTGGCCCGATCCCGAGCAGGCGCTCGCAGGGCTGGTCCGGAGCCACCTGCGGGCCTTCGGACCGGCGGCGGCCGAGGACATCGGCCAGTGGGCTGGTCTCAAGACCGCCCCCGTCAAAGAGGCTCTGCACCACCTCCAGGCGGAGCTGATCACGTTCACCGACGAATCGGGACGAACCCTCTACGACCTACCTGAAGCACCCCGCCCCGACCCTGAGGCGCCGGCTCCGGTTCGGCTCCTGCCGTGGTTCGACAGCGTCCTGCTGGCCTACGCGCCGAAACACCGGTCCCGGATCCTGCCGGACGCCTACCGAGGCCGTGTCTACGTGGCGGCCAACCTGCAGTGGCTGCCGACCTTCCTCATCGACGGTCAGGTCGCCGGGACCTGGTCCGTGGCGGTCGACAGGCAGGAGGCCGCGCTGACGCTGCTGACGTTCGCCAAGCCGGCGCCGAACCGAAACGAGCTCCTCGAGGAGGCGGAGCGGCTGCTCCGGTTCATGCACCCGAGCGCGCCGGCGCACCGGGTCGTGGTCGCCGGCTGAGCTCCGCGGCCACCGGGGCGTAGCTCGGTGGCGCCACGAAGCGCCGGACGAAGTGGTGCTCTAGCACCGGTCCACCCAGGGACAGGAGCCGCTCGCACAGGTCGGACCTCAGGCCCGCGGCGAGGCTCGACCGCACCACCACCGGCTGGATCGGTGACGGACCCAGGCTGGCTACGACGCGGATCCGGTCGGCCAGCTCGGGCCGCTGCCGGAGCTCCATCGCCAGCACCTGGCAGTCGATGGCGCTGCCGTCGACGGCGCCCTCGGCCACCAGGCGGAGCGCCCGGTGATGCGAGCCGGCCTCCACGACCTGGCCGAAGTAGCTCCACTCGCCGACCCGCGCCAGCGTCACCCAGTAGCCCGACCAGGAGCTCGGCTCGTTGACCGCCCAGCGAGCGCCGGCGAGGTCGGCCAGCGACCGGAACCTCGACTCCGCGCGAACCACCACCTCGGACGAGTAGAGCGGTTCATCGCCGAAGCGGTCGTCCGTCAGGACCGGCGCCGCGATCGCCTCGACCGCGCCCTCCAGCCAGACCAGTGGGGGGCTGCAGACGAAAGCGGCGTCGATGTCACCCGAGGCGAGCTCCCGCCAGTCGCGGCCGCTGACCAGGGACGAAGCTCCGCAGGCCGCGGCCACGTGCTCGTACAGCGGCCGGAGGCCCGGGGCGAGGTAGGTGGCGAAGCGCAGCGCGGGCGTGGCCGCCCTCAGCCGGTCAGCAGCCGGTAGCGATGCTCGGGCCGCCCCGGCGCGCCGTAGCGAAGGCTGAGCTCGGCCTTGCCCAGTCGGCAGAGGTGGTCGAGGTAGCGGCGGGCGGTCACCCGGCTGACGCCGGCGGCGCCGGCCACCGCGGTCGCGGCCAGGCCTGACCGGGAGTCCTGGAGCGCGTGCACGACCAGGTCCAGGGTGGCGTCCGAAAGGCCTTTGGGGAGCGGCTCGTTGCGCGCCGCCCTCAGCGTCCCGAAGATCCGGTCCACGTCGCCCTGGTCGGCGGTGGCGAGGCTGAGGATGCGCTCGCGCGCGGCCGCGTAAGAGCTCAGCTTCTCTTCGAAGGCGGCGAAGCGAAAAGGCTTGATCAGATAGTGCACGACGCCTCCGCGCATGGCGGCACGCAGGCTCTCGACCTCGCGCGCGGCGGTGATCGAGATCACGTCCACCGAGGGATGGTCATCGTCGCGCAGCCGCTGCAGCACCTCCAACCCTGAGATGTCGGGCAGGTAGTGGTCGAGCAGGACTAGGTCCGGGCGGAGCTGGTCGACCATCGCCAACGCCTCCGCGCCGGAGTGGGCGCGGCCCGCCACCTCGAACCCTTTGACGCGCTCGACGTACGCGCAGTGGAGGTCTGCGACGCGGTAGTCGTCGTCGACGACCAGCGTCCGGATCATGGCGCGACCGGCACCTTCAGAGGCAGCCGGACGGTGAAGAGCGCCCCGCCCTCGTTGACCACCGAGACCTCACCGCCCATCCGCCGGGCGACCTGGCGCACCAGCGCGAGGCCGAAGCCGCGCCGCTTGCCGCGCCGGGACTTGGTGCTGAAGCCCTCCTGGAAGACCTGGTCGGCGATCTCCGCCGGGACGCCGCCGCCGGAGTCGTGGACCTTCATCACCAGCTCCGAGCCCTGCACCGTCACGGCGATGCTGACCCAGTGCTCGCCGCCGCCGGAGGAGGCCGCGTCGAGGGCGTTGTCGATCAGGTTCCCGAGCAGCGTGATCAGCCCGTCGCTGTCCAGCGACCCCCGCGTGAGCACGGTGTCGTCGCTGACCCGCAGCTCGATGCCGCGCTCCGACGCCGTCGCCGCCTTGGCCAGCAGCAGCGCGCCTAGCACGGGGTCCCCGACCCTGTCCAGCAGCGCCTCGCTCAGCTCCTGGTGGATGCCCGAGGTGTCGGCGATCAGCTTCATCGCCTCCTCGCCGCGGCCCAGCTCGACCAGCCCGGCGATCGTGTGGAGGCGGTTGGAGAACTCGTGGGCCTGCGCACGGAGCGCGTCGGTGAGGCTTTCGACCTCCATGTTGGTGGACAGCCGCGCCAGCTCGGTGGCGTCGCGGAGGGTGGCGACGTGGCCGATCTCGCGGTCCCGGACCCGGATCGAGCGGCGGCTGGCGACCAGCACCCGCTCTCCGGCGAGGAGCACCTCATCCTCGTCGTTCAGCGCCCCGGAGAGGAACTTGAGCAGCCGCCCGGGAGGCAGCACCTGGGACAGCCTCCGCCCGGTGCAGTCCGGGGGCAGGTCGAGGAGGCGCCGCGCCTCGTCGTTGGCCAGGGTGATGGTGCCGTTCTGGTCGGTGGCGATCGCCCCTTCGTGGATGCCCTGCAGCGAGGCCTCGCGCTCCTCGAGCAGGCCGGCGATCTCATACGGCTCCAGCCCGAAGGTCTGGCGCTTGAGCCGAGAGGCGAGGAGGAGGGAGGCGGCGGAGCCCAAGGCGAGGGAGAGGAGGACCGTGACGGCATAGCCGGGCAGCTCGGAGAGGAGCTGCTGCCAGACCTGGTCGACCAGGAAGCCGACCGAGACCATGCCGATCACCTGGCCGTTGACGAAGATCGGGGCTTTCCCGCGGGCCGAGAGGCCGAGCGTGCCGCGCTGGATGCCGACCCAGGAGTTGCCCGCCAGGACCGTTGCCGGCGACTCGTCGACCGGCTTGCCGATCAGCGCCGGGTTGGGATGCGAGTAGCGGATGCCCTGGCGGTCGGTGACGACCACGAAGCTGGCGCCGGTCGAGCGCCGCACCGCCTCTGCGCTCTCCTGGATGACCCCGTTCGGGTCCCCGGCCAGGAGCGCCTGCTGCACTGTCGAGCCGGAGGCGACCGACTCCGCGATGGCCAGCGAGCGCTGCTCGTACTGGTGGTTGAGCTGGTCGCTGGCCTGCCAGATCGCAGCGACGGCGCCCATCAGCGCGCTGAGCAGGATGATCCCGACCTGCAGGGCCAGCAGCTGGTGGGCGAGCGGAATCCTTGTCTTCACTGTCGAATCGGTTTACCGATCTTGAATCCTAGCCCCGGTTCGGCGCCGGACCGGCGACCAAAACGACCACAACGGCCGCAACGACCGCAACCGTGCCGGGGCGACGGAACGCCGCTCAGAGTGTCGTGCAATGCAACCGGCGATCCAGCTGCGGGGGGTGACCAAGCGCTTCCTCACTCCCTCAGGCGGCATCTATACCGCCCTCCACGATCTCGACCTCACGGTCGCACCCGGCGAGTTCTGCGCCGTCGTGGGACCGACCGGCTGTGGGAAGTCGACGACGCTCGCGCTGATCTCCGGCCTGGAGCCGCCCAGCGAAGGCGAGGTCGAGGTGTTCGGGAAGCCCGTCGACGGCATCGCCCAGGGCATCGGCTATGTCTTCCAGGCCGACGCCGTCTTTCCCTGGAAGACGGTGTTGGAGAACGTCGCCGCCGGCCCGCGCTACCTGGGGCGAACGGGCAAGCAGGCGCGCGAGCGGGCTCGCGACTGGATCTCCCGCGTCGGCCTGGCGGGCTTCGAGGACCGCTACCCGTACCAGCTTTCCGGGGGCATGCGCAAGCGGGTGGCCCTCGCCCAGAGCTTGATCAACGAGCCGCGGATCCTGCTCATGGACGAGCCCTTCAGCGCGCTCGACGTGCAGACCCGCTCCCTGATGGAGAACGAGCTTTTGGGCCTCTGGTCCTCGAGCGCCGCCTCGGTCGTCTTCGTCACCCACGACCTGGAGGAGGCGATCTCCCTCAGCGACCGCGTCTACGTGATCACCGCCGGGCCGGGAACGGTCAAGAGCAGCTACCAGGTCGACCTGCCCCGGCCGCGCAACGTCGCCGAGATCCGCTTCCAACCGCGCTTTGCCGAGATCTACGAAGAGATCTGGAACGACCTCCGCGACGAGGTCCTGGTGAGCTATGAGCGTCAAAAGCGCAGCGGCGCGGCCTAGGGCCGCCATGGCTGCCACCACGGGGCCGGCGGTCAGGCCGGTCACCGACCTGGCCGCGAAACGGGCTCGCGACGCGCGCCGCCGGCGCTGGACCGTCAACGTCCTCCGCGTCCTCTTTGCCGTCGTCTGGCTGGGCAGCTGGGAGCTGACCACCCGGCTCGGGTGGGTGGACAAGTTCTTCTTCTCCCAGCCCTCCGAGATCGTGCTCCGGCTCTGGGTCTGGATCACCGAGGGGACCGCCCTCGGGCCGCTCTGGGAGCAGGTGCTGGTAACCATGGAGGAGACGGTCCTGGGCTTCATCCTCGGCTCCGTCCTCGGCATCCTGGTCGGCGTCGCGCTGGGCCGGATCCGGCTGCTCTCGGACGTGCTCTCGCCCTACATCAAGGCCGCCAACTCGATCCCTCGAGTCGTCCTCGGCGCGCTGTTCGCGATCTCCCTCGGCCTCGACCTCCGCTCCAAG
>VBHB01000144.1 GCA_005880315.1 Chloroflexota bacterium | reverse complement strand
TTCCAAGAGGTGATGAGGCACCTCACGTGGCTGGAGGTCGTCGACGTCGCCGTAATCGCGGTCGTCCTCTATTACGTCCTGCGCCTCGTTCGCGGCACACAAGGCACGCAGATCCTGGTCGGCCTCGTCGTGCTCGCGCTCATCGGCGCGCTCGCGACCGCCTTCAACCTCGTGCTGCTTTCGTGGTTGTTCCGCAACGGCGCCTTCCTGCTCGGCATTGCGATCATCGTCATCTTCCAACCCGAGCTCAGGCGAGCGGTCGATCAGCTCGGCCGCCTAGGTCATATCGGTCGCCCTCTGTCGGCATTCAGCACGCCCGAGTACAGCCAGGCGATTTCGGAGACGATCAGGGCCGCAGAGCGGCTGAGCGCGAAGCACACCGGGGCGCTCATCGCATTCGAGCGTGACGTCGGGCTCGAGGACTATGCCGCCACCGGCGTCCGCATCAACGGCGATATCTCGGCTGAGTTCCTGCAGTCGATCTTCTATCCCAACTCGCCGCTGCACGATGGCGCCGTGATCGTCCGGGGCAACCAGATCATTGCGGCCGGGTGCCTTCTGCCCCTTCCGGAGGAGGGGGCAGTGAGGGAGCGGCTGGGCACCCGCCACCGGGCGGCGCTCGGGCTGTCGCTGGCATCCGACGCTCTGGTGCTCGTAGTCTCTGAGGAGACAGGCGCCATCTCCGTGATCGAGGAAGGCAAGATCACCCGCAACCTGGACCCCGACGGCCTCCGCCGCCGGGTCAGCGTCAGGGTGCCGGCGCGCGGAATGCGCGCCAACGGCTTGCTCGGCTTTCTCAACGGCAGGTCCAACGGCGGGCCCAAGGTGCGCGAGAAGGCCGCCCCCAAAAACAGGGAAAGGGACAATTGAGCTGGATCACGGACGACTGGAGGCTGAAGCTGCTGGCGCTGGGGCTGGCGGTGCTCATGCTCGGCGCCGTCGCGTTCTCGCAGAACCCGCCGACCTCCAAGACGATGCAGCTGGGCATCGTGTACACGGTGCCGTCAAACCTTATCGTGATCAACCCTCCCACAAGGACCACAGTGGTCGTCACCGGCCCTGCCGATCTTGTTAGCGCGGCCAACGGGAGCAACATCCAGGTGACCGCAGATCTGACGAAGGCCTCGGCCGGCACTGGCGAGAAGGTCAACCTCGTCGGCAAACCGGTAATCTCGGGCGTCTCGGTTCAGACCACGCCAGTGGTGCTCAACATCGACCAGCGCGCCGCGGTCAAGCTCACCGTCACCCCCCGAGCTCCGAGAGGGAGCGCACCTGGCTGGCAGGTCACGAAGATGGCGGCGTTCTGCCCCAACTCGCCATGCTCAATCACCTTCGACGGCCCTGTCAGCTGGGAGGCGAACTTGAAGGCCTATGTCGACTACCCATATCAGGTCAATGGCACGGTCGACTATCCGAGCCTTCTGGTCGTACTGGAGCGAAACGACATCCCCCTCGACCTCAAGCAGCCCATCAACGCCACGTCCCCACAGGCAAACATCGTGGACAGCAATCCGGTCAGCATCCACATCGATGCCAAAGCCGGGACCACCAGCCGGCAGGTGGTGCTGGTCGATTCCCCACCATCCAATCCGCCACCCACCTGCTATCGGATCACTGGCATCGCCCTCGATCCGGCTGCGGTAATCATCACCGGCCAGCCTGACGCCCTGACCAACATCACGACGATCACACTGCCCGCCATCGATCTCAGCCCATATACGGCGAACGCGACCATCAAAGTCACGATCCCCTACCCGGACAATGTCACCGGCCCGGTGGGGACGGCGAGAGTGACGTATTCGATCTCGCGGAATCCGAACTGCGCCTCGCCCTCGCCCTAGGCCCACCCTGTAACCTGGGGCCCGCTTCGGGCGTTCAAGCATTTCGTCTAGAAACCCCGGGCTAGGAGTTACTAATTAGATATGTGCGGGATCATCGGCTACCTGGGCGATCGTGAGGCGACGCCGATCTTGATGGAAAGCCTCAAGCGTCTCGAGTACCGCGGTTACGACTCAGCCGGCGTCGCGGTATTGGCGGATGTGGCGGCCTCCGAGCGGCACACCAGCGTCACCAAGTCGGAGACCAAGGTCGACGTGCTCATCGAGAAGCTGCTAGCCAACATGCCCACGGGCAAGCTGGGCATCGGCCACACGCGCTGGGCGACCCACGGCAAGCCGACTTACATCAACGCTCACCCGCACACCGACTGCCACCAGCGCATCTATGTCGTCCACAACGGCATCATCGAAAACTTCGCCGAGCTCAAGAGCGAGCTCGAGGCGAAGGGGCACGAATTCACATCCGACACCGACACCGAAGTCGTCCCGCATCTCATCGAGGCCAACTACAAGGGCGACTTCCTTGCCGCGGTCAGAGCGGCGCTCAAGCGCCTTCGCGGCGCCTATGCGATGGCGATGTTCTCGACAGACGACCCGGAGCTGCTCGTGGGCGCGAGGCTCAACGCGCCGCTGGTCGTCGGACTTGGCGAGAAGGAATACTACGTCGCCTCTGACATCACGGCCATCATCCCGTACACCAAGCGCGTGCTCGTGCTTGGCGAGGGCGAGGTCGCGGCGGTCACTCCGCTTGGTCCGCAGGTCTACACGCTCGACGGGCACAGCGTCCAGCCGAAATTGATCCACGTCGATTGGGACGTCACGCAGGCGCAGAAAGGCGGCTACCCGCATTTCATGCTCAAGGAGATCAACGAATCGTCAGAGGCGGTCGCCAACGCGATGCGCGGCCGGCTCACCGACGATGGCGCGGTTTCGTTCCGGGAGTTCGACGTTCCGGACGAGGAGCTGAGGAAATATCGCGAGGTGCTGCTGCTCGGCATGGGAACTTCGCTGCACGCGGCGATGGTCGGCGAGCAGGTCATCGAGGACTGGGCCGGCATCCCCGCGCGCGCGGAGGATGCATCGGAGTTCCGCTATCGCCGGCCGACGTTTGGAAAGAACACTCTTGCGGTCGTCATCACGCAGTCGGGCGAGACCGCCGACACGCTCGTGGGCCTGCACCAGGCCAAGGAGAGAGGGGCGCTGGCGGTTGCGGTCACCAACGTGGTCGCAAGCTCGGCTGCGCGTGACGCCGACGGTGCGATCTACCTCAACGCCGGGCCGGAGATCGGTGTCGCATCGACGAAGACATTTCTCGCGCACCTGATGAGCCTCTACCTGCTCGGCCTCCGGCTGGCGACGGTCAACGGCCGCGTGTCGCTCGAGCGCCGGGACGAGATCGTCAAGGCGCTGCGCGCGCTGCCGGGGCAGGTCGACGAGCTGCTCGCGCGAAACAAGGAGATCGCCGCGCTCGCGCACCGCTACAGCAAGTATCGCAACTTCATGTACACCGGCCGCGGCCTGGGCTATCCGGTCGGCCTCGAAGGCGCGCTCAAGCTCAAGGAGATCTCGTACATCCACGCCGAGGGCACGACGGGGGGCGAGCTCAAGCACGGGCCCATCGCCTTGCTCGACGACCAGTTCCCGGTGGTCGCCATCTGCACCGCCAGCTCGACGAAGGACAAGATGGTCAGCAACGTCCACGAGATCGTCGCGCGCAGCGCACCGGTGCTGGCGCTCATCACGAAGGGCGACAAGTCGCTCGATGGCGTTGCGACTGACGTGTTCGAGATGCCCGAGGTCGAGGAGGCGTCGGCGGCCGTCCTGAACTCGGTCATGCTGCAGCTGTTCGCGTACCACGTCGCGGTCGAGCTCGGACAGAACGTCGACCAGCCCCGCAACCTGGCGAAAAGCGTCACCGTCGAATAAGGGAAGAGGAAAGCAGCTGAGATTCACCTCCCCACCCCGTGGGGAGGTCGCCCGGCTCGCGAAGCGAGCCCGGCGGGTGGGGCGATCAACTGACCCGGCCGGGCGGGAAGAACGCGTGGCCCAAAATGATTGGGTGCAGCGCATCGGCGTCGACGCCGTCTCGGTGGACCGGATCGAGCTTGCGGTCAAGCGGTCCGGGCCGGGTTTCCTGAACAAGGTCTACACCCCAGCCGAGCTCGCTTACTGCGGCACCAACGCGGAGCGCCTGGCCGGGCGCTGGGCGGCGAAGGAGGCGGTGATCAAGTGCTTCGACGGCACCGGCATCTGCTTCCCGCGCAAGCGCATCGAGGTCCTGCCCGGCCGGAGCGGCGCGCCCCGGGTCCGTCTGCTCGGCGACGGCCGCGGCGCTCGCGTCGAGGTGAGCATCACCCACCACAGCCGGCTGGCGGTGGCCACCTCGCACCTCGAGATGCCGGACGTCGTGGACATGCTCCTTCCAGCGTCGGAGTCCGTCATCCTCCCCGAGCGCCCGCGCGACGCCCACAAGGGCACGTTCGGGACGGTCGTCGTGCTGGCTGGAAGCCTGGGCTTCACCGGCGCCGCCTACCTCGCCGCCACTGCCGCAGCGCGTACCGGCGCGGGCCTGGTCCGGCTCCTCGTCGGCGACACGATCTACCCGATCCTGGCCGCCAAGTGCACCGAGGTCATGGCGACCCCGGTGCCAGAGGTCGCGCCTGGCGCGATCGGCCATGCGGCGTACGACTCGGTGCTCCGCCAGATGTCGACGGCCGAAGCGGGTGTGATCGGTCCGGGGCTGGGCCGCGACCGCTCGACGTGGCGCCTGATCGTCGATTTATCGCTGCACGCCGATTGCCCTCTGGTCCTAGATGCCGACGCGCTCAACGCCCTGGCCGACTCGGCTCGCAAGAAGACGCGCCTCGGCAAGAATCGCGTGCTGACGCCGCACCCCGGCGAGATGGCGCGGCTCCTCGGCAAGACGACCGAGTCGGTGCAGGCCGACCGTGCCGGCGCCGCTCGCAAGGCCGCGAAAGAGTGGGGGGCCGTCGTGGTGCTCAAGGGCGCGCACACGCTGGTCGCGCATCCCGACGGCAGGCTCAGCGAGGACCCGCATGAGGTGCCCGCGCTGGCGACGGGCGGCACCGGCGACGTCCTCGCGGGCGTGATCGGCGCGCTGATCGCCCAAGGGTCCGATCCGTATGCCGCGGCGGTCACCGGCGTCTACATCCATGCCGCGGCCGGGCGCCGCATCTCGCAGCGCATCGGCGACGCTGGGCTGCTCGCAAGCGACCTGCTGCCCGAGATCCCGCTCGTAATGCACGTGCTTCGTCAGGGTGGGCTCTAGCACGACCCACCTTCGCTGGGCGGACATCGACCTGCACGCGGTGCGCGCCAATGCCGCCCGCATCCTCGCGCACGTGCCGCACGGGACTCGCCTGATGGCGGTCGTCAAGGCCAACGGGTACGGCCACGGCTCGGTGCGGGTGGCGCGG
>VBHB01000055.1 GCA_005880315.1 Chloroflexota bacterium | reverse complement strand
CCGCGCGCGGGCAGCGCTACAACATCAGGGGCGTCTGATCGTGCGACCGATATCGAATCTCTACGTGCACATCCCTTTCTGCAAGCACAAGTGCGGCTATTGCGATTTCAACGCGTATGCGGGAATGGACCGCCTCATGCCCGACTACGTCAGCGCCGTCGAAAGCGAGCTCGCCGCGGCCCGAGAGAAGCAAGAGTTCGCTCCACTGCAGACGGTGTATCTGGGCGGCGGCACGCCCAGCCTTCTCACGGCGAACCTCATGAGACGGCTGCTGAGTTTCATTCGCGACACCTTCGACGTCGCGCCGAACGCCGAGGTCACGCTCGAGGCCAATCCGGCCAGCACCGATGAGTCAAGGCTGTCTGCGTGGCTGGAGAGCGGTGTCAATCGCCTGAGTCTTGGCGTGCAGGGCTTCGAGCCGCGCGCCCTGGCGGTGCTCGAGCGGAAGACAGATGCCGCGCAGGCCACGCGGGCTTTCAACCTGGCCCGCTCGATGGGCGTCGCCAACATCAGCATCGACCTCATCTACGCGGTGCCCCATCAGAGCCTCGAGTCGTGGGTCGATACGCTTCGGCGCGGGCTCGCGCTCGGCCCGGATCATGTGTCGACCTACTGCCTCACCTTCGAGGAGGGGACTCTCTTGTGGCGCCGCCGCGCCGAAGGCAAGCTACCCGAGCTCGCCCCGGACCTGCAATGGGATCAGCTCGACGCGGCATGCGCAGAGCTCGAGTCCGCGGGTTTTCGCCGCTACGAGGTTTCCAACTGGGCTCGGCCCGGCTTTGAATCGCGCCACAACCTGGCCTACTGGCAGTGCCGGCCTGTCTACGGAGCCGGCGCCGGCGCGCACTCGTACGCGACGGACGGGTCGCGCGCCTGGCGATCGTGGAACGTCGCCCGCCCGCGCGAGTACATCGCCGCCTGCCCGGCGGCGACAGCCGGCGGGGAAGAGCTGGATCCGCGCAAGGCCCGCGCCGAATCCTTGATGCTGGGCCTGCGAACCGCTGAAGGCATGACGCCGCCATCTGGTTTCGACGCCGAGCTCGGCAGCCTGACATCGGCCGGCCTGGTCAGCGCGATCGACGGCAGGGTCGTCCCGACCCGCCGCGGCATGGACCTGCACAACCAGATCGCACTCGCGGTACTGTAGTCGGCACTCTGGCGTCGAGAGTGCCAAACAGCATGGAAAACAGAAAGCAAGCGATCCTGCGGGCGGTAGTGCACGAGTTCACGACCAGCGCGGTGCCGGTGGGCTCCCAATCGCTCCACAGCCGCTATTTCGTGAACCTGTCGTCGGCGACCATCCGCAGCGAGCTCGCCGAGCTGGCCGACCTCGGCTATCTGACACAGCCGCATACCTCGGCCGGGCGCATCCCCACCGATTCCGGCTACCGCTACTTCGTCGACTTCCTGATGGACCTGGAAGAGGTGCCGGAACGCGTCCAGCACTTCATCACCGAGGAGCTCCGTCACACGACGAACGATGTCCAGGGCCTGGTCGAACGCGTCGCCATGACGACGGCAGCCGTGACCCAGAACGCATCGGTCGCGAGCGCTCCGCACGGTTCGCAAGGTCGCATCAAGCACCTCGACCTGGTCTCCCTCGAGCCGAAGGAGGTGCTGCTCATCCTTCTCCTCGAGGGCAACCTGCTGCGCCAGCAGGTCGTACAGGTGACCGACGCCGCTGCGCAGCCCGAGCTGACGCTGCTCGCCGCCAGGCTCAACGATTCCCTCGGTGGCAAGGGCGGCGAAGAAGTGCGCAGGCACTACGACGGCGCCGCCCTCGGCATGGAGAAGGAACTGCTCGGCCGCATCGTCGCCGCGCTCGACCAGTACGAGCAGGGCGCCG
The DNA here is from genome assembly GCA_005880315.1 of Chloroflexota bacterium. Taxonomy (GTDB): domain Bacteria; phylum Chloroflexota; class Dormibacteria; order Dormibacterales; family Dormibacteraceae; genus UBA10449. Next base: position 3,934 of record VBHB01000055.1, on the reverse strand, counting down.
AGAACCTGGTCGTGCACGACGGTGTTCGCAACCTGCTTCGCCAGCCGGAATTTGCGGAATCGTCGCGCGTGCGCCAGGTGCTGGAGGTGCTGGAGGAGACCCGTTACCTGACGGTTCTCCTACGCCAGCTCATCGGCAACTCCGACCTTCAGATCGTCATCGGCTCCGAGAACGCCTCGAGCCAGCTGCAGGGGTGTGCCGTGGTGCTGACGACATACGGGCCGTCCAATCAGCTCAAGGGCGTGCTCGGCGTGATCGGTCCGACGAGGATGGAATACAGCCAAACCGTGGCTCGGCTGAGGGCGGTGGCGCGAGGCGCGAGCGAACGCATGGCCGAGCTTGGGGTTTGAGTGAGGCATCCGGCGCGGTATCTAGGCACTAGATGACCATTCGGAAATATCCCCAAGACCCTCACGAGAGCGAGCGCGGCCGCGAAACCGCGGACACTCCAGCCGCGAAGGAGACCGCCAAGCTGGAAGGCAAGATCGCCGAGCTGGAGGCGGCGGCGGCCGAGGCGAAGGATCGCTACATGCGGCTGGCCGCGGACTTCGAGAACTTCAAGAAGCGCGCGCGGCAGGAACAGCTCGAGACCATCCAGCATGCATCGGCCGAGCTCATCAACCGGCTGCTGCCCGGCCTGGACGATCTTCACAAGGCGCTCGACCACAAGCCGAAGGGCGTCGATCAGTCTTGGTTGAAGGGCGTGGAGCTCAGCGTTCGCAAGCTGGAAGAGGCGTTCACAGCCCACGGGCTGGAGGCCATCGACGCGGTCGGCAAGCACTTCGACCCCAAGCTGCACGAGGCGGTGGGTCACGAAGAGTCGCGCGAGCACCCTGAGGACACCGTGGTCTCGGAGCTGCGGCGCGGTTACCGCATCCGCGACCGCGTGGTGCGGCCGGCGCTGGTCAAGCTCGCACGGCGACCCGACGAGCTGCCCGCCGAGTCGAGCTCCGGTTCCGAGTCGGCCGACGGCAACCCCAAAGCCTGAATATTTAACTCGTGGCGGTCAAGCGCGACTATTACGAGGTCCTGGGCTGCAGCCGGCAGGCGTCCCCTGACGAGCTGAAGAAGGCGTTCCGCAAGATCGCCATGGAGTCCCACCCCGACCGCAACCCGGACGACCCGGTTGCGGCCGCGCGCTTCAAGGAGGCGAGCGAGGCGTACGCCGTGCTGTCCGACGCGGGCCGGCGGCGGAGCTATGACATGTTCGGCCACGCGGCCGTGGACACCGGCGGCGGCCCGGCCGTCGACTTCTCGGACATGCCGTTTGCGGACATCTTCGACACCTTCTTCGGTGGCGGCATGGGGTCGCGTTCGCGACGCCAGCGGTCCGATCGCGGCGACGACCTCCGCTACGACATGACCATCGCCTTCGAGGAGGCGTTCACGGGCGTCGAAAAGGAGATCGACGTCCCAAGGCTGGCGACGTGCGAGCGCTGCTCGGGCCAGGGCGCCGAGCCTGGCACCGGGACCGAAACTTGCCCCGGGTGCGGCGGCTCAGGGCAGATCCGCCGAGCCCAGCAGTCGATCTTTGGCTCGATCGTCACCCAGACGACATGCCCGACGTGCGGCGGCGCGGGCCGTTTGCTCAAGACCCCGTGCACACTTTGCCGGGGGCAGGGCCGTACGACCATCACGCGACGGCTCGCGGTGCGGATACCGGCTGGTGTCGACACCGGTTCGCAGATTCGCCTCAGCGGCGAGGGCGAGGCTGGGATCCGCGGCGGCCCGCCGGGGGACCTTTATGTCGTGCTTCGTGTCAAGGACCACCCGCACCTGGCACGGCGCGACCAGAGCGTGATCTACGAGCTGCGCGTCAACATCGTGCAGGCCGCGCTCGGCGACAGGATCGAGATCCCGACTCTCGACGGTCCCGTGGAGATCGCCATCCCAGCGGGCACGCAGCACGGGCAGTCGTTCAGGCTGGCCGGCAAAGGCATGCCCGACGTCCGTGGCGGCCGGCGCGGCGACCAGTACGTGCTTGTGCAGCTGGTGGTCCCGAAGGACCTGACCGTCGAACAGAAAGCGATGCTGCGCAAGGTCGGCGGCCTGACCGGCAAGCCGGAGAAGGTGTCGAAAGGGTTCTTCGAGAAATTGCGCGACGCGATCTCTCTAGACGGCTAGGAAATCGCGGCGGGGACAGCCGTCCCGTACGCTGGCCAACACCGCCTCTCAGCGAACTCTCAGCTTTCCGGCATAACCTGTCGGATTCTTGGGTAGTTAATTCCGGGTATTACTGATTGGGTTGTAGCCCCGTAGGGTATTAGGGGAAAGAAAGTGGCGAAAACGATTGATCTCGAGTTGACGCGAGCCGAGGTGGAGGTGATCGAGCTGGAGGCGCGCCTCCGGGTCGTGCCGATGAACGACACCCAGCTCTCGGACGCCCTCAAAGCCGCGCTCGCGGCCAAGAAGGAGCGCCTGGCGAAGCTGCGTACCCAGCACGCCGCCGCCGGCAAGCCCCACCGAGGCGCCAAGGACGGGGACGGGGCCGAGCCGCTACCCCTCCATGCCACCCGCCGGCCGCCGCTCAAGCGGTCGGTCCCGCAGCGCCCAAAGGCGAAGTCGGCCAAGTAGGGCTGAGCCGGCGCTGTTAAGTGTCTGTTGCGCCGGCGCAACAGGAGCGGGTCCCGAACGTTATCGTTCGACGTGGTGAAAGTGGCCTTCGGCCCGCGCCGGGCCTGCCCGCAGGTAAGTGGCGGCTGAGAGGAGTGCGTCTGCGGGAAAGCCCGCCGACAACCCGTTCAGCCTGATTCCAGGCGCCTGGGCCGGCCAGGACCCCCTGCGATCGTGGCGGCTGGCTGCAATCAACGGCATCGGGGCGGCGGCGATCATCGCGGCGGTTGCGTTCCGGCTCTCGCGGGCGCAGATGCCGTCGTATGCGGTGCAGCAGGAGCTGATCCTGATCAGCGCCGGCGTGCTGTTCGCGATCATCGCCATCGGCGTCAGAGCGTCACGATTGGCGACCAGCCTGGCGATCCAGGTCCTCCTGATGATCGTCAGCACAGTGCTGACAGTGCTGGTCCTCGGAGTCGCCGGCCCCTGGCTCGGCGACGACCTGCCTCCGCTGGCTGCAGCGGCGTTCGCGACCATCCTCCTTCACTTCGAGCTCGGCCTCCATGCACGCCACTTCGCGTACCTCTTCGCCGTCGCCATCGCGGGGGTCGGCGCGCTGTGGATCTACGCCGCAACCCAGCTCATGGTCTCCTTCAGCGCCATCGCCATCTGGTCGTTTGTGCTGCTCGGGCTCGGCCTCCTGGCGTTCCTCACGCGGCGCTCGGTCGACCGCGAGATGAGGGTCCAGGTCGATCGCCAGGCCTCGCTGCTGCTGTCCATTAGCGACCTGGGCGAAGGCCTGTTGATCACCGAGGACGGCCGGTACGTCGGGAGCAACGATGCTTACGTGAAGCTCACCGGCTACACGCAGGCGGAGCTCCGAGCGCTGCCGTCCCTCATCGATCTGGCGCCGCCCGAAGAGCAGGAGATGCTCAGGGCCACCTACTCCAAGCGCGCCGCCGGCGATGTGTCGCCGGTTCGATACGAGGCCGGCCTTGTGACCAAGGACGGCCGCCGGGTCCAGGTGGAGGTCGCGATCCACCAGATCGATTCCGAAGGCCCTCACCGGCTCCTTGCGCTGGTGAGCGATATCACGGAACGGCACCGGGCCGAGCAGGCTGAGCGCCAGAGCGAGATGCGCTTCCGCACCCTGTTCGAGCAGGCCCAGGCCGGAATGACTTTCGCCGGGCTCGACGGAAAGATCATGTCGGTCAACCCCGCGTACTGCGATCTTTTGGGCTACACGGCCGACGAGCTCAAGACGATGTCGGTATACGACGTCACCTTCCAGGACGACGTGGACGCGACCAAAGAAGCGCAGCGGCAGATGATCGCCGGCGAAGAGGCAAATTTCCGGTTCGAGAAGAGATTCCTCCGCAAG
>VBHB01000054.1 GCA_005880315.1 Chloroflexota bacterium | reverse complement strand
CCGCATGGGCCAGATCCGCAAGGTGGCAGCGGCCACCCACGCCGCGATGGCCGACGCGGGCCTGACCGATCCGAAAGACGTCCACCTCGTGATGGTCAAGGTGCCCGGGCTGACGACGGCGAGCATCAAGGACGCGGAATCGCGCGGCAAGACTGTGGTCTCCCACGACCTCACCTTCGGCCCGGAAGGCGCCGGCGTCTACGCCAACGACGCCGCCGCGCTGGGGGTGGCGATGGCGCTGGGCGAGGTTCCCGAGTCGTTGTTGTCGGACGCGGTGGTGCGGCGCAACTGGGACCTGTACTCGGAGGTGGCCATGACCTCCTCCGGGGGCGAGAAGCGCCACGGCGAGGTGGTCGTCTTCGGCAACTCCAACGCTTCGGTAAGCGCGCTGCGAATCGGACACGCGGTGACCCGCGACTTCATCGACGCCGACGGCGTGAGGAATGCGCTTCGATCGGCGGGGCTGCGCTTCACCGACGGCTTGCCGGATGAGAAAGATCTGTCGTCACGACTCGTCCATGTCTTCGCCAAGTCCGTGATCCCCGGCAGCGACCAGATTCGCGGCCAGCGCATCACCCTTCTCGATGACGCCGACGCGTATCAGATCGGGAAGGCGTTGGGCGGGATGCTGGTGGCGTCGGTCACCGGCCGCACTACCAACTACGTCAGCGGCGGCGAGCGCAACTCCCATCAAGGCCCGCCGGGAGGCAATATCGTCGCCGCCGTCGTGAGGACCGAGGCCTAGAAGCTCAGCTGTCTCCGAGATCGAACAACCGCGGTGGCAGGTCACGACTCCACGCGCGGGTGACGGAGATCTCGACCCAGCGCGTACGGCGCCGGTCGATCAGCCGGGTCACGACCTCTGCGATCCTGCCCAGAAAATACATTTCCCTCTTCGAACCTAAAACGTATGACGTGCGCCTGTCACTGGGACTTTCGACCCCGATCCTGGGATTCCAGACTCAGCTCGAACAGTTTCAGCGGTGAAAGTGGCATCTCAGTGACCGGCACGCCAAGCGCTTCTTCGATTGCCGCGGCCAGCACGGCGCCGACCGGGATCACCCCGGCCTCCCCCGCTCCCTTCACGCCCAGTGGGTTGAGGGGCGAGGGCGTTTCGATGTGGTCGATCTCGATCTTCGGGATCTCCGTCGCATACGGCATCAGGAACTCCATGAACGACGCGTTGCGCAGCTGACCGTCCGAGTCATACGCGAGGCGTTCGTAGAAAGCGCCCCCGATCCCCTGCGCCACTCCGCCCTCGATCTGACCCTCGAGGACCATCGGGTTGATCACGCGGCCGCAGTCGTGGACGACGACGTACTTCAATATCTCGAGCCGGAACGTCTTGGGGTCGACGCGCACGTACGCGGCGTGGCAGCCGGACGCCCACGTCGAGCCGGGCGGGCTGTAGTAGCCGGTGGCTTCGAGTCCGGGCTGCTCCCCGTCGGGCAATGGCGGCCCTGGGCGCGGGCGGGGAGTGAACTGCGTGGCCGCCTCGGTGCCGCCTCCGAACGCGTATCGCATCGGGTTGGCGTGGACGGCGACCGCGGCCAGCGGAACCCCGCGATCCGGCGATCCCTTCACACGCACCTGGCCGCCTTCGAGCTCCAGGTCGGCGGGGTCCGCCTCCAGCAGGTCGGCCGCGACGCGCTTCGCCTTCGCGGCAACCATCCCCGCAGCTACATGCATCGCGTTCCCCGCCGTGACCGCACCCCGCGAGGCGAACGTGCCCACCCCCCACGGGAACTTGCGGGTGTCGCCGCTCGTGACCTCGACGTCGGCGACGTCCACGCCCAGCTGGTCGGCGACGATCTGTGCCCATACGGTCGCGTGCGCCTGACCCTGGTTCGGGATGCCGGTGGCCGCGACCACCTTGCCCGAGACGAGGACCTGCACATGCGCACCTTCGTATGGACCGACACCTGTGCCCTCGACATAAGGGCTGAGGCCCATGCCGATGTGATCGCCCGCCGGCCGAGGCCCCAGCATCTCGAGCGTGCGATCCACCAACGCCGGGTAGTTGCCGCTGTCATAGATCGCGCGGTTGCCGTCCTGCCAGGCGACGCCGACCTCGTACGGAAACTGGTCCGGTTGGATGAGATTGCGGCGGCGAACCTCGACGCGGTCGAGGCTCAGCTCGGCCGCGATGGCGTCGAGAGTTCTTTCCATCACGAAGCACGCATGCGGCCGGCCGGCGCCGCGATATGGAGACGTCGGCGTGGCGTTGGTGTAGACGTCGCGAAAGCGCACGCGGTAATTGGGCACGCGATAAGGCCCTGGCACCTGCGCCGCGGTGATGATGGGCAGGATGATGCCGTAGGGCGTATAAGCGCCGGCGTCGTGGACGAAATCGTCGCTGAGCGCAAGCACGCGGCCATCGGCGTCAAAGCCGACCTCCACCTCGTGCACCTGGCCACGCTCCTGGTTGACCGCCGTGAAGTGCTCCTGCCGGTCCTCGGTCCACTTCACCGGCCGCCTCAGCTTCATGGCGGCGAAGGGAACCAGCAGCTCGTCGGGATAGAACAGCATGATCTTCGGCCCGAAGCCGCCGCCCACGTCCGGCGCGATGACCTCGACGTCCGATTCAGGCAGGCCGAAGAGCACCGCGAGGCCGCCGCGAATCGAAGTCGGTGACTGTGTGGAGTCGTAGACGGTGAGCCTGTGCTCGCCTGCCGACCACCTCGCCCAGACGGCGCGCCCTTCCATCGGGCTCGCGGCACCGCGCTCGAAGCGGAGGTGCAGGCGCTTGCGGTGCGGCGCCGCCGCCATCGCTTTATCGACCTCGCCTGCCTCCTGCAGCAACTCGGCGGCCACATTGCCGGGGACGTCGTCGTGCACCAGGTGCGCCGCGGCCGCAGCCGCTTCGGGCGTGATCACGACCGGCAGGGCCTCGTACTCGACCTCGACCAGGTCAGCCGCGTCCTCGGCGACGTAGCGGCTCTCCGCGACCACGAATGCGACCGCCTCACCCACGTAGCGCACGACCTGTGACGCCAGGCATCGCTGCGTGCGGCCGTGCGTGAGGTTCGGGTGCGGGATGAGGATCGGGAGGTCGGTCTGGCCGAAGGGAAGGTCGGCGGCGACGTACACGGCGACGACGCCCGGGAGCGCGCGTGCCGCGCTCACGTCGACCGATTTGATTCGCGCGTGTGCGAACGGCGACCTCACCAGGACCGATTCGAGCGCGCCCTGATCGATGTCGTCGGTGAATCGGCCGTTGCCGCGCAGCAGCCGGTCGTCCTCGACCCGCTGCACCCTCTCGCCGAACCACCGTGTGGTCACTTCTTCGACAGCTCCGCGGCGCGATGGACCGCCCGGCGGATCGACGCGTAGCCCGTGCAGCGGCAGAGGTTGCCGGCAATCCCTTCGTCGACCTGCTCTGGCGTCGGGTCCGGGTGCTCGCGCAGCAGGCCGACCACCGACATCACGAAGCCCGGCGTGCAGAAGCCGCATTGAAGTCCATGGCATTCGTGGAATGCCTGCTGGACCGGGTGCAGCGGCGATCCAGACTGAGCGAGGCCCTCGATCGTCGTCACCTCGTGGCCTTCGGCCTGCACGGCGAGCATCAAGCACGACCGCACGGGCGCGCCGTCGAGCAGCACCGTGCAGCAGCCGCACACGCCGTGCTCGCAGCCGACATGGGTCCCGGTGAGGCCGAGGTCGTGGCGAAGATGGTCCGAGAGCAGCCGCCGCGGGTCGACGGGCACCGGGTGAGCGACGCCGTTGACCTTCATGCCGCGAAGAGGCGCTCGGTGAGCGCACGCACGAGGTGCAGGCGAAACTCGGGCGTCGCCTCGAGGTCACCGCTGGGTTGGAGGCCCTTGGTCGGATCTCTTGGATCGGCCATCACCGGGGTGGCGGCGACGCCGAACAGCGCGAGCCTGTCCCCATAGCGCACCGCGCCCGCGAGCGCGAAGTCGCCATGGCGGCGCGACTCCTCTGCGATGGCGTACTTGCCGTGTGCCCCCGGGAACCACGCCTCCACGAGGAGCTCATCCGGGGCCAGCGCTGTTTGCATGACGCTGGTGAAAAGGTCCGCGGCCGGGATGATTCGCTGCCCGCGTGCCGAGGCGGCGACGACGTGGCCGTTCAACGCCAGCATCACGGCGGGCAGCTCGGACGCCGGGTCGGCGTGGGCCAGGCTCCCGCAGACGGTGCCCCGGTTGCGGATCACGCGATGCGCGACCTGCCGCAACGCAGCCGGCAGCAGAGGGCACAGCCGGGCAGCGAGCTCGGAGTCCTCGACGGTGGACTGGCGCGCGAGCGCCTGCACGGCCACTCCCCCATCGCGCTCATAGATGCGGTCGAGATTCCCGATCCGGTTGATGTCGACCAGGTGCGCCGGCCGCGCGAGCCTGAAGTTCAGGAGCGGGACGAGCGATTGCCCTCCGGCCAGCACCTTCGCATCCTCGAGCGACGCCAGCAACTGGCATGTTTCCTCAACCGATTGCGGCGCGTGGTACCCGAACCGGGCCGGCTTCATTCCTCAATGATGGCGACGGCGCGGCACGGCGCGGCCTCACCGCCCTGGAAGCGCCACGGAAAGCAGCCGAACATGATCTTCTGGTCGAGCACCTCGTCGATCCGGCCGCCCAGGTTCTCGATGTGGATGACGTCGTGCGGAAAAAGCAGTGTGTGCATGATCTGGTAGTCGGCCTTCGGGAACACCTCGTCCAGGCTGCGGCCGAGCTTCTTCTCCGCCTCCTCCGCCTCGTCGGCTCGGATGCGGCGGATGACGGTGTTCATTGGATGATCGGCGCTGCCCGCGTCGACGGCGATCCAGCGCACGCCGCGCTTCAGCACCCATTCCGCGAACGCGCGCGTCGGTCCGGGGTGGCGGATGAAGTATTTCGTCTCGTCGACCTGCGAGCGGTCGGCCCAGTTCTCGGGATAGTGGCGGTGGTATCCCGTGTGGATGACGAGGATGTCGCCTCGCTCGATGCGATGGCCGGTGTCGTTCTCCCATCGCTCGAAGTGCTCCGGTCCGTACAGGTCGAAGTCGCCCAGGCCCATGCGCTCGAGGTCGACGACGCAGGCCGGGCCGATGAGGAAGTCGAGAGGAATGTCGCCGATGAACTTCCCGCCGGACAGGAAGTGCGCCGGCGCGTCCAGGTGGGTGCTGACGTGCATCGTCATGGTGACCTCCTGGCCGCCCGCCTTGTCGAACGCCAGCCGCTTGATCCAACGGATGGCCGGGCCCGCGTACCCCGCGAAGGCGGGAGTATGCAGCGAGAAGTCCTGGGTCAGGTCGATGAATCTCAGCTCTTGGCGCCCTCCAGCACCTTAACTTGGCGCGACCACCTCCTGTGGTTCCGCCTCCGCGTCGCGCATGTGCCCCGGCCGCAGGATCTGGTAGAGGATGATCGCGCCCAGCGCTCCGATGCCCAGGTTGTTGATCTCGAAAGAGCCGATCTTCAGATCGGCACCGCCGGCGGCGAGGATCAGCGGGATCGCGGCCACCGCGAGGTTGGCACGCTTGGAGAAGTCGACCTTCGCGTCGACCCAGATCTTGGCGCCGATCACCGCGATCAGGCCGAACAGGTAGAGCTCGATCCCGCCCAGGACGCTGATGGGGATGCTGAGCACCAGCGCCCCGAATTTGGGGATGAACCCGAGCAGGATCGCGGCGACGGCGGCCACGATGAAGACCCAGATCGAGAAGACCCGCGTGATGCCCATGACGCCGATGTTCTCCGCGTACGTGGTCTCGCCGGTGCCGCCGAAGAGGGCGCTGACAGTGGTGGCAAGGCCGTCGCCCATGAACGTGCGGCCGAGGTAGCCCGACAGGTCGCGTTTCATGATTCCGCCGATCGCGAAGACGTGGCCCGTGTTCTCGGCCACCAGCACGATGGGGATGAACCAGAAAAGGCTGAAGGTGTGGACCGGATCGCTGAAGTCGGGGAATGAGAGCTTCGGGTAGCCGATCCAGTCTGCGCTGCTGATGACGGACGTGTTGACGTGGCACCCCGAGGCGGCCGAGGCGCACGCGCCGCCCGCCGCCTGGTCGAGGCCCGCAACTACGTATCCGACCACCACGCCGATGAGCACGGGCAGCAGGCGAGGGAAGCCGCGCAGATAAACCGACGCGAGCGCCGCCGCGAGAAAGGTGATGGTGCCGGTCACGAGCTCCTTCTGGTAGTTGCCGACGGCGACGCTCGCGAGCGCGATCCCGATCACCGCCACGACCGTGCCGGTGACGATCGGCGGCATCAGGAACCGGATCACGTTGATGCCCGCGAAATGCACGACGACGCCGATCAGGAAATAGATGACGCCCGCGACCAGGATGCCCGCGAAGGCCAGGCCCTGGTGATGGCCGGGCCCGCCCTGGATCGCCAGCACCGCGCCTATGAACGAGAACGAGCTGCCCAGGTAGCTGGGCACCTTTCGCCCGGTGACGACGAGAAAGATCAGGGTCCCGATGCCGCTGAAGAAGATGACCGTGTTCGGGTTGAAGCCGAGGATCAACGGGACCAGCACGGTGGCGCCGAACATCGCCATGACGTGCTGGACGCCCAGGAGGATCGTCTGCGGCCACGGCAGGCGCTCCTCGGGAAATACGATGTCGCGCTCGCGCGACTTAGAGGACACAGCCATGGCACGCACCCCCATACAAGCGCCCCGACCCCATGTCCGGGGCTGGCGCTATGGTAGCCGCCCGTGTGGGCTTTGCGAGACGTGCGATTGCCGAGCGGCGAAGTCGTCGATGTCGTGGTCGACGGCGAGCGCATCGCCCACCTCGGGCCCGGCGCCGCGCGTGGGGTTGCCGAGGCTGAGGACGGCTCGGGCAAGCTGCTCCTCCCCGCCTTTGTCGACGGCCACGTCCACCTGGACAAAGTGTTGATCCGTGACGAGCTCCGCGAGCACGACGGCACCCTCGCCGGCGCCATCGAGGCCATCCACGAGCGCAAGCGGCGATATACGGTCGACGACGTCTCTACTCGAGCGCGTTCGGTGATCGAGGCTTCGGTGCTGCTGGGAACGACCCGCCTGCGATCGCATGTCGACGTCGACACCATCGGCGGCTTGACCCCGCTCGAGGGCGTCCTGGCGGCTGCCGCGGAGTGCGCGGACATCGCCGAGGTGCGCACGATCGCGTTTCCGCAGGAGGGCCTGCTTCGGGACCCCGGTGCCTACCAGCTGATGGAGGCTGCCATCGAGGCGGGCGCGGACGTGGTCGGCGGCATGCCCCACTGGGAGCTGGACTTGGCTTCCCAGCGCGAGCACGTCCGGCTGTGCTTCGACCTCGCCGAGCGCTTCGATCGCGACCTCGACATGCACGTCGACGAGACGGACGACGGCGGCGTGCGCACGCTGGAGATGGTGGCCGACGAGGCCTTGCGCCGCTCGTACCTCGGCCGTGTGGTCGCCGGTCATGTGTGCTCGCTGGCGGCCGCGCCGCACGACTACGCCGAGCGCGTGATCGACAAGTGCCTGCGTGCCGGCATCTCGATCGCGGCGAATCCGGTGACCAATCTGGTGCTGCAGGGCCGGCAGGATCGCGGGCTGGTCCGGCGCGGTGTGACGCGCGTGGGGGAGCTGCGGGCGGCCGGCGTGAACGTGCTCTTCGGGCAGGACTGCGTCAAAGACGGCTTCTACCCGTTCGGGCGCGGCTCGATGCTAGAGGTGGCGCTCATCTCGGCCCACGCGACACATCTCACGAGCCGGTCGGACCTGGCGTTTGCATTGAGCGCCGTGACCGAGGCGCCGGCCCGCGCGTGGCGGTTGACCGATTATGGGCTCGCCCCTGGCGCGCGAGCCGACCTGCAGCTGCTGCCGGCGCCGACGTGGGAGGAAGCCCTTCGACTGCAGCCAATGCCCGAGAAGGTGTGGTTCAAAGGACGGCTCGTCGCAGAGAGCAGCGTGCGATCGAACCTGCACCGATCAAACTAGTATGGGTTCGAGGTCGTGGGGTCCTGGACGATCGACGGTGAAGATCGATTCGTATGGATCGTCAGATACAAGGGTCCGAAATCCTGGGAGGAGGCCGAGGCCGATTACTACGGCGCACCCGAGCGCAAGGGGATCACGCCCGACCCCGCCCGCCACCTGGCCTCGCATGAGCACCACCTGATGTCGCCTGCCGTTTGACCGATCGCGTCCTACGATCGGTACATGAACGCGACCACCCATGCCCAAGAGTTCGTCACCCTTCTGAAGAGCCTTCGCGCGGTGCGCCAGTTCGCCGGCAAGCCACTGCCGCCTGACGCGGTTCGCGACATCCACGAGGTCATTCGCTGGTCCGGCAATGCAAGCAATCGCCAGGCATTCCAGGTCCTGTGGGTCGAGAAGCGCGAGACGTTGAAGCGACTGTCCGAGCTGCCGGGATACGCCAAGCATCTGGCCGGCGCCGCGGCCGGCGCAGTGATCGTGAGCCTGCTCGACAGCGACGAGCTCAACGCCTTCGACGAGGGCAGGATCTCGGAGCGCATCGGGCTGGCCGCGCTAGCGCACGGCATCGGCTCGAGCATTGGGATGCTGATGGGCGGTGGGCGCAAGGAGGCTGCCCGGTTGCTCGGCCTGCCCGAGGGCCACACCGTCCGGACGACCGTCTCTCTCGGTTATCCGGCCGAGGGCGCGCTGGGCGGTGGCCGCCGCAAGCCGACCGACGAGCTGGTCAAGAGCGTCAGCTAGTGCCATTACCCCCACCCGGCAGTGCCTACGGCACTGCCGACCTCCCCACTGCGTGGGGAGGCGAATTCGGCGTGGGAATTGAAATGGCTTCCGGGTGGGTATTTCTCTACGTATGAACCTCGAGGGCATCCACCACGTCAGCTCGATCACCGGCGACGCGCAGGCGAACGTCGATTTCTACGCCGGGGTGCTTGGGCTCCGGATGGTCAAGAAGACCGTCAACCAGGACGACCCCACCGTCTACCACCTTTTCTATGGCGACGACGCCGGCAGCCCCGGCTTCGACCTGACCTTCTTCGAATACCCCGGAGCG
>VBHB01000053.1 GCA_005880315.1 Chloroflexota bacterium | reverse complement strand
GTTTTCGTCTTCTTGCTGAGCGGCGGTCTCGGGTTCTATTACCTCTACGGCGACATCGCCCACAGCGGCATCGGCGTCCTCGCCCACCTGCCGCGCGAGTACACGCTCAACCGCGACCTCAACTTCCAGTGGCTCAATCCGGTTCTCGCCTACCTGGTGCCGCAGCGCTCCACGCTCTTCGGCTTCAGCCTCGCCCTGATCGTTCTCCTCCTGGTTTGGCTCGCCGTGCGTGAGCGGAGCGGCTGGCGAGCTTTCCTCTTCGCGGGGATGGTGGCGGGTCTAATGCCGGCGTTCCACGTGCATGCATATGGCACGGTCGTCGTGCTGGCCGCTTCATGGGCCGTCTTCAACTGGCGGCGCGAATGGGCAGCGTTTTTCGTTCCCGCGTTGGTGCTCGCAATCCCAGTGCTGGCCTGGATGTGGCCCCAGGCCAACAACAGCTACTGCACCGGCGGCGCGAACCTCTATGGGTACTGTCTGGAGGCGGGGTGGCTCTCCTACACGGATTGGCAGCGCGACGGAGTGCTGTTTTTCCCGGTGGACTTCGCGTGGTTCTGGCTCAAGAACACTGCCTTGTTGATCCCGCTGCTGATCGCGGCCCATTTTGCGCATCGCTGGTTTCCGACCGGGTTTGGAAAGTGGTTCGCGCCGATGTGGCTCTGGTTCTTGGTCCCCAACCTCATCGTGCTCCAACCATGGGACTGGGACAACACGAAGTTCTTCATCTTCTGGGCGCTGTTCGGCAGCGTCATGGTCGGTGGCCTGATTGCCGGAATCATCCAGCGCTGGCCGGGGGGCGCAGTCGTGGGCGCGGCGCTTCTGATCGTCCTCTGCCTCTCGGGGGCGACCGACCTGGTGCGCGCGTCCGACCCGACGGTGAGCTCATACCAGTTCACCGACACCAAGGGCTTGCAGCTGGCGGCCTGGGTGCGCCAGAACACGCCTCCCGACGCTGTGTTCGCGGTCGCCGACGAGCACAACAGCCCGATCCCGACCCTGGCCGGCCGGCGGGTGATGAGCGGCTTCCAGGGCTGGCTCTGGACGTATGGCTTGCGCGACTACCAGCAGAAGTCGACCGATGAGGTGGCGATTCTGCGCGGGGCCCAGAACACTCCTGACCTTGTCGATCGTTATGGCGTGACCTATGTGCTGATCGGACCACAGGAGCTCGCGCAACCACGTGGCGCGAGCCAGGGGTACTGGCAGCAGCACGGAAAGCTGGTCTATTCCAACCAGGAGTATTCGGTCTACAAGGTCTGAATCCGGGCCGTAGTAGCCTGTCGAGCGTGCCGGACCCGATATCCGATCACGCCAACCTCGCTGCGGCCCTGGACCTCGCCGCGAGCGAGGCCAAGGCATACCTGGCCGGTATCGACGACGCGCTGGTCCGCCCACGGACGAGCAACGCCACCCCGGACGTGGACCTGCCGGACGAGGGCATCGGCTCGCTTGCGGCCCTGGCCGAGCTGATCGAGTCGGCGGATGAAGGCAGCACGCGGTCCGCGGGTCCGCGCTTCTTCCACTTTGTGATGGGCGGCGGCACGCCGGCGGCGCTGGGCGCCGACTGGCTGGCGTCGACGCTGGACCAGAACGCTTATAACTGGATCAGCTCTCCCTTCGCGTCGCGAGTGGAGCAGGTCACCGTCGCGTGGCTGCAGGACCTGTTCGGCCTACCTGGTGATTGGGGTGGGGTGATCACGACCGGCGCGACGATGGCGAACTTCGCGGGCCTCGCTGCCGCCCGGCGGTGGTGGGGGCTGCAGCAGGGCGTCGACGTCGAGGCCGAAGGCCTGAGTGGTCTGCCCCCGATGACGATTGTCTCGGGCGGCTACATCCACGTCAGCGCCTTGAAAGCGATAGCCATGCTCGGCCTCGGCCGTGACCGGGTGAAAAGACTGTCGCGCGACGGCGCGGGACGGATCGACCTTGATGCGCTGGCTTCGGTGCTGCAGGAGCGCAACCAAGAGCCGGTGGTCATCATCGCCAACGCGGGAGATGTCAACACCGGCGACTTCGATCCGCTGGCCGACATCCTCGCGATCGGGCGCAAGCATCGAGCCTGGGTGCACGTGGACGGCGCCTTCGGATTGTTCGCGGCGGTGTCGCCGATTACCCGCCACCTGGTCGAAGGTCTGGAGCATGCCGACTCTGTTGCCGTCGACGGGCACAAGTGGCTCAACGTTCCGTACGACTCCGGATATGCGTTCGTTCGCGACGCCGCCTACCTGGCCGGCGCATTCGGTGCCAGCGCCTCGTACCTGGGCAAGGACGCGGCCGCGCGACCGGCTTTTGGGAATCTCGGCCCGGAGATGTCGCGGCGCGCGCGATCGCTTGCTGTGTGGGCGACGTTGCGCGCTTACGGGCGCAGCGGCATCCGCACGATGGTCGAGCGTCACTTGCGATTGGCGCAGCGAGTGGCCGCGCAGGTGGATGCGGCGCCCGACCTGGAGCGCCTGGCGGAGGTTCCCTTGAACGTCGTCTGCTTTCGCTTTCACCCGCCCGGGTTTCCGGAAGACCGTCTCGACGACCTCAACCGCCGCCTCGGGGAGATGGTGTTAGACGACGGTCGCGTTTATTTCGGGACCACGGTGTACGACGGTAAGGTCGCGGTCCGGCCCGCGATCGTCAACTGGCGGACGCGCGAAGAGGACGTCGATCTCATCGTGACGGTGGTCAGGGAGTTGGGAGCCCGAGCGATCGTTCAGGCTGCGCCGGGGTGGTCGCAGGCGAAGCCGGCGCAGGGGGCAGCGGAGGAGCCTGCGGCGCCTGGGGAGGTCGTGAAGCCTCAGCGTTAGCCTCGAGGGTCTGCTCCAGGCGCCGGGCAAGCCTCTTCATCTCGCGGTCGCTGCGGTCTAGGCGGTTGACGATCTGCAGCAGGATCTCGTCCTGATGCATGAGGTGGTTCATGAGCGCCTTGACCTCTTCTTCGGCCTTGACGTTGAGCTCGAACTCGTTCTGCGCCCGCAGCCGGTCGCGATCCGCCTGGCTGTTCAATGCCATCAGGACCACCGAGACCCAGATCGCGGCCTCGAGAGTGAAGATGAAATTGAGGAACAGAAATGGATAGGCATCCCAGTGGCGGAGGAAGCCGACCGCGTTGAGGATGATCCAGACCAGCATCAGGCCGACCTGCGCGAGGACGAAGACCCAGCTGCCAACCAGGCGTGCGAAGTCGGAAGCCACCCGATCGGTGAACGTGAGCCGCCGGTCGAATTCGCGGTTGAGGTCGCGGACGGGAGGGTGGTCGTGCTGATGCTTGATCAGGTCCCGCGCGATGTCTTCGATTTCTCTGCCGATTGACATTTGGTCTTCCTCTGGGGTTGCTGCGATGACGCTCTAACTCAATAGCTTGGCGTAAAAGACCCGCACTTGGCTACAGAAAGTAAGGGTGGTCAGGTCTTGATGGCCCGCCACATGAGGAAGACCGGGATGCGGCGCCAGCGCTCGGCGCCCGGATCCATCGACGGCGGGGCCGACTCCAGTGCTGGCTCGCGCAGCGCCTGGAGCATGAATCCGGCCATCTCCAGCGCCCGCGCATAGGTCTCGAGCGGGTACGCCCAACCCTTGAAGTGCATGTGATGGCCGTCGCGTTCGACTTCGGCGTCGTAGACGCGCCGGTCGCCGAGGTAGCTGCCCTCGATGACGAATGGGGCGTCTCCGCTGCGTGAGGCAAATTTGCCTGCGTCTTGGAGCGGGTGGGTGATCGAGGCGCAGAGAAACCCGCCAGGCCGCAGGACTCGTCCCGCTTCGGCGATGCTCGCCTGCATGTCGTCGAAATCCATCAACGAGTTGTAGAAGACCGCCAGGTCGAACGATTCATCCCTGAAGGGCAAATCAGCAGCGTCGCACCGAACGTACGGGATCGATGCGTCAGTGTCGTGCGCGAGCTGGATCAGCGTTCGAGAACTGTCGACGCCGAACATGTGATGGCCGCGGGCCGCGAGATCGCGGCTGACCCTTCCCTCGCCGCACCCGACCTCGAGTGTCCGTTGGCCAGGAGGAGGCACGAGCTCGAAGAATGTTTTTGAGTACTGCCAGTACGAGTCAAAGCCTGGCTTGCGCGCCCACTCAGCCCAGTTGGCGGCATTCTTCTCCCAGTGCTCGCGTGACATCGGTGAGGCTCATCGTCTCATCGGTAGTCGTGCGAGCGCTGATGGGGCCGTGGGAGTCCTGTGAGGGCTTCGATATGAGAGGCAAGGACTGACCAGACGCCATCCTGCCTCTGCATCACCCCGTCGATGACGAGGATCGGTTGGCGATTGGCGACCTGCCGGTAGCAGTCGTAGACGTCCGGCTTGATGGTCACGTTGACCTGGCCGAACTCGTCCTCCAGCGTGAAGAACCGGATCTTTTTCGCGGTCGACGGCGCCTGGCGCGTGATGACGAGTCCGGCCACCCGCACGGTTCTACCGCTGGGAATCGATGGCAGCTTGTCGCTCTGAAGCGCGCCGAGCTGGTTCAGACGCTCCCTGCAGAAGTGGATGAGGTGGTGTCCGGTCGAGAGATCTGAGATTCGGTACTCGAGCTGATTGATGTCGAAGTCGTCGAGCTCGGGCAGCGCCGGGGAGTGGGCTTGCAGCTTCAGCTCTGTTTGCCTGTGGATTCCCTTGCGCAGGCCGCGGCCGTGCCATCGCTCCTGCCAGCCCCACAGCAGGTCACGCCGTGGCCGGCCGAGGTGGTCGAAGGCGCCCACCATCACGAGGTTGCGCACCGCGCGGGGGCCGATGGGGCCGCCGTGGAGGCGGTCCAGAAAACTGTCGAAGGAGACATAGGCACCCCCTTGCTCGCGCTCGGCCACGATGGCCTTGCGCCCGTCTTCGCCGAGGTCGCGCACGTAGTTGAGCCCGATGCGCATGCCGTGGGTCTTAACAACCTGGGTTGTGGGGTTTTCAAAATTTGCATACCGTGGCGGGAGGTCGGCCGGTTGGGGGAGGAAACCGGACAACAGGGAGGGCCCCGCAGGGGACTGCCCATTTTCGGCCGAGGCGCCATTAGGCACGTTTGGCGTCAAAAGTGTGTTTGGCAGTCCCATGAAGGGCGCGTTTGACGCCAAACGGGTGGATTGAGCGAGCGCTTCGGGGAGGCAGCGGATGTCCGAACGGTTGATGTCCACCGGCAGCACCGTCACCCCATGCCGCTTCAAGTCCTCGACCAGCACGCTCGGGTGGTAGAACCCCATCGGCTGGTTGTTGAGCAGGCCGCAGCCGAACTCGACGGCATGATTCAGCTTCAACCACGCGGTCTCATACGCCGTGCGCGCGAAGGCCGCGGCGTGAGAGCGGCAGAATCCATACACCGCGAAACCCTGCACCGCCGCGAACAGCATGTCGGCGACCTCGCGCGGCACCTCGTTGGCGAGACAACCTTCGACGAAGTCACCCTCGAGCGACGACATCTCCACGTGATTGAGGTGGCGCGTCATCGCGCGCCGGAACATGTCCGCGCCGCTCGGCGACATGCCCGCGACCTTCATCGCGATCTCGATGATCTGCTCCTGATAGAGGATCACGCCCATCGTGTCCTTGAGAATCGGCTCCAGCAACGGGTGGGCGTAAGTCACCGGTTCGCGGCCCTGTTTACGCCGGATGTACGGATGCACCGCATTGCCCTGGATCGGCCCAGGCCGGATGATCGCGACCTCGACCACAAGATCGTTGAAGCTCGCAGGCCGTGTGCGCGGAAGGGTTTGCATCTGCGCGCGCGACTCGATCTGGAAGACCCCGATGGTGTCAGCAGCGCTGCACATGTCAAAAACGGCAGGGTCGTTCAGCGGCAGCTGGTCGAGGTCAGGGCGAACGCCGGTCTGGTCTCGAATCAGCTCCAGCGCCTCGGCGACCACAGAGAGCGTGCGCAGCCCGAGCATGTCCATCTTGATCAGCCCGAGGTCTTCGACATCGTCCTTGTTGAACTGGACGACGCGACGTCCCTCCATCGTCGCCGGCTCGACCGGCACGATGTCCACCAGGGGCTGACCGGTCACGAGCATGCCGCCGTTGTGGATCGAAAGATGACGCGGGAAGTCCTGCACCTCGCGGCACAGCGAGAGGAACTGCTGCCAGCTCTGCGGCCTCATGTCGGGCGGTGGCACCGCGCCGGTCATCGAGTCCTCGACGTCTTCCGTGAACCATCGGTCGACGCCCTTGGCCAGCCGGTCGACGAGCTCTGCTGAGAAACCGAGCGCCTTGCCAACCTGCCGAATCGCCATTCGAGGCTGGAAGGTGACGACGTTGCAGACCATCCCGGTCCGCTCCCACCCGTACTTGTTGTAGACGTACTGGATCACCTGCTCGCGGTGCTCGGTCGAGAAGTCGATGTCGATGTCGGGCGTGCTCGTCATCTCCTCGTGCAGGAACCGCTCGAACAGAAGGTTGTGCTCGATTGGGTCGACGCGCGTGATCCCGAGCACGTAAGCGACGATCGAGTCGGCGGCTGAGCCCCGGCCTTGGCCGGGCACGCCATGCTCGCGCGCGAACCGCATCAGGTCCCAGTTGATCAGGAAGAACTCGGCAAGCCCGGTCTTCTCGATCACCTCCAGCTCGCGCTGCAGTCTCTGTGTGACAGCGAGCGTGATCGGCCGGTAGCGCGAACGCACGCCCTCGAAACAGAGCTTGTACAGAAAAGAGAAAGGCGTCTCACCTTCGGGCACCGGGTAGCCCGGAAAACGGACCTTGCGGAAGTCGAGGTCGAGGTCGCACTCACTCGCGATTTCCCACGGCATCGCCAGCGCCTCGGCATGGCCCTTGAACAGCGGACGCATCTCGTCGCCGCCCTTGAGGCAGTGCTCGGAGTTCGAGAAGAGGAACGAGCGCGCGTCGTCGAGCGTGGCGCGATGACGGATGGCGACCAGCACGTCGTGAAGCGGGCGCCGCTCGCGTAAGTGATAGTGGACGACGTTGGTGGCCACAACCGGTGCGCCGCACCGATCTGCCATTGCCGCTCGTCCTTCCAACACCCATGAGTCCTCAGGGCGAAGATGGTGGTGGAGCTCGCTGAACACGTTCTCCTTGCCCAGCGCCTCTTGCAAGCCCTTCAGCCGGTTCTCCTCGTCGGTGGCGCTTAGGTAGAAGATGTCGCCACGGTGCTCGGCGACGGTGGTCAAGGCCGCCCGGGCCTCGCCTTTGGGCTGGTCAGCATGGGCGAGGCTGAGGAGCCGGCACAGGTTGGAGTAGCCCCGCAGGTTGCGGGCGATCAGGACCAGCTCGGCCCCATCGACCTCCAGCCCCGCGCCGATCAGCGGCTTGACGCCGACCTTCTTGCAGGCCTGCAGGAAGCGGACCGCCCCGTAGACTCCCCCCGAGTCGGTGATGGCTAGCGCCGGCATCTCGAGCTCGGCCGCACGCCTGGCCAGCTCAGCCGGGTGCGACCCCCCGTCGAGAAAGGAGAAGTTGGAATGGCAGTGGAGCTCGACGTATGGCGTCACCTTTACAGCCGATTTCTCGTTGCACTTTCATGAAGAAGCCGGCGGCGCTCCTGGCTGTGCTCGCGGTCGCTTGCAGCCAGCCTGCCCCGAATGCTCAGAAGCCGGCCGTCAGCCCCACCCCGGCCGTCAGCCCCATCCAGGCCGCCAGCCCATCGCCGGTTCCCAGCCCGACTGACTTCGACCTGCCGCTCTCGGCCGTTGGATTCAGCTGCCGCCTGCCGATCTCGACACCGGACGGCCATGGCGGGTTCATCAGCTTCCCGGCAAACACCGTCAGCTTCGACCTCAGGGCTAAGGGCCTCCTGACCAGGGGAGGTGCGTACTACGATCGCGCCTTTTCGCGCTGGCTCCCTGTCGCGCGTCAGGCCGTCTCTCCGGACGGCAAGCACTTCGCTTATGGAGAAGAGGGGTCCGACCAGTCGCATTCGGCGCGAATGCACGTGGTCGACGTTGCGACCGGTGCTGATCATGTCTTCGACGCTTCGACCGGAGCATGGTACGTGCGCTACCAGGTGCTCGATTATGCCGCCGAAGGAATCTATCTCTATACGTATTACGAGGTGAGCTACGGCGTTGCGCTCATGAATCCCACCACAGGCGCCATCCATGCGGTAGCCAGCCTCCCCGACATCCAGGCCAGCGCGGGCAACCGAGCCTTTTGGGTCGGTACTGTGAATCCGGCCGACCCGAATCCACTCGGTGGCATCGCAATCCAGCCCAACCAGATCGATCGTTACAGCGCTTTGGACGGCAGTCGCGTCGCATGGTTCTACAGGCCGAGCACCGCTCCAAGAGTTGTCGGTTCGGATCTGCAGGGACACCCGATCGTGCTCGTTGTCAATGGTAGAAATGGAGTCAACGACGGCGCCTACGGGGAAGAGTTCGTTCTCTTGCTGAACCCGCAGTCTCAGCGTTCGATGTTCAGTGGCTCGGCCAAAACCGTCAGCTCGAGCTCCCTGTCGATATCCGACAGCCATGGAACCTGGTTCGGAACCGACCACGGTGTTTACCTGTACACGGGCACCGCACTCATGAAGGTCTCCAACCAACCTGGCTATCCAGCCAACGGCTGCTTCTAATCGATTTCGACGATGCTCAACGACGACGAATTCCTGCGCGCCTTCTTCAGCGCCGAGCTGGCCAACTCCGACTTCCACCACCGCGACCACCTGCGCGTGACCTGGCTGGTGGTGCGACGGCACGGCCGCGCAGAGGCTGAGACCAGGATCACCGACGGCATCCAGCACTTCGCCGCAAGACATGGTCATG
>VBHB01000052.1 GCA_005880315.1 Chloroflexota bacterium | reverse complement strand
AGGCGTACCAGTCACGCCGGGGTGCCGATGGCGACGAGGGAAAAGGTGACGGCTGGATGGACCACGGGAAATTCGAGTCTATTAAGTTGGGCTCCCGTTGACCATCGGTCGCCTGCCATGGCCACTTGAGCCGTTACGGCAACGATCCAGGCAGCGCGTGGTCAGCGGCTTTGCAGGAAGTCGAGTACACGTCGAGTGAGCAATGCCGCGGCACCTGCGTCGTAGGACGCCAGGCTCGAGTCGGCGAAATAGTGCGCCGAGCCCGGATAGAGGAAGAGCTCGGCCTGCTCGGTCGAGTCGACGAGCTCGCGCGCGGCGTCGATGTCGCCCTCGCCGACGAAGACCGGGTCGGCGTCCATCCCGTGGATCTGCACCGCCACGCCGACGGGCCACGGGCCGAAGTACTTCGGCGGGACGCAGGCGTAGAAGAGCAGCGCGCCACGCGCGCCGGCGCGTGTCTGGGCGAGCTTCTGCGCCGGGATCGGGGAAGCCGACCTGCTCGGCGTAGGCCATGCCTTCGTCGATGCTGCCGAACGTGCGGCCGTCGAAGAGATCGGGCGTGTGCACGATCTGACCGGCCTGTCGCAACTCCTCCGCGAACGCTGCGAACCCTTTCGTTTGACCCAGTGCGTGGTGGAATAGCAGCACCTCCGCCATCTCGCCTCCTGTGCTCGATGTGCTTCTGGCTGGGACGCGCGACCGGCGGTGTCGCCGGTCGCGCGCGTGTGGAGAGCTATGCCGACGGCTGAACGATGATCAGCGAGTTGCCGTCCGGGTCTCGCAGCCAGAACATCGGCGGAACGGGCCCGCCGAAACGCGTGACCTCGTCGTCGACGTCGACCCCGGCAGCTTTCAGCGTCGCGTGGTCGGCGTCGACGTCCGAGCTGTCGAGGCAGATCCCGGTCTGGCTGCCGCCTGCCTTCTGGTCGGGCGGCGGCGGCGCGAGCGCGATCGTCGTCGCGGTTCCGGGAAGCGCGACCTCGACCCAGCGCATGTCCGGTCCCATCGGGGCGTCAACCACTTTCTCGAACCCGAGGGTGTCGACGTAGAAGTCGATTGCGCGGTCGGTGTCCGCGATGGTGACGCATACGCGCCCGACCTGTCTGAGATTGAGCTTGGATGCGACCTTCGACATCTTGAGCCTCCTGTCGTTGGGTTGTCTTCTCTTAGACGGCCGCCCGGGCCGGAACTCATCGGTGAGTCTCGACCCCGAGGCGCTCCGGGAAGTACAGCTACCAGAGGCCGAGTCTGGACGTGCGCTTTGCGGGCCTAGGAGGAGCCGGTAGCTCTGGCGCTCTTGATCTCGAGGATCGTCGTCAGGGCTCGTCCTCGCCTGCCTCCAATCAGGTAGGTCGTGGCGCCGAGCTTGACCGTGGCAGCGTCGGCGACCTTGGCACCCTGTATTGCCAACGTTTTCACCGATCGCGTGGAAAGGTCGGCGGCGTAAACCGAACCCGCGGTGGTGCCGCCGCTGTCGATGCCGCCGACCACATAGGCGGTGCTGCCCACTGGGATGACCGCGGCGTGCGCCAACGGCACCGGCAGCCGCCCAATCAGCCGGGTGCGCCCGGTCGCAGGGTCAAAGGCGTACACCCCCCGTGAGACGCCGGTGGCCGTCTGCCCGCCGACCACGACGATCTCGCCGCGGACGGCCGCGACCGCCGGGTACCGAAGGCCGAGCGGCAGTCGGCCGGCGACGGCGAATTGCTTGCCGTTGCGGGTGACGAGGATCTCCGCGCGAGAGCTACGGCCGTCATAGCCGCCGACCAGGTACGTCGAGCCGCCGAGCTGCGCGGCCGCCAAGTCGGAGAGTGGGCGCGGTAGATGCGCTGCAACTGAGCCCCGGCGGGTGCGGGGGTCGAAGGTCTGGACTGCGTCGCTGCTCGTACTCGAGCCGCCGCCGAACACGAACAGACGACCTTCGATCAGAGAGGCGGCCGCGTCGTGGAAGGCGCGTGGCAGCGAGCCGATGTTGCGGAGGTGTCCGGTCACCGGGTCGAGCGTGAAGACGCCGGCCGCTGAGCTATGGGCAGAGTCGAGTCCGCCGGCAACGAGGATGCGGCCGTTCCAGGGGACCGCCACCGCCCGCTCGACCGGCTCGGGCAGCCGGAACGGCGCAGCCCGTATCGTCAACGAGACGGCCGCGCGCGCCTGTGAGCGGACCGGCGCGGCCTGGGCGCGCTCGAGCATCGCCCTGATTGCCGGAGTCGTGAGCGCCCGGGCGGTCGGGAGGATGTCCATCCCGTCGGGGGTGTTGAGGTCTCCACGGGCTCTTCCCTTGACGTCTCTGCGGCCGTACTGCCAGACGATGTGGTGGGTGCGGATGCTGATCAGGACGACGCGGTCGCGGTAGTCGTCGTTCACGGCGATCAGTCCGGGCCGCACGCGCAGCGCGAGCGAGGGGTGGTCGAGCATGCCCGGCCCGGAGATTGGCCCGTAACGCCAGAGGACGCGACCATGCGTGTCCACGATCAGGGCGCGGCCGGGCCGCGTGTAGTCCGCGAGCAGGATGTGCCCGCCACCGAGCCACTGCGGGTCCGACGGATAGGAGACCGGGGCGTGGAAGTCCCACATCAGCCGGCCGGTGCGGGAGAAGGCGTCGATCCAGGAGCCGTTGATCTCGCTGACGAGGGTGCCGCCGCCTGGAAGCGGCGTCGCCCCGTTCACCGCACCCAGTTCGCGCGGCGGCGCGTGCGCGCATGCCCCGGCGCGGCCGAGCTCGCGGACGATTCTCCGCGCGCGATTGAGGAAGAGCACACGGCAGTTGGAGGCGTCGGCGACCGAGACGAGCCCGTTCGGAAGCTGGTAGGCGTCGTCAGGGGTGTTCAGGTAGCCGGCGGTGCTGCCGTGCACGTTCGCGTGGCCATAGCGCCACCGTAGGCGGCCGTTCGGGAAACCGAGGAGCTGGATCGTGTGCTGCTCTTCTTGGTTGGTGATGATCGTGCGGAACTGGGGCCCGAAGAAGGCGTCGTCGTCGAATCGGAACGGGTAGGTGGGGCCGCCGCCGGATGGGTATTGCCAGACGATGCGCTTGTCGTTGGCAACGAGCAGGATGCGGTTGTTGCCGCGGTCGGCGATCAGGAGGTAGCCGGGGATGGGACCGGCGGGCACGCGCAGGGGTGCAGGGTCGGCCGCGGACGAGACGTTCGGCTGCCGTCCCGCCGGCGAGCGTTGCGCGCGCGATTTGCCGCTTCCCGCCAGGTTGCCGACGGTGAATACGACGGCCGCCGCGATGAGGATCAATGACGTGAACAGGCGTTTCCGGTGCCGACGCCCACGCTCGCCACGACCGTGGCGGAAGGACGTGGGTGCGCCGCGTCCCGTCCTCATCGCCGCGGCCGGCCTGGTCCGACCGCGGCGCCCGTCGCGTTCGTGTGCGTGCGTGCGAGTAGGAGGGCGAGGGTGGGACAGGAGTCCACCGCGCGGCGGGCATGCTGCTCGAGTTCCGGCGTGATCGGGCGCGGGTCGACGATCGGATAGCCCCAGTCGTCGAGCCGTATGCGCTCGGGGAACAGTTCGGCGCACAGCCCGTGTCCCTCACATGCGATCGGGTTCACGCGGAGGACATCGCTCATCGGCGGTCTCTTCCCCTCGCCGGTATCGGCAGGACTCTTCGGTCGGACGCAGCGCAGCGGCCGTACCGCAGGTGCTCCTCGATCTCCCCTGCGAACACGTCGAGCGAGCTGGCGGCGAAACGCGTCGCCCCGTCCGGATGTCGGCATGCGCCGCGCCCGCGAACCTCCGTCAACCAGCGCGCCAAGCGTTGGTCGTGGGCTTCGCCGATCGTGATTCGGGCGAGCGAGTCGGCTATGGCAGGAAGGCCGTGCACACACGGACCGCACTGCCCCGCGCTTTCGTCGGCCAGATAGCGGGCAACACGCGCCACTTCCGAAACTGGGCACGTAGTCGCGGGGAGCGCGACGATCACGCCCGCGCCGAACCCGCCTCCGCGTGCTGCCAGGTGTTCTTCGTCGAGGAGGAGCTCGCGCGCGGCAGGTTCGGCGAACCAGGTCCCGAAATAGCCGCCGACCAGGTACGCCGAGACGGGCTCGGTCGCGCCACCGGCATCGGTCAACAACTCGCGCAGGGGCGTCCCGAGCGCGATCTCGTGGATGCCCGGCCGTGCGACGGCGCCGGAAATCGTCAGGAGTGCCGACCCGGGTTCCGCGGGGGTTCCGAGCTCGCGAAACCAGGGTGCGCCGAAGCGCGCGATCAGCGCCAGGTGCGCAAGTGTCTCGACGTTTTGCACCAACGTCGGCGCGCCGCCGACGCCGCGTTCGAACGGCCGCGGCGGAGTGAATGTCGGTTTCGCCGGGCCGCCGTTGAGAAACTGGAGCAGGGCCGTCTCCTCGCCGCTGACGAACGCGTCGGGAGCGACAACGACCCGAAGCGAGACTCGGCCGTCGATCCGTTTTCGCCGGCGGGCGTCGATCGCAGCGGCAACGACCTCCCGTTCCCGGATTGCGTGTCGTCCGATGCCGACGATCACCTCCTGTGCGCCGACCGCGCCCGCGGCGAGCACGGCTCCATCCAGCACGAGCTGGGGTGTGGTGCGCAGCAGCGCCCGGTCCTTGCCGCTGGCGGGCTCGGCTTCGACGCCGTTGACGACGAGCACAGGCCGCCCGCGTTGTGCGGCGACCGCACGGAGTTTCACGCCGGTTGGGAAGGCCGCACCGCCGCGGCCGCGGAGACCGCTCGCTTCTACTAGCGAAATCAGTGCTGGTCCGGTGACGGCGTCGCGCGTGCTGCCGTACCGCCGCACGTGCTCGTCGAGCGAGGTGGGGCGGGCGTCTTCGCGGACCGAGGCGAGCAGCCGCGGCAGGCCGCGTGGAGTGGCTGGCGGATCCGGCTGTCGCGCAGTCGTGAGGCCTGTCGCGCCTGTCACTGCGCGGCCGTCCCGTGGAGCGCCCCGCTGACGGCATCGGTCGCGTTGTCGATGCGGAGATCCAGTGTGAGGTCGGCGCGTGCGCCGGCTGCGTTCGTCAATTGAGCTGCGACCCGGTTGCCGTCGAGCGAGACAACGCGGCCCGTGTAGACCGAGCTCGTGCCTGCTGCGGCGAAGGCGACGTCGCTTGCAGTCATGGCGACGCCCCCGCTTTGCGTGGACACGCCCCAGAGCATCAGGCGAAGCTTCCCGTGCACGCGACCCTGGACGTGCGCCACGATGTCGACTGTGACGAGACCGTCACTGCGGGGTGCCGAATTCGTGGCGTGTCCGGCAAGCCGTGCGTCGAAGCTTCCCGAAGGGAGCGACCTGGCGCTCGCGAGCGAGGTTGCGCTCGAACCGGCGGACGCCCGACGTAGGAGCGTGCCAGGTGTGCCCGCGCGGGCCGCCCAGCCTCTTCGCTGCGGTCCGCCCTGGTACCAAAGAAAGAGGACTAGTGGCACGACGACAGTCAGGGCGGCCGCGGCGATGCGCGGCGCAGGCATGGCGCTGCTGCGTCCGAGACGCACGAGCACCGAAACGGCAACAAGCGCCAGGCAGGCGAAGCCGACGAATGCCATCCAGCCGAAGCGGGCGTCGCTGCCGGTCCCGAGCGAGTGCAGGAGCGCCACCGGCCACGAGGCATAGGCGAGCCAATGTACGGCGCGCCACATGCGATAGCCGAGCCGCGCACGTAACAAGCTCGTGACGACGAGGGCGAGTAGCAAGTCGAACGCAACCGCGCCCAGCCCGAGCCACACGGGACGGTAGGGAGAGAGGAACGGGATCAGCGCGTCCTTCAACCCGACCGGCGCGTAGCCGTCTGCAACCGTCGTCACCACGTGCACGACCACGAGGGCGATCGCCAGTAACGTCACGTTTCGGTGTAAACCGCCGACGACAAACCGCGGCAGTCGCTCACGGCGCCAGCGGATCGAGCTCAGGACGCCGAGAACGACCGCAGCCGTGAGCAGGAGCAGCGCGACGACTCCGGTCGCGCGGGTCAGATACCAAAGCGCCGTCGGGCCCGACGCTGCAACGAGCGAGCTCACGCCGCCACCGGCCAGCCGGAAACGGTGCTCGTCAGCCCGTCGTAACGCACGAGCCGAGCCGGGAGTCCATGTGCCGCGAGCCAACTCGGCGCCTGCTCGCCGAGAACGATGGCCGCGGTGCTCGCGGTGTTCGCGTCGACGCACGACGCGGCCGCCACCGTGACGGTTCGCCAGTGCGTCTCAGCGGGACGTCCGGTCCGGGGATCGACGATGTGATGGAGGCGGCCGGCGCGGCTCGCCCAACTCCGAACTGTCGTGCCTGAGGTCGCCAGGCCGCCAGATGAGATTCCGACCACCGGGCCGGGTGCGTCGAGCGCTTGCGCGTTGTCCTCGGCGATCCGGATCGACCAGCCGCCGACGGGCGGCTCGCCTGCAACCGCGACGTCGCCA
>VBHB01000257.1 GCA_005880315.1 Chloroflexota bacterium | reverse complement strand
TGCTCGGGGCCTCGTATTGGCTGTCGTATTGGGCGGGCTCGCATCCTGCTCGTTCGGCAGCGCAACGTCGATCAGCCCGGCGGGTCTGCCGCCGACGCTGAGCTTCCAGCTGGTCGACGGCGGCCGGGTGGCGATGCAGTCGGGCCAGCCGATCCCCGGCTTCGGACCCCGGCCCCGCCTTCATCTGAACCTCGACTCTGGCTGGCGGTTCCAGGCCGCCGACCTCAACGAGGACATGTCCTTTGCGCCCCGTAAGCAGTCGCTGAGCGGGCTGGTCCACGAAGCGGCGGGTCGCGACAAGATCGGCTTCGACGACAGCG
>VBHB01000256.1 GCA_005880315.1 Chloroflexota bacterium | reverse complement strand
CCTGGCAGGCTGCGACCGTGCCAGGAAGTGTCAATCCCCCACCCCGCAGGCCGGTGACCGACGGTTGGTATCGCGTCACGTTCACGCCCCCAACCGACTGGACGGACAAGGCGATCACGCTGAAGTTCGGCAGCGTCAACTACCTCGCGGATGTGTGGCTCAACGGCACCTATCTCGGCTACCACGAAGGCGGCTGGACGCCCTTCGCGTTCGACGCGAAAAAGGCCTTGATGCCTGGCGTGCCGAACACCCTGGCAGTGAGATTCGTCGATCCGCTGCGTGGCAGCCGTCTCGACATCGTGCCGTGGGGTCTCGCCGACTCGTGGGACTACGCCGGCATCACCGGCCCGGTGTGGCTGGAGGCGAGCGACCCGCTGCACGTCGTGCGCGCCGACGTCGTCCCGCACCTCGACTCCGCCGACGTGAGCGTCGTCCTCCAGAACTCGGGCGATCAAGCGCTCGACAACGTGACCGTCACGGTCGAGGTCCTCCCCGCCGCGGTCACCGACGCCAGCCTGCTCGACGCCGATCCCCTGAGCCTGGTCCCACCCGACAGCCTGCCGGTGGCGGCCCTGAACATCGACAAGCTGTCGATCGGGCAGGGCACCATCATCCAGCGCGCCGGCAGCTTCGCCTTCCACCAGGCGGACAACTGGAGCCTGGAGAAGCCGGCGCTTTATGTGCTGGGCGTGATCGTTTCGAGCAACGACGTCGTGCGCGACAGCTATTACGACTCGTTCGGCCTGCGCCGCATCTCCCCGCCGGCGGCACGCCGCTGTCAGCTGAGGAAGAGCTGCAGCAGGTCAAGCACGCGCAGGCGGTGCACGCGGACATGCTGCGCACCAACCACGTCCCCGGCAACCCGGCGCTGCTGATGCTGGCGGACCGGCTGGGGCTGGCGGTGTGGGAGGAGATCCCGCTCAACCACTACACGCCTGAAACGTTCTCTCTGGTAATGGCGCGAGGTATTCCCCAGCAGATGCTGGCCGAGATGGCGCTGCGCGACTTCAACCGCCCGTCGGTGATGTTCCACGGCTTCGCCAACGAATCGACCGGCACCAGCGAGCGAACCAGCGCGATGCAGACGCTGCACGACCTCGACAGGAAGATCGACGGCACGCGGCTGACGGGCCAGGCGATGTACGGCTCCAACCCCACCGACCCGACCTCGTCACCTCTCGATGTGGCCGGCTACACCTTCTATTACGGGGTGTTCTACGGCGGCCCTTCGCCTGAGCCGGGCACGTCGCGCGCCCTCGAGCTGGCGCACCAGACATATCCGAAAAAGCCGGTGATGGTGCTGGAGTTCGGCGAGTGGGTGCCTCCTTCGGGCAGTGACCGGCAGCAGACGGACACCTTCGGCCCCACCTTCCCGGCGCTGCGAACACACTTCGACACCTTCACAGACGGTTATCTGGGAGCGGCGGTGTGGTGGTCGCTCGAGGACTACTGGACGGACGTGCCGGGGCTGGTAGTGGAGCGGTTCGGCCTATACCGGCCAGATGGATCCACGCGCCCCGTGGCCGCGGAAGTGGCGACGGCCTTCGGCGCGGTCACCGGCCCGGCCGCGCCGGTGATCGGCGCGCCGTCTCGAGGATCAGGTGTAGCAGCACCGGCGCTGGAGGCCAATCACCTGTCGCTCTACGTGGCGTATGCCCTGGTGGTGCCGGTGATTCTTCTGGTCGCGATCGTCTACGGACTGGTGTGGCTGCGCCGCCGGCGCCTGACGGTGCACCATCTGGAGCTGGAGGTCTCGCGATGAGCGACCGTACGCAGCATTTCCGAATCAGAACCGTGCCGCTCCGGCCGGCGCTGCTGACGGGCGCGTGGGCGGGCTTCGTGCCGGGCCTGTTCATCGGCGCGGTCCTGGGTGCAGTGATCACGTTCGGCTCGGGGGCGATGCTCGACTGGATGCGGACCCTGAGCTTCACAACGGGCATCGACCAGGCGCTCCTACCGTTCGGGGATCGGATCGGCCTCCTGCAAACCCTCCAGGACGGCTGGTTCCTGGTAATCCCAGCCTCAGCGCTGATCTTCGGGCTGCTGTCAGCGGTGATCGGAATGTTGACTGCGGCGGTGGTCAGCGCGAGCTATGGAAGCCTGCTGGAAGGCCTGGAGGTAGAGCTGGAACCAACCGCCGACGCCCTAGCCCGCCGCGAACGCCGCCGCCACTCCCGCCGCCGCTCCGACAGCGCCGCCTAACAGGGCGGCGCCGAAGCCACTTCCTTTCACGCACCTTCATAGCTGGCAAGGATTAGCGGCTTGGCCTTCTCAAGATCATCAAGGGTTGCGATGGTGATCTCCAGGTCTCCGGTGCCGAAATGTCCGATGGATGAGACGTCACGAGTGAAACCGCTCTCCAAGCTGATCGTGGCGGGGTCTACCTTGACGAAGACCAAGAGGT
>VBHB01000051.1 GCA_005880315.1 Chloroflexota bacterium | reverse complement strand
GAGTGTCCGACCTGGTTGTCGAATATTTCCGGCGCTTTGGCAGCTTCGGGTTCCGCCAGGTCACCGACCTCGTGACCCTGTTGCGGAACGCGGGGTTCTTAACAGACCCGCCCCGCGACGTCTACCGCGATCTCGGGGAACGGCTGCACCCCTCACCGCCGGTTCCGCAGCGACGCTGGATGGAAGGCAGCGGCCTGCGGATGAAGTTCCCGGTGCGCGGCATCGATCGACTGGTGACCCGGTATCACGATGCCGTCGGCCGGTTCGTGTACACCCCCGCCTTTGTCTGGTCGGGGGCAGCACTCGCCATCATTGGCCTCTTGACTTTCATCCGCCTCTTGATCGTGGGCCGGGATCCGTTCGCTCCCATCGCGGGCTCGGGCGTGATCGGCATCGTGGTGTTGGTGATTGCTTACTACTTTGTGATCTTCGTGCACGAGAGTGCCCACGCGCTTACCTGCAAGCACTACGGCCGGATGGTGCCCAAGGGCGGCTTCATGCTCTATTACATGATGCCGGCGTTCTATGTCGACGTGACCGATGCCTGGCTCGAGCCGTGGCGGCATCGCATCAACATCTTCTGGGCCGGCCCCTTCTCGGGTTTCATCCTGGCGGGCGTCAGCGCACTTGGCGCCGCTGCATTGGGGACCGGACTGCTCGGGACGGTGCTCTTCAAGCTGGCGGTGGCCGCCTACCTGATGAACATCTTGAACATGATGCCCCTGCTGCTCTGGGACGGGTACTGGATCCTCGAGCAGTGGCTCGAGATTCCCGATCTCCGCCAGAAAGCACTGACCTTCATCAGGGGTCCGTTGTGGTCGCAGCTGTGGAGTCGCAAGCCGCTCACCGGTCGTGAGACCTTCTTTGCGGTCTTCGGGTTGCTCTCGGCCGGATACTCATTCGGTTCCATCTTCCTGGCGTACCTGTACTGGCGGCGGCGGCTCGGGCCGATCATCAGCCCGCTCTGGCTGACCCCGGGCCTTCTTGGCAAAGTGATTGCGGTCGCCCTGGTGAGCGCGATCGGGATTCCCCTGGGGATGCGGTACGGACGACGGCTGTGGGGATATCGCACCGCCGTGATGAACGCCCCGGCCGCGGCGCGCAAGGCGATCTTCACCATCCGGATGAGCGACCGCATGCGGCTCCTGGAAGGCCTGGCCTTTCTGCACACTCTGCCGCAGAAGAGCCTCGAGCGCCTGGCGGCCAGCGCCCGGGTGCGCGAGGTGCCGGCGGGGGCGACCGTGGTCCGGCAGGGCGACCGCGGCGACGAGTTCTTCATCGTGGCCGCCGGCCAGGCGGCGATCCTGGTTCGCGATCAGAGCGAGGACCGTGTCGTCGGCGAGATGACGGTCGGCGGCTTCTTTGGGGAGCGCGCGCTGCT
This sequence comes from Chloroflexota bacterium, assembly GCA_005880315.1. GTDB lineage: Bacteria > Chloroflexota > Dormibacteria > Dormibacterales > Dormibacteraceae > UBA10449. The sequence goes on along the minus strand of VBHB01000051.1, from coordinate 4,748 downwards.
GAAGAGCGGCGTCCGCGAGGCGACCATCAAAGCGGAAACGCCGCTGCGGCTGCTCGTCTTCCAATCAAGGGCGTTCTGGAACGAGCTGGTGGGCCCGGTCGCCTGGGAGGCGCGCGTGCGCGGCGCACTGGAGGAGCGCGAGCGCCTGCGGGCGCTGCCCATGTTCGCCGACACCGGTACGCGCCAGCTCGACCTGCTGGCGGTGAAACTCCAGGTTCGCGACTTCACCCCGGGCGAGCTGCTGGTCAAACAGGGCGATCCAGGCGATGCCTTCTACATCGTTCGCGAGGGGAGCGTACAGGTGCTGGTTCGCAATGGGCGGAGCCGCCGGCGCGTGGCCACGCTGACCACCGGTGACTTCTTTGGCGAAATCGCGCTACTGAGCGATGCACCGCGGAACGCGACCGTGCAGGGGGTGGACGCCGGCTCGGTGTGGAGGCTCGAGCGGCACGACTTTCGCGATCTGCTGGGACGCTACCTTGATCTCGAAGGCCAGATCGCGGGCGTCGCCGCGTCTCGCGTGCCGCATGGGCACTCGATGGGGGGAGCCAACTGATGCAGTGCTGGATCTGCGCCTCGCCGGCGAACGGGACCTGCCGCTTCTGCGGGCGAGCGATCTGTCGTGAAGATGCCAAGACCCACCCCTTCGTGCTCGAGGTCTATCCCAGCGATGGCACCCTGTATGGGCTTGCAGTGGAGGACGCCCTCTATTGCGGCGTGTGCAAGCCACGATCCGAGCCCGTGTTGATGGACTTCCTGGCGGCGCCGAAAGCCCACAAGAGTGACGAATGACACAGTCAAAAGGTGTCGAACGTCGCTTCGGCGTCTCCGCCAACCGCCGATACTCGCAACGACGACATCCCGATATGAAGGAGGTGAAATCATGAGCAAAGAAGTCTTAGAGCAGGTGGTTCTGAAGGCGTCGAGCGATGCGCGCTTTCGCGCGCAGCTGAATGACAACTTCGATGGAGCGTTGCGGCCCTACGACCTCAGCCCAGCGGAGAAAGCGAAGGTTCGCAGCGGGGTCGCTGGCCTCAGCGATGACCGCGAGGTTCGGCGAATGATGGCCGCCACTGCCGCGTCGACCGTGGCCGCTTCGGCGAGCGCAGCGTCCGCGCACGCCGCGAGTGCCGATACCGGAACGGTCGATACCGGAACGGTCGATACCGGAACGGTCGATACCGGAACGGTCGATACTGGAACGGTCGATACCGGAACGGTGGATACCGGAACGGTCGATACCGGAACAGTCGATACCGGAACGGTCGATGTAGGATCGGTCGATGCCGGGAGTATGTTGACGAGCTAGTCGCCTACCCGAAGCATGCTTTGGGCAGCCGCGCGGAGGCTGCCCTTTTTCATGCCGTCAGGGTGACAAGAGCGCGCGGACTTCTTCGTCGGTGAGTTGTGGAAAGTCCTCGTACCAGAGGCCGACGGCGTGCAGCGGCTCGGCCGTGACGGCGCAGACGACCTCGTCGGCGATCTGCCGGAAGGCCTCACACTCGGCCGGTGCCGCCACCGGGACGGCCATCACGATTTTTGCCGGCCCTCGCTGACGGATGGCGGCGACGGCCGCCCACATGGTGGCGCCGGTGGCGAGCCCGTCGTCGACGACGATCACGGTCTTTCCTTTCAGCTGGAGCGGAGGCCGCTCGCCACGGAATTGCTGTTCGCGGCGCCGGAGCTCTTGCTCTTCGCGCCGGATCACCTGGTCGATTTCCGCCTGCCCGAGGCCAAGCGCGTTGATTACCGCATGATTGAGGACGCGCACGCCGCCGCTCGCGATCGGGCCCATGGCCAGCTCATCCTGTCCAGGCACGCCCAGCTTGCGGACGATGAAGACGTCCAGCGGCAGGTGGAGGGCGCGCGCGACTTCGTAGGCGACCGCCACCCCTCCGCGGGGTAATCCCAGGACGATCGCATCAGGCCAATTGGCGTAGGCCGTGAGCAAGGAGGCGAGCATCCGGCCCGCTTCGAAGCGGTCATGGAAGGGGCGCGCCGGCGCGGCCTGGTCGGTGGCCGCCCAGCGTGGGGATGTGGCCATCCTCTTGATGGTAGGGCGGCGTTGCGCTTCGGCGCGACCGGCGCCGCGTCATCGTTTCTGAGGACTGGCGGCGGGAGCCGGCCGACGGCTTGAATAAGACCAGACCCCTAAAGAAAGGAGGCGCCATCATGGCGGTCCGCAAAGCGGTCAAGGCGCTCGACGACGTCGACGTCATCGACACGACGGTGCACAAGACCTACCGCTGGATCGATCAAATCAGCGAGGAGCTCGGCGGTATCGGGCGGCGCGAGGCGTACCGCGACCTGCGCGCCTTTCTGCACACCCTGCGCGACCGGCTGACCGTCGACCTGGCGGCCCAGCTCGGGGCGCAGCTCCCGATGCTGGTTCGCGGCATCTACTACGAAGACTGGGACCCGAGCCACGCCCCGGTGAAGATGAAGGCCGAAGAGTTCGTCGAGACCTTCATCGACCGCGCGCTGCTGCCGCCGGAACGAGAGCCGCTGGCGGCCCTCAAGGTCGCCGCGGACGTGCTACGCCAGCACGTGACGGAGGGAGAAGTGGAGCATGTCCTGCAGAGCCTGCCGCGCGAGATCCGAGCGCTGATCGAATGAGGCGATCTCGCTAGCGGCCGCGTTGCGCGGGAGCGGGCGCCATCTTCTCCAGCATGCTGAGAAGGCGTGCGGCGGCGGCTTCGATGGCGGTGTACTTGTACTGGCCGGCGCGGGATTCCGCGGCCAGGAGGCCACAGCGGTGGACCATCTCGAAGTCACCATAGGGGAACTTGTAGTGCTCCTTGGTGTCTACCGGCTCACTGTCGTCGACGCCGAGGTGCCATTTGCCGAACTGTCCGAAGCCGTATTTCTTGATGAAGGCGTTCTCCTGCCGCGCCGATGGTTCGTGCTCGCTCCAGGCATCGCGTTCATCCCAGATCGCCTTGCCGTTGTCGATCAATCGCTGGGCCTGGGTCAGGGCGGTGCGGTGCAGTTTGACGGTCATACTTTCACCTTGCCACCGCGTGGCGCGGCGATGGTAGTCGTCGTTGCTGATGACGCTTTCGGCCGCGAAGGTTGCGTCACGCGGAGATGGATCCGGACGATGGAGCCCCCGGCCCTCCCGCAAGCGGAAGGAGAGGCCGATGGTCGGGGCGAGCTGATGAATTGGACGCGCGCGCCGATCTCGGCAGCGCGCCCGCGGATGTTCTTCAGGCCGCTGCCCGTGTTGGCTCGAGCTGGCTTGAAGCCGCGGCCGTTGTCGCGGATCTCGAGAATGACCTCGGTGCCGTCACGGTACAGCCGAACCTGGCACGCCGACGCACGGGCGTGGCGCGCCACATTCGAGAGCGCCTCCCGGGCAATCTGAATCAGCGGCGGGGCGAGGTCTTCGAGACCGGCGAGTGCTTCCGGCTCCACCTCGACGGAGCAGGGGATCGCGGACGCCTTTTCGAAGTCCTCCGCCAGTGCGCGCAAACCCTGTTCGATATTCCGACCGGCCAGGGCGCTGGGGCGCAAGTCGAAGATGTAGCTCCGGACGTCGACCATGGTGTTGTCGATCATCTGCGCGACGCGGGCGATGCCACTGCGCGCCGCCGGCGGGACATCCGTGGTTTCGCCAATTCCCTCCAGGATCATGCCGGCACCGAAGAGCGATTGGATGACGCCATCGTGCAGCTCGCGGGAAATCCGCGCCCGGTCTTCGAGGACCGCCAATCGCTGCAAGTCAGCACGGGCTTGCTCGTACTCGATCGCGAGCGCCGCCTGCCTGGCGAAATCACCGACCGCCCTCAGCCCGACCTCGCTGAATCGGCGGCCCTCGGCGAGGTTGGCGATCCCGAGGACGCCCAGCAAGGTGTCGGAACCGCGAACCGGTTCGAGGTGGACTCGGCCCATCACGCCCAAACGGCGGAGTTGGCGCACGATGCGATCGATGACCCGCCCGTCGTCAGGCAGAACGATGTCGTGCGACTTGAGGCTGGCGTCGCCACTGATGCTACGAAGCCTCCAACCGGCCTGGCCGATCGCCGGCAAGGCGAGCAGGGCATAATCGGCACCGCTCAGGCGGAGGAGATGGCCGGCCGCCGCCTGAAGGACCTCGCCCGCCTGACGGCCTTCCAGGATCAGTTGGGTCACCTCGGCCTCTGCCTGCCGGCGTTGTTCAGCAAGGATTCGGCCGGTAACGTCACGGATGACTCCCTGGTATGCGACCCAGCGACCCTCCTTGTTGAGGACGGGCGTTACCCGCTGTTCCGTCCACACCACGGAGCCGGACTTATGAATCCAGCGAAGCAACAACGGAAAGTTGAGCTTGTTTGGATCGCTGAGGAAGTCCCTGGCCTTCTGACGGTCATCAGGATGGATGACATTCCAGGCCGCCTCGCGATCGCCGTGTACGAGCTCTTCGGCCGTGTAGCCGCTGAAGGCTTCCACAGAGCTGCTGATGTATTCGAGTCGGGGCTGCGGGTACAACTGCGTGCGAAAAAGCGCGTCGGGAGAGCGCTCGGCGAGCTGGCGAAATTGTTCCTCGCTCTCGCGAAGCCTGCGCTCGTTGGCGCGTCGTACCAGTGCGCGGCCAAGCAGGGCAGCGGTGTCCTCGACGACCTGCACCTGCGCGCGAGTGAAGGATCGAGGTTTCCAGGAGCGCGCGATGATGACGCCGAAGGCGCCCACCCTGCCCTTCCCCGCGGGCGGGGGAAGGGAATCTGACTGGTAGATGCCGGCCGTGATGCCACTGAGCATGGTGCGACTGG
>VBHB01000255.1 GCA_005880315.1 Chloroflexota bacterium | reverse complement strand
GTCCTCGAGGTCGAGGCCGAGCTCGACCCGCACACCACCCTCGACCGCTGACGGTCAGCCGGGCGGCTTCTCCGGTGCGAGCCTCCGGAGCAGCGTCCGGACCGCGTCGTGAGCGAACACCGCGTCGTCGGCGGCGTCGGCCTGCTCGCCGAGGAAGCTGCGGAGGAACGCGCGCTGGAAGCAGGCGCCGAGGAGCAGGCCGGCCGCGACCGCCGGCTTCGCACTCCGCGACAGCCGCCCCAGCCGCTGCTCGGCCCTCAGGTACGCCGTGAGCGCCTCGGAGGGCCGCTGCGGCCCCGCGCCGCTCTCGCCGATCCTCTCCCGGTGCCGGGCGAGCAGCTGCGGGTCGGCGAAGAGCGAGGCGGCGATCGGCACCGACCGGTCGTAGAAGGCGACGGCGGCGCGGGCCACCTCCTCGAGGGTCGCCGTGACCGTGCCCCGGCCGGCGCGCTCGGGGAGCTCGGCGAGGAGCGCGATCAGCGGCGGGAGGCGGGTGCTCAGCACGCAGAGGAAGAGCTCCTCCTTGTCCTGGAAATGCTTGTAGAGGGCGGCCTCGGAGAACCCCGCGGCGCGTGCGATCTCCTTGGTGGTGGCCGCGGTCAGGCCCTTCGTGCTCATGACGTGGGCCGCCGCGTCGAGGATCCGCTCTCGGGTGCTCGCAAGGGCCATCGACTGCTCACCCACACAAGTGAGTAATCACTCACCCACGTTGGCATCCGGGCCGTGGCCCTGTCAAGCGCCCCGAGCGACCGGGGGGTTGAAGGGCGACGGCTCGAGCAGCCGCCAGCGCGCGGGCATGGCGCCCTCGCGCTCGTGCACCGCGTCGATCGCGACCTCGACGAGGCGCTCGGCGCCGGGTGTGGCAGCCACCTCGTCGGGGAAGCGCAGGCTCGTCCCGCCGGCCGAGACCTCGACGAATCCAGGGCGCCCGCCGCGGTGGGATGCGTCCGCGCCGCGCTCGGGGTGGCCGCTCGCGATGTAGCACGTGTCGGCGGCATGGACGCGCCCGGCCTGGTCCTCGTCGAGGCGGGTCGACGAGCCGTGCCGAGGCGACAGCGGAGGCTCGCGCCTCTCGATGGGGATGCGGCGCTGGATGTACTTCGCACAGTTGCCGAACGCCTCGTCGATGGTCACGAGGATGCCGTCCGGAGTGCGCTCGGCGAGCCCGTTGAGCCGGATGCGGCTCCGGGTGTCGGCCTCGATCGCGAGGATGCCGATCCGTCCTCCGGGCGGATCGAAGGCGGTGGCGAGCGGGTCGTCGGCATCGGGGGCGCCGGCGAGCAGGACGTGGCGCTCGTCGACCGCGCGCGCGAATCCCACGCCGCCGACGAGTGGCGAGGCCCACACCCGTCCGCCGGGGTCGCGCCCGGCGAGGATCACGAAGGGCTGCCGGCGGAGGAACTGCCCGAACTCGTCGGGGATGAGGTCGAGCACACCCCGGCCGACCTGGGCGGCCACTCGCTCGACCCCCGCCCGGCTCTGCACCGCACGCTCGCCCTCGTGGAACACTCTCCGGCCCTCGACTAACGTCCAAATATGGGTCAACCCGTTAGGTACGGTACCAGTGACCTAACGGATGCGTCAAGTGATACCGTTAGGTACGGTGACGATGACCTACCCCGGCCCGGTCCGCGAGCAGCCGCTCGCGATCGAGCTCCACAACACGCTCTACGCTGCGGACGGCGAGCCGCTCGACGGTCTCGCGGACGAGCGCGGGCTGCGGGCGTGGCTCGGGGCGGTCCGCGGACGCCTGCCTGCGGAGGCGCGCGGGGCCGACCCCCGGCGGCTGGCCGACGTCCGCCGGCTGCGCGATGCGGTCCGCGAGGTGCTCCACGCCGCCACCGAGCAGAGGCCGCCGCGTCCCTCCGCGGTGCGCGCCGTCAACGACGCGAGCCGCCGCTGCCCGTCCTCGCCACAGCTCGGCGCCGCCCGTGGTGGCGGGATGCGCGCGGCGATCGACCATCACGGTGCCGACGCCACCGACATCGCCCTCGGCGCGTTCGCCGTCGACGCCATCGACCTCGTCACCGGCGCCCGGCGCGGCGACCTCGGGCGCTGCGGAGCGCCGGGATGCGTGCTGATGTTCCTCCGCGACCACCCCCGGCGTGCCTGGTGCTCGTCCGCCTGCGGCAACCGTGCCCGGCAGGCCCGGCACTACCGGCGCACCCACCCCTGACCGGCGCGGCTCAGACCGCGGGCGCGACCCGGCGACCGGAGACGAGCGCGAGCCCGTAGAGCACGGCGACGAGGATGAGGAGGGCGCGGTATCCGGTGACCAGCGACGCGTACTCGAGGATCCCACCGAGCATGGCGCCGAGGAGGTTCGCGCCGAACGCGGTGACCGAGTCGCGGGTGGTGCGGAAGCGCTGGGCGAAGATCACGTTGGCGATGAGGATCGGGGTGAAGGCGAGCAGGCACGCCGCCGCGAATCGCGGGACCGCGTCGAGGCGCAGCACCCCGCTCGATCGCCACCAGGACGGCCAGCAGGACCCCGGTGAACACGAGGGCGTTCACGAACCACGTCGTGCCGAAGAGCAGGGCGAACTGGACGACGCTCTTGGTCTCGAGCAGGAGAAAGGCGGCGCCCATGAAGAAGAGGTCGGCGTACCGGGCCATCGGACGCAGCCGGCCGGCGACCGCCCGGACGATGGCGACGGCGGCGAGGGCGATGAGCAGCAGCGTCACCATGTACAGGGAGGGGATGCCGGGGGTGCGCAGGTAGAGGAAGGGACGGTCGTCGGCGGCGGGATCGGGGACCGGGTAGGAGCTCAACCGGTGCCAGGTGGCCTGGCAGTGGAGGGCCCCGGGGGTGGCGCTGTCGGTCATCACCGCGGAGGCGACCTGGTAGAGGCGCAGGCAGGGGGTGCGGCCGTAGACCGACTCCAGGGTGCCGGCGAGCCGGTCCACCAGCCAGGTCTCGCGATAGAAGTTGTACATGGAGAAGGAGCCACCCCGTCGCAGGTGGGCGCGCGCCCTCTCCATCGCCTCGCGGGTGAACAGGTAGCTCTCCAGCCGCAGCGAGGCCTGGCCGGAGACGAGCGTGAGGCTGTCGGGGAGGGCGAAGACGATCAGGTCGTAGGCCCGGTCGGCGTGCTCGAGAAACTCCCGGCCGTCGGCGATGTGAATGCTCACCCGCGGGTCGGAGTACGGGTGGTTCGGGTGACTCGCCAGTCCGATCCGGTAGAGCTTGGGGTCGATCTCGACGGCGTCGACGTGCCGAGCGCCGTGCTCGAGCGCGATGGCGACGTCATTGCCGCTGCCGGCGCCGACGACGAGGACGTCGTCGAGGGGGTTGCCCGGGCCCGCGTCCTGGTAGGGCCACTGGCGGAAGCCGCTGACCAGCCAGGAATCGCGGTGCACGTCGCCGAGGGTCTCGACGGCGAGGACGCCGAGCATGGCGAGCATCGCGGCGGCGAGGATCAGGCGCCGGCGGCTCCCCTGGAGCACCGCGAAGACCACGGCGACGACCACGCCCCAGGCGAGGGGCGGCGCCCAGAGGAAGGAGAGCGCCGAGAACGCGATGATCCCGCCGAGGCTGCCGAGGATGTCGAGCCGGTAGGCCTCGAGCGGCGGGAAGCGCACGAAGCTCCGCGCCACCCCCTCGCCGATGCAGGTCATCACCGCGGCGACGCCGAGGAAGATGGCGGGGAGGACGATCCACGCCGGCACGCCGCTGGTCGCGCTGCCCGCGCCGAAGAAGATCAGCTGCTCGCTCGATCGCTGCACCGTGACCCGGGCGCCCCGGGCGAGCACGACCAGCATGGCCAGGAGGACGGGTGCCCATCCCGAGAGATCCCGCCGGGAGCCGGAGCGGAGGAAGCCGGCGCCGATCCCGAGGAAGCTCCCCAGGAGGACGAAGTTCGAGAAGAACGACAGATAGAAGACGTTCGACCCGAGCCACCGGATCAGGGCGAGCTCGGTGAAGAGCATGAGGAAGCTGGAGAGGACGAGGCGGAGGCGCGAGCCGCCCGGCGGGGCCCCGGGGGGCGCGTCGCCCCCGGCTCTCACGGTCCTCGCCGCCGCTGCCACGGTCATGGGCCGGGAGAGTAGTGGGGGGCGCCACCCTCCCGCAGGAGGCCACGGTCACCGAGCCGAAGCCGGACCGCGCGATCTCCGTCATACGGTGAACAGGTGGTGGGCGCGGGATTCTCCTTCGCCGCCATTGGCGGAACCGTGGCCACCGGAGAGAATTCCCCAGATCGCCGGGTCACTGCCCGCCGTTCCCGCCGCCGCGGCGGGCTGAATCCGCTCCCGCCCGCGCTCTCAGGAGACCGAACGCGGGGCCGAGCCCGTGCGCGCGAACTGGTCGAACGGCATCTGCCAGTCGCCCTCGCCGTCCTCGGAGGTCGCCGGCTTCGTCGATCCGCGCACGATCACGATGTCCCCGACACGGCTGAAGTTGAAGAACGCCATCGCGTGCTCGGGGCTGAGGTTGACGCAGCCGTGGGAGACGTTGGTGACGCCCTGCGCCGCGAGCGACCACGGCGCTCCATGGACGTAGTACCCGTCGGTGGAGATCGCGGTGTTCCAGTACACGTGCTCGTAGTAGCCGTCCCAGTTCTCGCGGGGGATGCCGATGCTCGTCGAGTCCATGAGCACGTCCTGGTTCTTGTAGCGGACGTACAGCGTCCCGCTGATGGTCGGGAGGTCGTGACGACCGGCGCTGAGCGGCCAGGTTCCGATGAGGCGGTCGCCGTCGAAGACCCGCATCCGGTGCGCCACGGTGTCGACGATCGACACGTGCCTGGAGCCGATCGTGAAGGTCCGCCACCAGCGGTCCCGCCCGAGGTCGGCGGTCACCGCGACCCGCGTCCCCGCCGACCAGTACGACACCGGACGCCAGTGCACCTCGTTGGCGGCGAACCAGTGCCACGCGCCACGGACCGCGGGGACGTCACCAGGGTGCTCGCCCAGTCGGCGGTCGCAACGCTGGTGTGCGGCAGTGCGTGCCCGCCGTGTGGGGCCTGCTCCGCGCAGGAGACCAGGGCCAGGGCGAGGGTGCTGAGGACCAGCACACGCAGGCGATCGGGGAATGGGGAGGGCGTCATCAGGGGTCCCCGGGGTGAGGTCGTCGTCCTCACAGTATAGGAATGACCCGCGAGCAGGTCCGGCTGGGCCTGACCGATGCCCTCGTCGAGGGATGACCAGAGGACCCGTATGCTTGCGGACGGGACCCGGTGACGTCCGGTACCCTGATGCCGTGTCGACGTCGTTCGTCCTCAGCCTGCTCGTCGTCGTCGCCCTCATCCTGGGTGTCCGGTTCTCCCTCCCCGCACTCCCGTCCCGCCGTCATGCGAGGCGGGTCACGGTCGCCGATGCCCTGCTCGTGGGGCTCGGCGTGGCCGGGCTGGCCCTGCACTGCGGCGCGATGTTCTTCCAGCCCGTGGTCGATGCCCTGCCCGGCACCGGGGCGGTGATCAGCGACATCAACGCGCTTGGTACCGCCAGCGTGGTCCTGTACGCCGTGCCCGCCGCGCTCGTGGTGCTCGGGCTCCGGCGCCAGCACCCCGCCGCTCCGGCGGCGGCGGCCCTGGCGCCGACCGCCGTCGGGTGACCATGAGAATGAGCGTCGAAGCTCAGCAGAAGGCGGTTCAGGATCGTGACGACCTCTCTTCACCGGAGGATCGCCGGAGAGCTCGGCGTGCGGGACCGGCAGGTCGAGGCCGCGGTCGAGCTGCTCGATGGCGGAGCCACCGTCCCCTTCATCGCGCGCTACCGGAAGGAGGCGACCGGGATGCTCGACGACGTGCAGCTCCGGGCGCTCGAGGATCGCCTGCGCTACCTGCGCGACCTCGAGGAGCGGCGCACCGCGGTCCTCGATTCGATCCGTGCCCAGGGCAGGCTCGACGGTGCGCTCGAGGCTCGGATCATGGCCGCCGAGTCGAAGGCCCGGCTCGAGGACATCTACCTGCCCTTCAAGCCCCGGCGTCGCACCAGGGCGCAGATCGCCCGGGAGGCGGGGCTCGAGCCGCTCGCCGATCGACTTCTCGCCGATCCGACGCGTCATCCCCTGGCGGCCGCCGCCGCCTTCGTCGACCCCGCGAAGGGGGTGGCCGACGCTGCCGCGGCCCTGGACGGAGCCCGCTCGATCCTGGTCGAGCGCTTCGCCGAGGACGCCGACCTGATCGGAGCGCTGCGCGAGCGGATGTGGTCACGGGGTCGCCTCGTGTCGCGGCTGCGGGACGGCAGGCAGGAGGTGGGCGCCAAGTTCACCGACTACTTCGACTTCGCAGAGCCGTTCACCAGGCTGCCGTCGCACCGGGTCCTCGCGATGTTCCGAGGCGAGAAGGAGGAGGTCCTGAACCTCAGCCTCGAGCCGGAGGAGGGGCAGACGCCGGCGTCACCGGTCCGCCCGAGCTGGTACGAGGGGCAGATCGCGCAGCGCTTCGCGATCTCCGATCGGGGACGGCCGGCCGACGGCTGGTTGGTCGACACGGTGCGCCAGGCC
>VBHB01000178.1 GCA_005880315.1 Chloroflexota bacterium | reverse complement strand
CCCGGCTTCTTCGGCGATGTGCCTTGCTTCAACAGGGTGTGCGGCGATGGGGCTCCGGGGCGCTCGTCGTGCCGGTACAGATTCCACGTTCCACCGACCATCACGACGAAGGTGTAATGAACTGTGGGGTCCGTCAGGCCGCGAACGCAGCCCACGCCAAAGCCGGCCAGGGCGGGCGAGCCTAGCGATTGGGTCGCCGTCACCGCCACGGAGAGCTGGTCCTTCGGGTCGACATATGGCACCGCGATCTCGTGGTCGACATAATTTCGCGCCACGACCACATAAGCCCCCCCGATGAACGAAGCGTTGAAATCGGCGGTCGAATCCCGCGACCAGCCGCCATTCGAATCGTTGAAGTCGTCGGAGAACACGAGCGAACCGCGATCGGGTGTCAGGACGGTAGACGCGGTCACCGGGCTCGAGGGCCGGGGGCCTATCCCCGGCATTGGCCCGCTGCAGGAGGCGCCCAGGATCAACGCCGAGATCGACCAGGCCAGCACGCGGATTCGCACGGTGAATTTTTACCGTGTCTGCCGCCCTAAGGGCAGCCTAAATCGCGTATTCCCGGCTGGATAATCCCCGGGTGACCGCCGCCCCGCTCCTGGCCCGATTCCTCCACGTGCGCCGCAGCGAGCTCGACCGGACGCTGCAGGTGGCGGGCTTCGCGATCGTCCTGGGCTGGGCGATGTACACGGCCTTCAACGCCACCCAGGCGATCTTCCTCGTCAAGGCGGGACCCCACGCCTACCCGCTGTTCTTCATCGTGCTCGCGCTCGCGGTGTGGCCTATGGTCGCCCTGCAGGGCGCGCTGACGCGCCGCCTCGGCGTCGGCCGCGCACTGCGATTGAACCTCGTGGTCAACGCGGTCATCGCGCCGATCCTCTACGTCACCTACTTCTTCTCGGAATCGCCGTCTGTGGCATTCACCGTCTACGTCATCTACTCCATCGCCTTCGAGCTCGTGATGCTCAACTTCTGGACGTTCGTCAGCCAGCACTTCAACGTGCTCGAGGGGAAACGCGTCTTCCCCGTCATCGCGGCGGGCTCGAGCGTCGGCTACATCCTCGCCGGGTTCACGACCACGCTGGTCGCGATCTACGCCACCGAGCCGCTGCTGTTCGTGTGGGCCATCGGTGCGGCGGCCGCGGCGTTGATGTCGGAGTGGCTGGAACGGCGGCTGTTCCGGCCGAGCTTCGTCGACGACGCCGACGAGCTCGAGGCGCATGAGCATGTGGTGCGTCACCGCCAGGGCGTGCTCAGGCTCCTGGGTGGGGCGTTCCAGTACGTGACCGGGAGCAAGCTGGTCCTCGCGCTCGTGCTGCTTGCGCTGGTGCTGCAGGTTACCAGCCGCGTCGGCGACTACCTGGTGGCGCTGGTCTTCGTCGGCGCCACGCACAACAACCTGCAGGAGCTGACCATCCTGATCGGCAACGCCTGGCTGGCCAGCTACCTGGTGCAGCTGGCGATCAGCCTGTTCATCACCCCGCTGGTGCTGGACAAGCTTGGGATCAAGAACGCGATCATGGCGCTGCCCGCGTTCACGCTGGTGGGCTTCGTGGCGGTCGCGATCAACCCGGTGCTGGCGACCGCCCTGTTTCTCTTCATCGTCCGCAACGGACTGCAGACCGGCTTGGACGATCCGGCGCAGAGCGTGCTCGGCGGCGTCGTGCCCGCGCAGGTCGGCCCGAAGCTGAAGCTGCTGCTTGACAATCTAGTGCTGCCCGGCGCGGCGGTGATCACTGGAGCCGGCCTGCTGCTGGTCCAGCAGTTCGCCTCCGCCACGGTGCAGGCGCTGGCCGTGATCGGCATCGTGCTGTCGGTGCTCTTCATCGCCGCCGCATATCGAGTCCGGAGTCTCTACGTCAGCGCGATCTACGAGCGTCTGCGCACGCACGCGGTTTCATTGAACGATTTTCAGCGCGCCCTCGGCCGGCCGACAGAGGCGCAGGTCGACGAGCTGCGCGGCTTCATCCGCACCGGTGACGACAAGTCTCGGCCGTTTGCCGCGGCCGCCCTGGCCCGGCTCGCGCCGGAGACTTTCGCCGCCATGCTGCCTGAGCTGCTCGCCTCAACCGATGCGATGGTGCGGCGGCTCGGCCTCCAGCTGGCGCCGCCCGCTGCGGTGACCGACGACCAGCTCCAGGTGGCAAAAGACGACCCCGATGGCTGGGTCGTCGCGGCCGCGGCGGTGTCGGGGGCGGCGCACGACCCGCCCTGGGACCAATCAGGCGTGCTGCTGCATCGGCTCTGGCACTCGGTCGACCCGATGCGGCGTGCTGCAGCGGTGTGGGCGGCGGCCTTCGTCGGCGGCCGGGCCACCGTGGTCGACGGGCTCCAGGACCGCGACGCCCGCGTTCGCCTGGAGGCCATACGGAGCTTCGCCAAGCTCAAGGCCGATGTGCCTGCCGCCGCAGCCGGGATGGTCGCGTGCCTTCGCGACGATGACGCCGAGGTGCGGCGGGAAGCGCTCCGGCAGGCGGTAAGGTGGGCGCCTGCCGGCGACGAGCGGCCGGCGTTCGCCGAAGCGCTCGTCGCCTCGCTCGCGAGCGGCGACCGCGAGGTGCGGCGCCTGGCCTCGGAGGCGATGGCGGCTCAAGCGCCGGAGGCGCTGGCGCTGACGTTGCCGCTGCTGGAATCTCGCGAGGACACCGCGGCCGCGGCCGTGGAGGCGCTCATCCGCAGCGGCCGCCCCGACCTGTTCCATCGCGTGCGCGTTCACCTCGAGCACCTGATTGGAGACGGGGTCAAGTCGGCGCGAATCTCGAAGCGTGCGGCCGCCAGCGCTCGCGCACACCATGACGGCGACGCGGCAGCGGCTTATGCGTTCCTTCGCATCGCGCTCGACGATTACGCCGGCCACGCCGCCGAATCCGGGCTCGGCGCGATGCGTGCTCTGCACGGCAAGCGGGGCTTCGCGACCGTCGAGCGAGGGGTCATGTCCGGCGAGCCTCAAGCGAGGGTGGAGGGCCTGGAAACGTTGCTAAACTTCGGGCCCGCATGGCTCGCCCCACCACTGGCGCAGCTCCTCGACCCGGATGCATTCGATGACGTCTCGGCGCGGTCTCTGTCGGATGCGGAGCTGCACGCGCTTGCCGCTCACCCCGACCGGTGGATCTCCGAAGCCGCCGGCGCAGCCGCGCACGGCCTTGGGGATGGCGTGAAGGAGCTCATCGCGCTCAAGCGAGTGCCGCTGTTCAGCGCTCTCACGCTCGAACAGCTGTCGAGCATCGACCGCTTGATGGTCACCCGGCACTACGCGAAGGGCGAGTCGCTCTTTTTGAAGGGCGACGTCGGCTCGGAGCTCTTTGTGGTGCTCGAAGGTGAGGTGCGGGTCCACCTCGACCATGAAGGCCGCGAGGTCACGCTGGCTCGGCTCGGCACAAGCTCCGTGATCGGCGAGATGGGCGTTTTCGACGACCAGCCGCGATCGGCCGGGGCGCAGGCGACCGAGGCCACGACCGTACGCGTGCTGCGCCGCGATCGGCTTCACGCGCTCGTCCACGAGCACCCCGAGGTGCTGCTGGAGTTCGTCAGAAACCTCAGCCAGCGCATTCGCATCATGAACGACCAGCTCGAATCCGGCCCTCAGCCGCCGGCTGCATCTACCACCAATAAAGGGACAACCCCGGTACCTCACATCTAGAATCCGCGGCGTACATGCCGCCGCGGACGGTCGCGCTCGCTCTGTTCTTCCTTCTATTCACGTCTTTCAAGGGACAGCCCAGCGAAAGCGGCATGGCCACGGCCAAAGTGCTGGCCGGATCGCCAGTGGCGGCGGCTCCATCGGCCGGCACGCAGGCCACATCCCGTCTCGTTTCGCCGTGGACGCCCACCGAGCTGGTCATCCCCCGCATCGGCGTCGACGCCAAGATCGAGGCTCGGGGCCTCGACGCCAACCGCAACCTCGACACTCCGGGCGACTTTCGTGACGTCGCCTGGTACCGGCTCGGTCCCGCCCCCGGCCTGCCCGGCAACGCGCTCATCAACGGTCACGTCAACTGGTGGACCGGCTCGGCGGTGTTCACGCGCCTGTCGCAGCTGCGAGCCGGCGATGAAGTGGTCGTCATCCGCGGGGACGGGTCACGCGTGGTGTTCAAGGTGACCACCCGAACCGTCGTCGCAGCCGGCGCGCGGATCCCGTCGCTCTTCGCGCCGAGTCCGGTCGCGACCCTGACGCTGATCACCTGCGCCGGTGTCTGGGATACTGCCCGGGGCACGGATACGCAGAGGCTGCTGGTGGGCGCCGTCCTTGCGTAAGCCCGCTTCGCTCCGCATCGTCTCCGCGCTCGCCTGCGCCCTGGTCGCCGTGGGCCTCGGCATCCAGCCGGCGCTCGCATCGGGCAGCGCAAACCTCTGGCCCGGTGGGGCGGCCGGTAATCGCGCCAACACGGAGTGGCGCACCAGCAGCTACGGCGGAGGGTTGGTCACGAGGCGCACGCTCATCAAGGCCTTCATGAACGCCGGCGAGGTCCTGCTGCTCGGCTCCAGCGCGGTGGGGCAGGGTGCGAGCGACATTCTCGTTTGGAACCCGGGCCTGGTCACCGGCCCGATCGGAAGTGAAAACGTGGCCGCGGCGCCGAGCTTCAGCTGCAACGCCCAGCGCACCGGCGTGCAGGGCCAGATCACCAGCCGCTCCGAGGAGCTCGCCGGCCCGGACACGATTCCCGCCGGTGGCGTCGCCGGCGGCTATGTCCCGTGCCACTATGCGGCGCCGTCGGCGGGCATCTACGACATCGCGTTCCTGGGCCCGGACGGGTTCACGACCAACACCGATGGGGCGGTGGTCGCCGACGTCGCGCTTGCGAGCGCCAACGACTTCAACGCGACGCAGGGGTCATCGGTTGCCGCGTGGGATGCCACCGTGCGGGCGAATGTCACCTCGCCCGTGAACATCACGGGTCGCGTCTTCACCTATTACCTAGCGCTGTTCACGGCAGGCAACGGCTTGCCCGTCTTTCCATCGGTGTTTCCCGTGACGGCAGACGGCTACCGATACCGCGTCGACCTCCGCGGCATGGATCCGAACGGCTGGCTCGTGTACGGCAACCAGGTCGGTTTTCTCGACTCCGACGGCGCGACGCCTCTGTATCACGATGCCGTCGCGAGCAACCTAGGGTCGCCCGGCCAGCTGACGAACATTCAGGGCGGCGTGACGTTCGCGCGCCCGAGCTTCCCGCTGTTCTTCGAGCCGCCGTCGGCCGGCGCTCTGACCGCTCTGAGCATCCCGACGACGCCGACGGCGCCGGTCATGACCTCCCTCACGTTCTCGGGCAACGTGGGTGGCAACACCAGCACCGTCAACTCCGGCGGCACCTTCCATTTCACCAGCAACGTGCCGGGCGTCTACGACATCGTCATCAGCCGCGACGGCATCAACTTCGATCCGACGCTGTCCACCAATCGCTCGCTGCGTGGAGTGAGAGGAGCCGGTGCGCAGACGGTGACGTGGAACGGCCAGGACAACGTCGGGACCGCGTTCCCGGTGGGTACGTACACGGTGCACGCGGCGTTTCACGGCGGCGAGTACCACTTCCCGATGATCGACGTCGAGAACGACACGCAGGGCGGGCCGACGATCACCCTGCTGAACCCACCGGGAGGCGTCTGCCCAGTCTTGACAGGCGGCTGCTCGTCGGGCTTCTACGACGACCGCGCCTACCAGACGTTGAGCGGGACCGTGGTCGATGCCGGGAATACCGTGGGCAACGCCCTGTGCGGAAACAATCCACCGGCCACGACGGCTGCGAACCCGATCAGCGGCTTCAACACGAGCAGCGCCCAGCGTGCGTTCGGAACGGCGGCGGGTGGCAACACCAACGTGCCCTGCACCGGGGCGTTCGGTGACGCCAAAGGCCTGGACACCTGGACGTATTACCCGAGCAACACGGTGTTGACACCGCTCGTCATCGTGGCGACCGCAGCGGACATCCGCGTGACCAAGTCGGTGAGCAACCCGACGCCTGCGGTCGGCACGAACGTGACGTTCACAGTGACCGCCACCAACCTAGGGCCCAACGACGCGACCGGGGTGCAGGTCACAGATTCGGTTCCGGCCGGCCTCACTTTCGTGTCGGCGATTGCGAGCCAGGGGACCTATACGCCGGGCACGGGCCTTTGGGACATCGGCGCTCTGACCAATGGCGCCTCGGCGACGCTTCAGCTCACGGTCACCGTGAATGGAACGACCCCGGTTACCAACACCGCCACCCGCACAGCCGGCACGCCCACGGATTTCGATCCCGCCAACGACTCCGCGTCGTCGATCGTGACCGGCAGCACGACCCCCGGCTTGCCCAACACCGGCGTCCCCCCGACCCCCGGGGGCAACGCCTGGTTGTGGCTCCTGGCCATGGCGATCCTGGCTGGGGTGTTTACGCCCAAACGGCGTAGGAAGTCAGGCAGCTGAGTCCCCCTCTCCCCGCAGGGGAGAGGGCTGGGGAGAGGGGCTTGGAGCACGCTCGCTGGGATTGAGGGCGTCGTAAATCACTTCGGTGACGCCGTCAAGGTTGGTATAGACGTAGTCGTTCCAGAAGCGAAGGACGCGGAAGCCCTGCTTCTCTAGGAACGCCGTTCGTTGGGCATCGAGTGCTTCGCGTGAGTCATTGCCATGCGTTTCGCCATCGATTTCGATTACCAATCGCGCCTCGAGACAGACGAAGTCGACGATGTATTGGCCGATTGGGTGCTGCCGCCTGAATTTGCGACCGCCCATGCGATGTGCGCGGACTTTCGACCAGACCAGCTGCTCAGCCGAGTTCATGTGCCGCCGGAGGTCCCGCGCAAGTTTCTGGTAGTAAGTGTCTCGTCGCATGGCCCCATGTTCATATGACGAACATCCCATGCCAACGTTCTTTACATGCCTACTGCTGCACACCCCTCTCCCCAACCCTCTCCCCTGCGGGGAGAGGGGGCTCCGATCCCCTCTCCCCTGCGAAATCAACTAGGGTTTGATGTTCTGGTTTACGTGGAAGAGGTTGTCGGGGTCGTACTTGCGCTTGGCTTCGACCAGGCGGTTGTAGTTCCCTCGGTAATTGGCCTTGATGCGGCTCTGGTCGTCTTCGGCCATGAAGTTGATGTAGCCGCCTTCCTCTGAATGGGGCGCGGTCGCCTCGTAGTAGTCGCGCACCCACTTGATGTTCGCGCGGTTCTGCGCGGGGTCGGGCCACATTCCCGCGATCACCGTCGCGAAGTTGGCGTCGCGATATGCGAATGCCGTCTCGTCCGACGCCACCTTGTGAACGGCGCCGTTGATCGGATAGATGTGCATGGTCGAGGTCATCGCCGGCACTTTGGAGCCGTGCTCTACGTGCGCGTTGATCGCCTCGTCGGTGAGTTCCTTCACGAAGTTGGCCTTCCAGTAGTGCTGCAGGTCCGGTGGGTACAGTCCGTCGAACGCGCTGTTCAACGCCGGATACGGCATGGGCCCAACGTGCTCGGCGAAGACGGGGGCCACGTCGTGGAACGGCTTGAGCGCTTTCTCACCCTTGTCGATTGGTCCAGCCCAGCACGCGACCACGAGGGCAAACGTGTCGCCGTGGCGATTCTCGGGGATGAACGGGAGCGGTGGTGCGATCTGGAACGCCGGGAATGCACCCATCTCCTCGGGAGCGCTTGCGATGTATTCGCGATAAAAGCGCAGGATGTCGCCGGCGTACTTCAGCTCGTAGAACATCGGGCCGCCGTAGATGTTGTCGACCGGGTGCAGGCGGAACTCGAACGAAGTCACCACGCCGAAGTTGCCACCGCCACCGCGGATGGCCCAGAAGAGGTCTTCGTTTTCCCTCTCGCTCGCGACGAGGAACCGCCCGTCGGCGGTGACGACATCGGCTGAAATCAGGTTGTCGAGTGACAGGCCGTAGCCACGTGCGAGGTAACCGATTCCACCACCGAGCGTCAGGCCCGCGACCCCGGTGGTCGAGATGATCCCGCCGGTCGTGGCCAGACCGAAGGCGTTCGTCGCGGAGTTGAAGTCGCCCCACGTGGCGCCCCCTTCAGCCCTCGCTGTTCGCTTCTCGGGGTTGACGCGGACGCCGCGCATCCGAGACATGTCGATGACAACGCCACCGTCACAGGTGCCGAACCCCGGCACGCTGTGCCCCCCTCCACGAATTGCCAGCGGGAGGCGACTCTCCCGCGCAAAGTTGACGGCGGCGATGACGTCGCCGGCGTTGACCGGTCGCGTCACAACGATGGGTCGCTTATCGATCATCGCGTTACGAACCGCTCGCGCCTCGTCGTATCCGGCATCCTCTGCCGCGATGACATCGCCGCGAACCTGCTGCCGCAATGAGTCCAACGTGATGGTGGCCATGTGTTCCCTCCCAACCGGTTGAGTCCGGATTCCGGGCCCCAGCTTAAGCGCTTATGGGTTGATTGGACCGGACCTGGTTTTTCTGGAACGGGCGACACCTGTGCAGGAATGGCTGTAACACGTGACCGGGATACGGTCATTTGTGCCCGCATGGCTGAATCAGGCGTCGGGTTCGGGGCGGACCTCGATCTTCTTCCGCGCTGCCTCGAGGCGCTCCGTGCAGATCTTCAGGTAGACCCGGGCCTCGTCGACGGCTTTGAGCGCGTCCTCGAGGGTGAGGTCGCCGTCCTCCAGGAGCTTCAGCTTCTGGTCCAGCTTCTCGAGGGCTTGCTCGTACGTCAGCTGTTCGTTCATGGCTCGACCTTTTCTACCCGGGCGCCCACCCGGCCGGTTGCCAGCCGGATATTGACTTTGCGGTCGACAGCGGTCTCAGCAGCGGAGCGGATGACGACGCCGGACTCCGCGTCCTGCGTGATGCTGTAGCCGCGTGACAGGACGCCATCGGGACTGAGCGCAAGCAGCCTTTGCCTCCGGTGCTCGAGGCCGCGCGTGGCGGCGGCGAACCTCTCCGCCAGCACGCGCTCCAGGCGGTCCGGCGCGCGTCGTGATGCGAGCGCGTTGCGGCTGCGCGTCAGCCGGGCGGTGCCGGCCGCGGCCAGCCTTCGCGATCGCTCGCGCAGCGCCTCCTCGCGCCGCGCCACCTGCTGCACAGGGCTGAGCCGCGCGAGATTCGCCGCCGCGTGGGCAAGCCGGTCGGTACGCGCGCGCAGCATTGCCGGCAGGATCTGGACCAGCCTCGCCCGTTTCACCTGTAGTCGCTCGGTCTCGCGCAGCACACGCTGGTTGGTCTCCCGGTCGAGGCGCCGCTCGCGTTCGCGCAGCATTGCGACCAGGTCGGATTTCTTGGGCACCACGCGGGCGCCCGCTTCGGTGGGCGTGCGCGCTTCGACGTCAGCGACCATGTCGGCGATCGTCCGGTCCGAGCTATGGCCCAGTGCCGTGACGACGGGCAGGCCGGAATCGAGAATCGCGCGGGCGATGAGCTCTGTGTTGAACGCGTACAGCTCTTCGAAGCTGCCGCCTCCTCGCGCCAGGACGATCACCTGGGCAAGCGCCTCCTGGTTGCAGCGGCGCATGGCGCGCGACACGCTCATCGGGGCGGCCGTCCCCTGCACCTGCACGGGATAAACCACGATGCCCATGTTCGGATAGCGCTCCCAGATCGTTTCCTGGAGGTCGTGGATGACCGCCCCGGTGGGTGACGTGAGCAGTGCCACGGCATCGGGCAGGAAGGGAAGCGGGCGCTTGCGCGCGGCCGCGAACGCGCCCTCGGCTTCGAGCCTGCGCTTCAGCTCCTCCAGTCGCGCGCGCAGCTTGCCGACGTCGTCGAACTCGATCTGGTCGACGACGAAGCGGATGGTCCCGTACTGAGTCCAGAAATCGACGCGACCCCTGAAGATGAACACCTGGCCGTCCTCCGGTAGGGTGGTCACGCGCCGCGCATCGTCTGCATACAGGAACCCGTTGATCAGGCTCTGCCCGTCCTTGATCGCAAAGCTGTAGTGGCCCTTGGTGCCGCGCTTCATCCCGCTCACCTCGCCCTTCACGAGCATGGCGGTGAGCGGCCGCAGCTCGCGCCGGATCTCGTTGGCGAGCTCGGTGACTGTGAAAGGGCGCTGGGCTTCCTCGGGTCGAAGCATGCCCGTTAGCTTAGGGCGGGCCTAGGTGCAGGAGCTGTCAGACCGGGCGCATCAAGTGGAATGCGGAGATCCGCATTCGCTTGTTGAAGTACAGGCGATGGGCGTCGGCTCGGTCGGGGCCCAGGCCGGAGTCGAGGTGAAAGCCATCGCAGTGAAGGCGTTTGGCCTCATCGATCATCCAGTCCATCAGCTGCCCCGCATGCCCCTGGCCCCGGTGCGCGGACCGCGTGCTCAAGTCGTCGCAGTACATGAACTGGCCCCACGCCAGCATGTGGACGATCCGGAACCCCGCGACCGCTGCCGCATACGTGTCCTCCTTGACGAAGAAGCCGACCAGGCGATAACCCTCAGGCCTCAGGTTGTTGTCTACGTGCTCGGCGAACACCGACTCCAGCCCAATGTCCGGCCTGAGCTCGGACATCGCCTTGTACGCGAGATGGGTCGCCCCGGCCTGGAGCTCCCGGATCATCCCCCGATCTGGGACATGTTCTTGGCCGGTTTGATGAACCCCGGCTGGTTGATGAGGTGGCCTTCTTCCTTTCGCCACACCGCCGTCTCGATGACGCGGCCGAGGTGGTCGTCGGACGCGCCGGAGCGAATGAGCTCTCGCAGCGGCGTCTCCTGCAGCGAGAACAGGCACGTGCGCAGGCCGCCTTCGGCGGTGAGCCGGATGCGGTTGCATGTGGTGCAGAACGCCTGGCTCACGGAGGAGATGAAGCCCACGCCACCTGGGGTGCCGTCGGCGAACTTGAAACGGGTCGCCGGGCCCGGCCGCGTGTCGACGACGGGCTGCAGCGGAAACAGGTCTTCGATCTGCTCCTGGATGCGCCGGCTCGGTACGACCTGGTCGACGGTCCAGATGTTGTCGCCGTCAAGCGGCATGAACTCGATGAAGCGCACCTCGTAGCCCTTGTCGCGTGCCAGCCGCGCGAAGTCGACGACCTCGTCGTCGTTTTTTCCCTTCATGACGACCATGTTCAGCTTGATCGGCGATAGGCCGGCCTCACTCGACGCGTCGATGCCGTCCATCACACGCTTGAATGCGTCCGACCGAGCAATCTCATGGAAGCGGTCCATGTGCAGCGTGTCGAGCGAGATGTTGATTCGCTTGAGGCCTGCGTCCTTCAGCAATTGCGCTTTCTCGCGCAGGAGCACGCCGTTGGTGGTCATCGTGATGTCCAGGGTGGGGTCGATCTCGTTGATCATTCCCACCAGCTCCTCGACCTTGACGCGCACCAGCGGCTCGCCCCCGGTGATGCGAATTGTGCGCACGCCGTACCGCTCCACGAACAGGCGGGCCAGGCGTGCGATCTCCTCGAACCTGAGCAGGTCGTCCCGCTTCAGCCACTTGAGGCCCTCCGCCGGCATGCAGTAGATGCAGCGGAAGTTGCAGCGGTCGGTGATGGAGATCCGGAGGTCGTCGGCGACCCGCCCATAGGAGTCCCGAAGCCGGTCCGTCGCCATATGGCCGATCATAGACGGCGTGGCTTACGAGCACATCCAGGTTGATGTCGAGCCCCCGATCGCCACTGTCACGCTCAACCGTCCAAAGGTCCTCAATGCGCTAAGCCCCGAGCTCATCGGCGAGGTCAACCAGGCCCTCCGCGAGCTCGACGCGGACGACCGCGTGCGCGCCGTCGTGCTGACCGGCGGGCCCAAGGTGTTCGCGGCCGGCGCCGACATCAGCGACATGGCCGAGCGCACCGCCGTCGAACAGCTGCACCGCGACCAGACCGGCCGCTGGGCCGGCATCGCCGCCTTCACCAAGCCGCTCATCGCGGCGGTCAACGGCTACGCGCTGGGCGGCGGCTGTGAGCTCGTGCTGATGTGCGACATGATCATCGCCGGCGATTCCGCCCGCTTCGGCCAGCCCGAGATCAACCTCGGCATCATCCCTGGCGCCGGCGGGACGCAGCGCTGGCCGCGCACCGCGGGCAAGTACGCGGCCATGGAAACGGTCCTCACCGGAGCGCCGATCACCGCCGCGCGCGCGCGGGAGCTGGGCATCGTCAACAAGGTCGTGCCCGCGGAGATGACGATCGAGGTTGCGAAACGGGTCGCCCGTCAGCTGGCCCAGAAGGCGCCGCTCGCGCTCAGGATGGCGAAGGAGGCGGTGCTCAAGGCGTTCGAGGCGCCGCTCGCCGAAGGGCTCGCCGCGGAGCGCAAGAGCTTCTACTTCCTGTTTTCGACCGACGACCAGAAGGAAGGCATGCGAGCCTTCCTCGAGAAACGAAAGGCAGTATTCAAAGGCAGGTAGGGAGGAATAGGGATGGCGACCGAGGTCGAGGTCCACGTCAACGTCCACGTCCACGATGGCGTGGGGCTCATCCAGCTCAACCGGCCGGAGAAGATGAACGCCATCGGCGCGCTGACGCGCAAGCAGCTGGGCGAAGCGATCAAGCAGGTCGAGCGCGACGATGCGGTACGCGTTGTCGTCCTCACCGGATCTGGCCGCGCGTTTTGTTCGGGCGCGGACGTCACCGAGATGATGGCCGACAGCGCCGGAATGCGGACGCCGGAAGACGTCGGCAACGTGCTGCGAAACGAGTACATGCCGATGCTCACGCGCCTCCGCACCATGCCCAAGCCGGTCATCGCCGCGATGAATGGTCCTGCTGTTGGCATCGGCGCCAGCTACGCACTCGCGTGCGACATTCGGATCGCAACTCCTGAGGCTTACCTCCTGGAGGCTTTCATCAACATCGGCCTGGCGCCCGACGGGGGCGTCAGCTGGTTGCTACCGCGACTGGCCGGCACCGGCATCGCCTACGAGATGTTCTTCACGGGCAAGCCGCTGTCGGCGACCGACGCGCACCGCCTGGGCGTCATCAACCGCCTCGTGCCGGCCGAACGCCTAGAGGACGAGGTGCGTGAGCTCGCCGGCCATCTCGCCTCGCAGCCGCGCCAGGCCCTGGCCGGCGCCAAGCGCGCGGTGGTCCACGCGCTGGAGTCGAGCTTCGAAGAGGCGCTTGAGTTCGAGTCGTACTTGCAGGAGGCGCAGGCGGCCAGTCCCGAGTTTGCGGAGGGCGTCAAGGCGTTTCTCGCGCGCCGCAAGAAGTCTTAATGACTACTCACGCCCCTCTCCCCGACCCTCTCCCCGAAGGGGAGAGGGGATAAATGCAGCTTCACGAGGCGGTCATCGTCGCGACCGCGCGCACGCCGATGGGCCGCTACGGCGGCCAGCTCAAAGACGTACGCCCGGACGACCTCGCTGCGATCGTGCTCAAGGAGGCGTGCGACCGCGCACACGTCAAGCCGGAAGAGGTCGAAGACGTCATCCTCGGCTGCGCCAACGGCGCCGGCGAGGACAACCGCAACGTTGCGCGCATGGCATTGCTCCTCGCGGGCTTTCCAGTCGAGGTCCCAGGGCAGACTGTCAACCGCCTTTGTGGATCCGGGATGCAGGCCACGATCGCGGGCGTTCGCGAGATCCAGACCGGGGGCGCCGACATCGTCGTCACCGGCGGCGTGGAGAGCATGACCCGCGCGCCATGGGTGATGCCCAAGCCGGATTCGGCTTTTCCGCGCGGCCCGCAAACGATTTACGACACCGCTCTGGGCTGGCGGCTGGTCAACCCGAAGATGGCGGAGATGTACGGCACGCTGCAGATGGGGGAGACCGCCGAGCGCGTCGCCCAGAAATACGAGGTGTCGCGCGAGGACCAGGACGCGTTCGCCCTGCGCAGCCACCAGCGCGCGGTCGCCGCCCAGAAATCAGGTCGGCTGGCCGAGGAGATCGTGCCGGTGGCGGTGCCCCAGCGCAAGGGAGAGCCGGTCCGCCTGACCGCTGACGAAGGCCCGCGCGAGGACACCTCGCTCGAGGCGCTGGCAAAGCTCAAGCCGGCGTTCGCATCCAACGGTTCGGTTACCGCCGGCAACTCGTCACCGTTGAACGACGGTGCGACCGCCTTGGTGCTGATGTCGGAGTCAAAGGCGCGTGAACGCAACCTGCAGCCCATCGCGCGGTTCGTCGCCTCGGCCCCGGCCGGCGTGCACCCCGACTACATGGGCATCGGTCCGGTGCCTTCGTCGATGAAGGCGCTGGAGAAGGCGGGGCTGCAGGCGTCCGACATCGGAGTCGTCGAGCTCAACGAGGCCTTTGCGGCGCAGTCGCTCGCGTGCATCCGCCTGCTCGGGCTGGACGAAGAGAAAGTCAATGTCAACGGCGGGGCGATCGCCCTCGGTCACCCGCTCGGCAGCAGCGGCGCGCGCCTGGTGAGCACGCTCGTCCGCGAGATGGCCCACCGCGACGCCGAGTTCGGCCTGGCGACGATGTGCATAGGCGTGGGACAGGGCATTGCATCGGTCTGGCATCGGGGCTAGCGGTCATTTCAGAACGAGACCCTCAAGCGGTGCGTTCGATGTTCGACCGCATCGCGCGGCGATACGACCTCGTCAACACTGTGCTGTCGGCCGGCACGGATGGCGGCTGGCGACGCTGCGCAGCGAGGGCGACCGAGCTCAAGATGGGCGGCTCGGCGCTGGACGTCGCTTGCGGGTCGGGCAAGCTCACGGCGCTGCTGGCTCGGATCGCCGGCGCCGGCGGTCGCGTGGTCGGGTTGGATTTCAGCAGGCAGATGCTCGAGGTCGCGCGCGCCGACCACCCTGGCGTCGAGTTCCTCGACGGCGACGCCCTCAACCTGCCATTCGAGGACCGGAGCTTCGACGCGAGCACGATCGCTTTCGGCCTTCGCAATCTCGCCGACCCCGTGCGTGGGCTGCGCGAGATGCTGCGCGTCGTCAAGCCGGGCGGGCGAGCCGTCGTGCTCGAGTTCGTGCGGCCGCCCAATGGGCCGGTCGGATCCGCGTATCGGGTTTACTTGCGCACGCTGTTGCCTGCGGTCGGCGGCGTTCTGTCCGGCCAGCCCACGGCTTATCGCTACCTCAGCGACACCATCGACTCCTATCGCAACGCGGACGAGCTGCGCGCCCTGGCGGTGGTCGCCGGCTGGAAGGGCATCCGCTACAAAGGCCTGGCGGCGGGAACGGTTGGGCTGCTCTCAGGCGGTGCGGTCGACCGCTGAACGCGCAAGGCCGACGAGCGTAGGCCGCAAGCCGTCGAGCTCGACGGCTTCGATCTCTCGTACCGCTTCTTCGACGAGGCCCCGCGCTTCGTCGCCCACCCGCCGCAGAGCGTCACTGGCGGTGACAAGGTCCGCGACCCGATCGACCTCTCTGTCGCCCAGCGAACCGGCAAGCAGGTCGCGCACCTCTTTACCGACCGAGCGATCCTCCGCCGCGTAGATCAGGGGCAGCGACAGTGCGCGCTGCCGGATGTCGAGGCCGATCGGCTTGCCTGAGTCAGGGCTGAAGTCGACCATGTCGTCGGCCATCTGGAACGCGATGCCCAGCAGCTCGCCGTAACGGCGCAGCGCCTCGACGACATCAGCCGGCGCGTCCGACAGCAGCGCTCCGGACACGCAGGCCGCCGCGAAGAGGGCCGCCGTCTTGCCGCGCACGACGCGCAGGTATGAGTCGTGGTCGCCGGGAAACGCGCCGCGCTGCGCGACGTCGTCGATCTGCGAGGCGCAGATCGCCTCGAGCGCCTCCGCCATCGTCGTCGCCACGCTCGCGTTGCCGAGCTCCGCGATCAGGCGGGTCGCTTTCGCGAAGTAGTAGTCCCCGACAGCGATGGCGCGCTCGGCACCTTCTGCCGCGGCGACCGTCGGGCGGCCCCGGCGGTGGGTCGACTCGTCGACGTAGTCGTCGTGGATGAGGGTGGCATTGTGGAGGAGCTCCACAGCGGCGGCAAGTGAGGCTGCCCGGACAGGCTCTTGCCTGGGGCCGATACGCGACGTGAGCTGCACGAGCTTGGGCCGCAGGCGCTTGCCCCCCGCCTCCATGAGGCGGCGCATGGGGACCGCCACGGGGTCGGGGTCGGTCATCAGCTGCCGGGTGATCTCCATTTCGACGAGCTGGGTAGTTTCATCCCCCCACCCGGCTGCGCTTTGCGCAGCCGACCTCCCCACACGGTGGGGAGGTGAGAATTCGCCGTCCAGCTGCATCGCGAGCTGGCGGTGGCGCGGGCCGTCGAGCTCGACTGCGAACACCGATTGCCAGCGACCCATGACCAACCGCCCTTCTTCGACGAGCAATGTCAAAAAGCCGGTGAGGAGTAGCTGGCGGCAGTGCGCGTGGCCGTTCACCGGTTCGTCGACCGCGACCTCGAAGCGACGCGTGAAGTCGTCGTGCTCGTAGCCGGCGTCGCCCGGCGCGAGGCGCTCGAGCAGATGCTCGAAATCACGAAGCAGCAGCGGCTCGTTCTCGTTGATCGCGAGGCCGAGGGTGGTGTGCAGCGACTGCAGATGAATGCGTCCGGTCCGCAGGCCGGCTTTCTCGATCTCGTCGCTAACGCGCTGGGTGAGGTCGACGAACTCGGTGGCGTGCGACGTGTCGAACCGAAGGCGTCCCGAGATCATCGGCCGGCAGCGAATGCATGGACGAGCAGGTCGCGCACCGGCCGCGAGCGCTGACCGGACGCGGCGGCGGCCGACACGGTCTCGATGGCCTGCGCGAATGCGACCTGGAGGGCCTGGCCGGCAGAGTCGGCGAGCAGCCGTGACGCCCGTGCCAGGCAAAGGTCGCCCATCAGGAGCGTTGGCGGAGGCGCCGCATGGCCGCCGAGCCCCTGCAGGCGAAGTCCCACCTCGATCAGCGCCGCGGCCAGCGCCAGCTTCGGCTGCGCTTCCGTCTCATAGCCGGCGACCACCTCGACGTAGGAGCGGTACGAATCAGATAGGCCTTCAGCCCAAAGGGCTTCAAGCCTCTCAAGCTCGCGGTCGAGGATCTGGACGCTCACACCGGTTCGACCAGGGTGGCCGCGAGCTGGCCGAAGGCGGAGAGCGCACGGACGCAGGACTCGTCGTCTCGCGTGACGACGTAGTAAAGGCCGAATCCGAGCACGGTGTTCAGCACCAGCGGCACCAGCACCTCTCGAGGCACGGTCAGCCGGACGCGGCCGTCTGCCTCGAGCCGGTCCAGCTGCTCCTGGATGACCTCGCGGTACCGGGTGAACAGCTCGGGCAGGTAGGCGCGCAAGCGCTCGGTGCGCGGCGCCTGGACGAGGAGGTCGAAAGCCGCCAGCTGGATGTCCCCGAGCCGCCGGAGGGAGTCCCATAGCGACTCCACGCCCACCTCCAGCACTTCCAGGGGATCGGTCAGCTGGTTCATCGCCATCCGCAGCTCGTTGACCGAGCGGGCCGTGAGGTAGCGCCACGCCTCGACGAGCAGCTCGGACTTGGTCGGAAACCAGTACTGGAGGTTGCCGATGGCGACCCCGGCCCGTGAGGCGATCGAGCGGACCGTGGTGCCGGAATAGCCGTTTTCGAGCAGCGATTCGGCGGCCGCGTGGATGATCTGGTCTCGGCTGCTCTCCACCGCAGTCGCCCCGGTCATACGTATGTACTACCTTACGCGGTTTCAGCTATCTCCATAATTCAAGGCGGGTGAGGAGCATCGAGCGTGTCTTTCCGAC
The DNA here is from genome assembly GCA_005880315.1 of Chloroflexota bacterium. Taxonomy (GTDB): domain Bacteria; phylum Chloroflexota; class Dormibacteria; order Dormibacterales; family Dormibacteraceae; genus UBA10449. The sequence continues at coordinate 1,370 of VBHB01000178.1, read as the reverse complement.
TGGGGTTTGTGGGGTGATGCGCACCGACAACGCCGACGCCGCATTTCAGGCGTGCCTGGCCGCCATCGAGGGCGGAATCGGCACGATCGAGATCACGACCACTGTGCCTTCCTGGTACGAGATCATCCGCGGCCTGATCGGGACCACCCTGGGCAAGGTGCCGGTGGGCGTCGGCACGGTTTGGGACCCGGGCGCGGTCAGCGACGCGAAGGAGGCCGGGGCCGACTTCGTGGTCACGCCGGTCGTGCTGCCCGAAGTGGCCGAGGCCTGCCGCAAGGAGGACCTCCTGTGCGTTCTTGGCGCCCTCAGCCCAACCGAGATCTATCACGCCAGGCTTGCGGGCGCCAACCTGGTCAAAGTGTTCCCGGTCGCGCCTGTCGGCGGCCCGGACTACATCCGCTCACTGCAGGGGCCGATGGGCGGGGTGCCTCTGTGGGCGTCAGGCGGCGTCGAAATCGATCAGATCGCCGCGTACCTGCGACTGGGCGTCAAGGCGGTAGGGCTCACGGGCGCCCTCTTCCCACAGGACGCGCTTGTGCGCCGGGACATGGACTCGATTCGTGAGCGGGCCACTCGTGCGGCGCAGGCCGCGGCGACAGTGGTGGCGGGAGCCGCAGGAGCGGCGGGAGCGGGCTAGCCGAGAGGCGGCTTCAGCATCCAACTTTTACCTTGCACATCTCCGTGACGATGTCGGAGTAGAGGTTGATCACCTGTCCGCCGGTCGCGATGAGCGCGATCACGACCACGAGGACGACCAGGGCCAGGATGAACGCGTACTCGACAAGACCCTGGCCGGTCTGGCCAGGGGAACTCTTAGCGAATAAATGCAATGTGGAGCCTCAGGCCGGATTATTCCGGCCGTCCCCCAAACATGCCACTTTCCAGGCGCCACCCAGCGTCGCCGACGAGAGGGGAGGGTCCGCGGCGGAGGACATCTGTCCCCCCCGCGAAAGGGTCAGCACCCTACGTGGTAGTTACACATGGTCGCGCTGATGTTGGAGAACAGATTTATGAGCTGGCCGCCTGTGGCGATCAGCGCGACGATGACGATGAGCGCAACGAGGGCGAGGATGAGCGCGTACTCAACCATTCCCTGTCCAGATTGCCGGCGCGGGGTACGTATCACTCTGGGTGCTGACCTAGAAGCTTAACCGCCGAGAACCCCCTACTGGTCGCCGGCTTTGTGAAGTGCCTGCTCAACGACCACCCTCACCATGCGCTTGCGCCAGAAGTGGCTGAGATCGGCATTGTCGAGTGGTTTTGCCGGCTTCGCCGCGATCTCGGCCGCGGCCCTCACCGATTCTTCATCTAGCTGCTTGCCGACCATGAACGCCGCGGCCTCGGACGCCTCGAGTGGGTGAGAGGCGACT
>VBHB01000177.1 GCA_005880315.1 Chloroflexota bacterium | reverse complement strand
CAATTGCGTATGGGCGGGTCGGGACATGTCGTTGATGTCGTCGACGTTCAGCGAATCGATACCCACTAACGCCACCCCTGTGGCAACAAGCATCTCGCACGCTTCAGAAGTTAGAAACGGATTGCCGCTGAAGTAGCTGTCTTTGCCCCAGTGCCGCGAGAAGTCTGTGCGAACAAGGAGCGCCTTACCGCGTAGGTCGCCCGTGGGTAGAGCCCCGGGGCCGATTGCGCGCCCGGAGCGAGTCGTATCGGTGACCACGATCGGGAGGTCGGCAAGGCGCTCGAGATCGAGTCCGGCCAGGTCCACGCCGGACCGATACCGATGCCGAGGCGAGTCCACGTATGTACCCGTGTTGCCGCACAGGTGCAGCGAGGCGATGAGGAACTCCGACTTCCCGTCGTAACGGGAGGCGTCATAGTTGTTGAGGATCTCGACTCGCGGCGGCGGCAAGGGTCGATAGGTTTCCATGCCCTCCACCACCGGATGGCTGAGGTCAATGAGGTGGGTCACCTGGCCAGTATGCCAACGCGGGTGCATCGCAGGCGATCTCTATGATCGGCTGATGCCCTTCACCACGCGCCCCGAGCTCAGGGGAACGTTTGGCATGGTGAGCTCAACGCACTGGCTCGCCACCCAGTGCGGAATGGCCATGCTGGAGTCCGGCGGCAACGCATTCGATGCCGCCGTCACTGCCGGTTTCGTGCTCCAGGTAGTCGAACCGCACCTGAACGGGCTGGGTGGCGAGGTGCCGATAGTGCTCTGGGACGCATCGCACCGACGGGTCGAGGTGATCTGCGGCCAGGGCACCGCGCCGATGGCCGCCTCCATCGAGGCGATGCGCGCGCTTGGAGTCGCCGAAGTTCCCGGCACCGGCCTGCTCGCCGCCTGCGTGCCTGGGGCGTTCGGCGGCTGGATGACAATGCTCCGTGATCACGGGACCCGCGAGCTCGAGGACGTGATCGAGCTCGCCGCCGGCTACGCCGAGTCGGGCTATCCACTGGTCCCCCGTATCGCCGACACGATTCGCGCTGTGGAGGACCTGTTCCGGATGCACTGGCCCGCATCCGCCCGGGTGTATCTGCCCCAAGGCGTACCCGCAGGCTGGAGCCGTTTCACCAACCCTGACCTGGCGGCGACTTATCGAAAGCTGGTCGCCGAGTCCAAAGCCGGCGGTGGCAGCCGCGAGTCCCGCATCGACGCCGCCGTGCAGGCCTTTTATTCGGGGTTCGTCGCCGAGGCGATCGACCGCCACTGCCGGCAGGAGCTGATGGACAGCTCCGGCACGCCCCACCGCGGTTTCCTCGGCGGCGCCGATCTGGCTGCCTATCGAGCGGATCACGAGGATGCGGTGACGGTGGATTTCCAGGACTGGACCGTCGCCAAGTGCGGACCCTGGAGCCAGGGCCCGGTCTTCCTGCAGCAGCTGCGCTTGATAGAAGGCTTCGATCTCGAGAAGGCGGGTTTCCTCTCCGCCGACCACATTCATACCGTCGTCGAGTGCTCCAAGCTCGCCTTCGCAGATCGCGAGGCGTGGTACGCGGATCCGAAATTCGCGCAGGTGCCACTGGACGAGCTGCTCTCCACCACCTATGCCGCGGAGCGTCGCGCGCTGGTCGGCGACCGAGCGTCGTTGCAGCTGCTACCGGGTTCTCCGGGCGGCCGCCGGCCTCGACTTCCGAGACTTGGCGGCCAGGCGGTCGCGGAAGGCCACTGGACCGGAACGGGTGCGCAGTCGGTCGGCGACACGCGCGGCGATACCGTCCACGTTGCGGTCGCCGACCGTCACGGGAACCTCGTCGCGTGCACGCCCAGCGGGGGCTGGCTGCAGAGCTCACCCGTGGTCGACGGCCTCGGATTCTGCCTGGGCACGCGCGCGCAGATGCTCAACCTGGATCCGGACCACCCCAACCGGCTCGAGGGCGGTAAGAGGCCTCGCACCACGCTCAGCCCTTCGCTGGCCCTGAGAGATGGAGAGCCTCGTCTCGCCTTCGGGACGCCCGGTGGCGACCAGCAGGACCAGTGGTCGTTTGAGTTCTTTCTCGCGCATGTGGTCTTCGGCCACGACCTGCAGGCGGCGATCGACGCGCCGATGTTCCACACGTCGCACTTCCCGAGCTCCTTCGCGCCGCACGACGCGCAGCCCGGGCGCCTGCACGTCGAATCGCGGGTCGATGCCGCTGCCATCGAGGAGTTGCGCCGCCGCGGACACGACGTGGAGGAAGCCGACCCATGGTCCCTCGGGCGTCTGTGCGCGGTCGCGCGCGACTCACGCACTGGGATGCTGTCAGCGGCCGCGAGCCCGCGCGGCGCCCAAGGCTACGCAGCGGGGCGCTGATCGTTACAGCGGAAAGTAACAGGCGGCGAGATGCTCGCCGTCGCGAACTGTTTCCAGCGCCGGCTCGGACTCCGCGCAACGAGGCTGCGCCTTGAAACATCGAGTTCGGAAACGACAGCCGCTGGGCGGGTTCACCGGCGAAACGACGTCGCCCTTCAGGATGATCCGTTCTCGACCTCGCTCGATCCGGGGATCCGGGATGGGGATCGCCGACAGCAGCGATCCGGTGTAGGGGTGGCGCGGCCGCGCGTATAGATCCCTGGCCGGGGAGATCTCGATGACCTTGCCGACGTACATCACCGCGATGCGGTCCGAGATGTGCTTGACGACTGACAGGTCGTGCGCGATGAACAGGTAGGTCAGGTGCAGTCGTTCCTGCAATTGCTGCAGGAGGTTGATGATCTGCGCCTGGATCGACACGTCTAACGCGGAAACTGGCTCGTCGCAGACGATGAAGGAAGGATCCACCGCCAGCGCGCGAGCGATCCCGATCCGCTGGCGCTGCCCCCCAGAGAACTCGTGTGGATACCTGGACGCAAACCGGGGCGAGAGGCCGACAAGGTCGAGCAGCTCAGCGATTCGTTCCTCACGCATCCGGCGCGTGCGGCTGAGCCGCTGGATGTCGAGCGCCTCACCCAGGATGCCGCCAATGCTCTGGCGGGGGTCGAGCGACGCGAACGGGTCCTGGAAGATCATTGCCATCTCGCGCCGCATCCTGCGAATCGGGCCACTGCCCATTCGCAACAAGTCGCGGCCCTTGAAGAAGACCTCTCCTGATGTCGGCTCGACCAGGCGCAGGATGGATCGCCCCAGGGTCGACTTGCCGCATCCGGACTCGCCAACCAGGCCCAACGTCTCGCCCTGGCGGATCGCCAGGTCGACGCCGTCTACCGCTCGTACTTGAGCGACGGTCCGGCCGATGACACCCGAACGAACCGGAAACCAGGTCTTGAGCGCCCTGACCTCCACGAGCGGCTCGCTTGACGTCCACGCTCCGGCCGGTCCGCGGGCTGCCGCCGCTTCAGTCAAGATCACTTTGAGATTCGAGCGAGACACCGCCCTGCGTTACCCAGCATCTCGTGAGTTGGCTGCGCACTTGCCGCAGCTCCGGCTCCTCGGTCGCGCAGCGATCGATCGCGAACGAGCATCGGGACCGGAACTTGCATCCCTCCGGCAGGCGCGCCATGTCGGGCGGCGAACCCTCGATCGGTTGGAGCCGGCCGCGCACCTCGGCGTCGAGCCGCGGGATCGAGCGGAGCAGTGACCAGGTGTAAGGGTGCTCGGGGTTGGCAAAGACGTCTTCAGTGCGGCCCTCCTCGACGATCCTGCCGGCGTACATGACGATGACGCGGTCGCACATGCCGGCGACGACCCCGAGGTTGTGTGTGATCAAGATCGTCGCGGTTCCGAATTCGCGGTTCAGGTGGCGAAGCAGGTCGAGAATCTGTGCCTGGATGGTGACGTCGAGCGCGGTGGTCGGCTCGTCGGCGATCAGAAGGCTGGGACCGGTGCTCAGTCCCATGGCGATCATCGCTCGCTGCCTCATCCCCCCGGAGAACATGTGGGGGTACTGCATCGCGCGTTTCTCTGGCTCCGGGATGCCGACTTTCTTGAACAGGCCGACGGCCGCGGCCACCGATGCGGCGGTTTTGACATGGCGATGGATTCGCAGCGGTTCGCCCACCTGCCAGCCCGTGCGGTAAACAGGGTTGAGGGAGGTCATAGGGTCCTGGAAGATCATCGCGATGTCAGTCCCGCGCAGCGCCTCCATCTCGGCCTCGGCGAGGTCGCGAAGTTCGCGTCCCTTGAAGCGAATGCTGCCGCCGATGATGCGACCGGATCGGGGCAGCAGGCGCATGATCGACAGTGCGGTCATCGATTTTCCAGAGCCGGATTCGCCGACGATGCCCAGCGTCTCGCCGGCGTCGACGTGAAACGAAACGCCGTCGACAGCCCGCACGACTCCCTCCCTCAGCGTCAGCTGGGTGTGCACGTCCTCGAGCTCGAGCAGGCGCGCGGACACTACCCACGCAGCCTGGGGTCGAGGGCGTCGCGCAGCGCATCGCCGAGCCAGTTGAAGCTGAATACGGTGACCGAGATGGCGGCGCCCGGAATGATGGCGAGCCACGGGTCGTTGTTCAGGAAGCCGGCGCCGGAGTTGATCATCTGGCCCCAATCGGGAGTCGGAAGCTGGGCGCCCAGGCCGAGAAACGAAAGCGTAGCCTCAGCCAGGATCGCGAAACCGGCCGAGAGAGACACCTGGACGATGACCGGGTTGAGCAAGTTCGGGATTACGTGGCCGACTATCAGGCGAAGAGGCGTGGCTCCGAGCGAACGCGTGGCGGTGACGAACTCCAGCTGCTTGAGCTGGAGGACGACCGCCCGTATGAGCCTCGCATAGACCGGTATCGCGACGATGCCGATTGCGATCATGGCGTTACGCAAGCCTGGTCCCAGGGCCGCGACGATCGCGATGGCGAGGATGAGTCCAGGGAAGGCGAGCAGCGCATCGACGAAGCGCATGAGCAGAAGGTCGCTGAGCCCGCCGGCATAGCCGCTGATGAGGCCGATGATGCCGCCCGCCACCAGGCCGACTGCCACCGCTACGAACGCCACCGGCAGCGACGCGCGCGCGCCCCACAGAACCCGGCTCATCAGGTCGCGACCGAGGTCGTCCGTGCCCAACGGGTGACCTGGACTCAGGGGCCGTAGGTAGGAGTCGTCGGGGCTGATCGCAAGCGGATCATGGGGCGATATCAAGGGCGCCACGGCTGCGATCAGAAAGAGGAGCAGCACGAGCGCTGCCGCCGCGGCGACGCGCGGGTAGTCGCGTCCCAGCGCGAGAAGGCGAATCGGCGTTCGCCGGATCGGGCCCTCGGCCGTCATCAGCGTCGATGTGCTGCTCACGGCTCCGTCATCACGAGTACGAGATCCGGGGGTCGAGCCAGCCATAGACGAGATCCACCAGCAGGTTCGCGACCATGTACGAGAAGGCGGCGAGCAGAACGATTCCCTGCACCACCGTGTAGTCGCGGTTGAAGATCGACTCGACAGCAAGCCTGCCCACTCCAGGCCATGTGAAGACAGTCTCCGTCACGACCGCCCCTTCGATGATGCCGCCGATCTGGAGGCCCACGATGGTGACCACCGGGATCAACGCGTTCTTGAGCGCATGGATGAACACCACGCGGCGCCACGACGCTCCCTTCGCCATCGCGGTTCGTATGTAGTCGTTGTTCAAGACCTCGATCATCGACGAGCGCGTGAACCGCATGTTGATCGCAGTGCCCGCGGTGCCTAGAGCGATGGCCGGCAGCACGATGTGACGCAGGTTCTCGAATGGATCCTTCGTGAATGCGACGTAGCCTCCAAAGGGAAACAGTCGCCAGGTGACCGACAACACAAAGATGAGCACGATGCCGATGAAGAAGTTGGGAATCGAGACGCCCCCGACGCTGATGCCGGTGGCAATCTGATCCGCGATCGATCCGCGCCGCACCGCGGCGATGGTCCCCAGCGGGATCGCGACGATCAGGGACCAGAACAGAGCCGCCAGGCCCAGCTCGACGGTTGCAGGCAGCCGCTCCGCGATCGCGGTACCCACCGGCTGATGAGTTGTGATCGAGCGGCCGAGATCGCCGTGGGCGATGCGTCCGAGCCAGATCACGTACTGGACGTAGAGCGGCTTGTCGAGGCCGAGCTGTTGATGTATCTGCGCGATCGCCTGTGGTGAGCGATCTTCGCCAAGCAATATCAAGGCCGGGTCGCCAGGGGTGAGATGAATGAGGAGGAACACGCCCACCGTCACCAGGAAGGCGACGGGCAGCATCAGGAGAAGTCGGCGCAAGACGTAGGTCGTCATGCCGGTCGCACCTCCGGCATCAACCTACTCGACGCCGCCTTCGCTCAGCTCTTCCCGACCCCGGCCATCCGGATCATCAGGTCGGGGTACAGCGTGAACCCCTGGATCTTGTTGCTCGAGATCTGCGCACTGACGCCAAACGTGCTGAACACGTAGGGTGCGTCCTCGACGATCTGCTTTTGGGCGTTGTCGTAGTCCTGCTTGCGCTTGGCCTGGTCGCTGTTGGTGCGAGCGTCCTCCAGCCATTTGTCGACCTGCGAGTTGCTGTACATGCTGTCGTTGAAGTCGCCGCCCGTGTGCCACCACGCATACATGTTGCCGTCCGGGTCGATCCGTCCAGACCAGTTGACGCCACACGCCTGGAACTGATGGTTGGCGCACTCCTGCTGGTACGTCGCGAACTCCTCGGTCTGGATCTGCATCGTGATGCCGGCCGCCGCCAGCTGCGACTGCATGAGCTGAGCCAGCTGCTGGGCGACGGGGTCGGATGTCGTCTTGAAAGTGAATGTAAAACCGGTGGCCATGCTCTTAGCCTTGGCGGCGTCCGCGTGGTCGTAGATCTTCTCACTGGAGTCGAAAGCCCAGCTCGATGGCGGGATCGGTCCGTAGCCGACCACGCCGATGTTGAAGTTGATGTTCTTCAGGATCTGGTACTTGTCGATCGCAGTCGCAACCGCCTTCCGCTTGGCGGCATCGTTGAAGGGCGGAGCTCCCGTATTGAGCTCGAACCCGTTGAAGCCGATCGCGGGGGTATCGCGGTACACGAACGACGAGTCCGTCTTGAGGGCGGCGACGTCTTTGGCCGCGATGACGCGTGCGATGTCGACGTCCCCGGTCTTGAGGGCGGCCAGGATCGCGTTGACGTCGGGGATGGCCCGGTAGGTGAGCCCGTCCAGGTACGGGAGGCCTGACCTCCAGTAGTCGGGATTCTTCTTGAGAGTCAGGTGGTCGTTCCGCCTCCATTCAACGAACTGAAACGGTCCGCTGCCAGCGCCGAGCGGAGCCAGTGAGAAGTCCTGGCCGCCCTTCTGCACAGCGGCCATTGAGAGCATCATCCCGGCGCGATCCACGAGCGTAGCCAGCAGCGTGGCATTAGGCGTCTTCAGATGGAAGTTGACGTGGGAGTCGTCGACAACGTCGACCGAGGCCACGCTGGAGAGATCCGACTTTCGCCGCGAGGTGGCGCCTGTTTTGTAGCGCGTGATGTTGTCCTTGACTGACTGTGCGTTGAACGGCGTCCCGTCGTGGTACTTGACGCCGGTCTGGAGAGTGAACTTGTAATTCACAGGATCGGAGACGTCCCAGCTCTTGACCAGCCCCGGCTTGATGGTGAGGTTGGGGTCGATCGTGAAGAGCGAGTCGTACATGTTGTAGAAGACCTCACGCTCCACCAGCAGGGACGAGTCCATCGGGTCGAGGGTGCGGAGCTCGCTCTCGAGCGCGATGGTCGCGGTCCCCCCATGTTTTGGTGTGCCCGACTGCGTGCCTGGCTGGCCCTGCGTCCCACATGCCGCAAGCACCACAAGGGCCACGATGACAGCCGCCATCCGACTCATTGCCGCACCCCCTGAAGACGAAACAACTCCCCCGACAGTCTGTACAAGTATTAACAACAAGTCGGCATTTCATGTCAAGCATGAGATCGGATGGCCCGGGCGGCTCAGCCCCAAGCGAGCCGCGCGCTCGACGGCGCTCCAGTGAGTGGGCGTTCGGGCTAGGTGGCCCTGCTCTCCGACACTTCAGGCGGCACCGGCGCTCCCCTTGCCTGGGCCAGATGTAGACCAGCGGCAATCGCGGCACCGACGAGCGGTCCCACGACATACAGCCATGCATCGGACCAAGAGCCACGACCGAAAAGCACTCCGACGGACGTGGCGCTCAAGCCGACGGATGGGTTGAAAGCGGCTCCCGATATCGGACCCGCCACAAAGGCGCCGGCTGCGACGGTGAATCCGATGGCGAGTCCGTAGAAGGAGTTGCCGGCGGTCTGCTTGGTGGCGGCAACGTTGAGAACCACAAGCACGAGCGCGAGCGTGAAGACGATCTCGGCGAAGAGGGCCGAATACCAGTGGACCCCAGCACCTGGATGGATCCCGGGGGTGTGACCGCTGAGCGCGTAGGCAAAGACAAAGGCCAAGAAGCCCGCCACCAACTGCGTAAGCCAGTAGGCCGCCATGGTCGAGGCTGGAATCACGCCGCGAAGAAAGAGGCCAAGAGTGACGGCTGGGTTGTAGTGAGCGCCCGATACATGACCGCCCATGTACACCATCGCAGTCAGGGCCAAACCGATGGCTATGGGCGCAAAGGCACCGGTCGCTCCAGCCAGTGCAATTACGGTCAAGAAGACAAACGTTCCGACGAACTCAGTCAGGAGGCGAGCTCTCAGCTTCATCCGCGGTAGATGCTAGGCGAGTCTCGGTCTCGGATTATCGGCTGGGAGCCGGTGCCACTACGACAGAGGGCGCGCCTCGCAGATCCGGTAGGCATCCGCCCAGGGACGTACGCGCTCGAAGGCGGCACTGGCGCCGAGCACATCGACGTCAGCTTCGCGGCGACCGATGATCTGCATTCCGACCGGTAGCCCGCCGGACAGCCCGGCGGGAATCGACGCGGTCGGGTGGCCGGAGAAGTTGGTGAGAAACGTGAGGCACCATCCGATCAGCGGATCGACCTCCTCGCCGTTGATCTGCGTCGGACCCAGCGTGTTGCCGTCGGTGGCGTTCTTGACCGGCAGGCAGGCGAGGGTCGGCGTGACGAGCAGGTCGTACCTCTGCAGCACCGACTCGATGGCGTCGTACACCTCGGTCCGCATCACCATGTCGTTCCACACGTCCATGGCCGACATGCCGTATCCGATCTCGATCCAGTGCCGGTACTCCGGCGGCAGGTCCTCGGGATGGTCGCGCATGAGATCGATCCCACCGGCCTTCAGGCCCTCGAGGCCCGAGATGTTCAGCGGCATGATCATGCGGTTCCACAGATCGCTCAGCTCATGCTGGGAGCGCTGGATACCGACCTTGACGGTTTCGACGGTGGCTCCGGCGTCGACAAAGCCGCGAACCGCCTCGGCCACGACGCCGGCCACCGCCGGCTCGATGGGGTAAACGTCGAAGTCCGGGCTGAAGGCGACCTTGGCGCCACTCAAGGAATGCGTGATGGCAGCACTGAAATCCGGAGTGCTGGTCAGCGAGAACGGATCGCGCGAGTCCGGTCCGGCCAGGATTTGCAGGCCGATCGCCGCATCTTCGACCGTTCGCGTCAGCGTGCCTTCGAACACGAACGGGTTCAGGCTCGCGAACGCGTTCGGCCGGCCGGTGTAGGCGACCCGGCCGTAGGACGCGCGGTAGCCGTACACGTTGCACCACGCGGCCGGGATCCGGATCGATCCGCCGGCGTCGGTCCCCTCGGCGATGGACACGAGCCCGTCGGCCACGGCGGCCGCGCTCCCGCCAGAAGAGCCGCCCGGGTTACGGGTCGCGTCGAAAGGGTTGTGGGTAGGGCCGAACAGGTAGTTGTCGGCAATTCCACGCAGGCCCATGATCGGCGCGTTGGTCTTGCCGACGATGATGGCGCCGGCGCGCTCCATCCGCTCCGCGTACGGGCAGTAGGCGTCGATGACCTGATCGCGGAGCGCTCGGATTCCGCCGAAGGTGGCAGGCCAGCCGGGCTTGAAATCGAACAGGTCTTTCATCGCCGTGGGCACGCCATGCAGCGGGCCGAGCGTGTTGCCGGACGTGACGGCGGCCTCGGCGGCGCGAGCTCGGTCCATGGCCTGGTCGAAGTCGGTGAACACGAAGGCGTTGAGGCTCTTATTGCGTCGCTCGATGCGCTGGATGGTCGAGGTCATCAGCTCAACCGGCGACAGCTCCCGGCGGCGAATGCGCCCGGCCAGGTCCGCGGCCGAGGCCCAGGAGCTCTCATCGCGCTCAGCCATCGGCCTCAATTTTGACGGAACCACAAAGTACATAGATGGACGCGCGAGAGACCAAGCTCGCCGGCGGTCACCCGGTCAGCAGCCGTGATGTCTGGGCTTCTTCGCCGCCCGTCCGTGATCCTGGGGCGCTTCCGGCCCATCCGGCTTGCCCCCGCCGAGGATGCTCGACCATTTCGGCTCGAGGGATCTCATCTGCTCCAGCGTCTCGTCCAGGCTCCAATCCATCCGCAGGAAGCGGGCGTAGTTTCCGCCCAGCATCCGCGCCACGTCGTTGGTCGGGACGACCGGATCATCGCCGGCTGATCGGTTGACCAGCGCCAGCTTCGGAAGCAGAGTCTCTGGAAACTCGAAGCCTGGGTAATCGGTGGCCCAGCAGATGCGGCTCAGCGGGCAGCCAAGCTGCCGCGCCCGCCTGAGAAATCCATAGGTCTCGCGCTGGTCGAGCGTGCTGTTCAGGAAGCTCATGTCCAGGTAGACGTTGCGGTGGCGCGAGATCAGGACAAGGCATTCGTCGATCCACGGGTGGCCGGCGTGGCAGACGAGCAGGCGCAGGTTTGGAAAGGCGCGCGCGACGTCGTCGAGCAGGACCGGCCACCCGTAAAGGAGAACGGTGTCGCCTACCGGCGTGGTCGAGAGGTGAACCATGACCGGGATGTCGAGCTCGGCCGCCTTCGCGAAAATCGGAAAGGCCAAGTCACGGTCGTTGGGCGCCCAGTGGTCATACATCGGGTAGAGCTTCAAGCCGGTCAGATGAAGATTGGTGATCGCGCGCTCCAGTTCATCGACGGCAGCCTTGACACCGCGGAACTTGGGGTTCACGGCCGACATGCCGATGAAGGTGTCCGGATACTTCCTCACCAGGGCAGCGATGTAGTCGTTGCCCTTGTCGATGGTGGGCGGGCCCTCGATTCCCGTGACTCCAGCGATGTCGACGGTGCCGCGCGCCTCGTACCTCGTGTACTCGGACGGAGCGACCGCCAAGATTGTGCACTTGTCGACCCCAACTCCCGTGTGATCTCGGATCAGGGCCTCCGGGTCGATCGGCTCCCACAGGTATTCGAGGCCTTTCCAGTCCTCGTCCAGTGGGTCACGGTCTTCGGGTAGTGAGCCGTGCGATTGGAAGTAGCCCATCGTCATCTCTTTGATGAACCGCTCGTAGCCCGGATAAAGGCCGGCTGCGAGGACGTGGTTGTGGGCGTCGATGATCATCTGTGCTCTCCTTTACGCGCCGAGGCCATCCCGATGAGTCTGGACTCCGGCAGCCGCCGGGCCGGGCTCAACGCCCGACCTCTCGGCCGTCGCGTGCGAGAAGCGTGGTGACGTCGGCGGCGTCGAGCCGGAACAGGTCGCCGTGCAGCGTCATCTTCAGCGCGCTCATGGCCAGGCCTCGCTCGAGGCCGAGTTCCAGCGATCCATCCAGTAGGCCCCATACCAGGCCGGCCACGAATGCATCGCCCGCGCCGACACGGTCGACGGTCTCCACCGAGTGGCCTCGGCGCTCGATCGAAACTCCGGCACGCGAAGCCGCCGCGCCCTCCGCGCCACGGGTGAGGACCACGGTTTCCACGCCGAGGTCCGGGGCGCCCTTCGCCCCGAACAGGTCGCGCGCGTCCTCTTGCGTGCAGATCAGGACGTCGATCAGCGGGGCGACGTCGCGGACGGCAGCTGCCGCGACTTTCCGGTCCCACAGCTTCTGCCGGTAGTTGACGTCGAACAGCACGGTGGCTCCGGCGCGACGGGCCTCCCGCATGGCGTGCTTCGCGAGCTCGCGACTCGAAGCAGACAGCCCCAGGGTGATGCCTGACACGTGCAGCGCCTGCGCGTCCACCACGGCCGCCCAGTCGAAGTCGGATGTGGAGGCGAGCGCCATGGTGGAGGCGGCGCGGTCGTAGGTGACGCTGATCGGACGCGGTGCGGCTCCCATCTCCACGAAGTAGAGGCCCAGCCTGCCGCCGGGCACCCAGCGAACGAGTGAGGTGTCGACGCCCCCGGCCGAAAGCGTGGAGGCGACCCGATGCCCCAGCGGATTGTCAGGGAGGACCGATGCCCACGCGGCGCGCAGGCCGACCCGAGCGGCAGCGTAGGCAACATTGGCCTCGGAGCCCGCCACGTGAACATCGAAGGCCGGCGCATCCTCGATCCGATGGCCCGGTCGCACCGACAGCCGCAGCATGGCCTCGCCGAGCGTGACCAGCTGCCGCTTTGGCAAGGCTTAGAAGTAGGTCAGGACGGCGTCGATGACGCTGTAGCTGTCGTCGACCACCGGGATCAGCCGCCACTTGTCGAATGCGGTGCAGGGATGCGAGATGCCGCATCCGACCAGGTCTCCCACCCGAAGCTGCTCGCCCGCCCCGACCCGCATGTACGCATGCTGGTCGTTGACGGCGAAGATCGAGAAGCCTGCTCCGGCCGGGCGCATCTTGTCGGCACCGGACTTGATGAATCTCGGTACCGGGAGCTCGAGGTCATGGGGAACGTCGCGTTTACCGAAACCGATCAGGGCCAGCCCCGGCTCAGGCAAAGAGAGAACGACGCCCCACACCTCCAGCGCCTCCTGGAGAGGGCCAGTTTCTGGAATCCGGCCGCCGAACGGCGACAGGTGCTGGTAGTGGATTGCGTCATGCGTCAGGTAGCAGCCGCTGCGAAGCACGAGAGCGACCGGCCGGCTGAGGTCCCAGGGCCGGCCGAGCTCGGCAACCACGAGGTCGGGGAACGCGCTGCCGCCCGCGGTCACGATCACACGCTTGGCTTTCGCGAAGTGGCCGGCTTGATCCAGGGTGACGACCAGTGCGCGCATGTCCCGCAGGAACGCGTCGGTGGCATCGATCGTGCCGGCCAGGGTTTTGGAGCTGATGACACCCTCGAACGCCTCCACGCCGGCGAGCGCCAGCCGGGCAGAGGAATCCACGGCGCGCGCCACCTCCAGCGCCTGCTCTGGAGTCCGGCACCCGGTCCGGCCGCCCACGGGACCGATCTCGAGCAAGACCTGAAGCGGCCGCTCTAGGGCGGTGCCGCCAAGCGCACCCTCGAGGAGGTTCACCGCCGCGACTGAGTCGACCAGGCAGTAGAACTCGAACTCGGCGTCGTCGCGCAGCTCGCGCGCAACCCAGCGGACCGACGCCGGTTCCACCAGCTCATTGGCCAGGATCACGCGGTCGACGCCGAACGCGCGCCAGACCCGGACCTGGCTCATCGTCGCGGCTGTCACCGCCCACGAACCGCCATCCAGCTGGCGCTTCAGCAGCTGGGGTGACATCGTGGTCTTTCCGTGCGGAGCGAGGAGGAAATCATGGTCGCGGCAGTACTTCGCCATGAGCTCGATGTTGTGCCGCAGGGCCGAGTCCTTGAGGACCATGACGGGCAGCATGAATTCCCCGCCGAGCACGTTCCAACCGCGATCGCGCACTGATCGGATCGGAACAGCCGGACCCGCCGGGAAGGATTTGTAGCGCCAGTCGACCGGCTCGTCCAGCAGCCGGTCGAGGTCGAGGGAACGGGCCTGGGAGCGCGCCATCATCCCTCCAGCTCGTGAATGGCGTCATGCGCCGTGACCACCCGGCCGTACTTCATCGACAGGGTCTGCAAGCTTGCACGATGAAGGTCGGGTGCGTAAGAGGAGACGGCGTCGGCGACGACCGCGGACTGGAAGCCCTCGTGAAAAGCGCCTCGCGCGGTGTCCTCGACGCAAATCTGCGTGACGGTTCCCGTGATGAGAACGGTATCGACGTCATGTGCGACCAGCAGGTCGGTGAGCCTTGTGCGATGGAATCCGTTGTAACCGTACTTGTCGATCTGAGCCTCTTGGGGCCGCGGCGCCAGCTCGTCGATGACAGCCACGCAATCGCGCTCCCCCTGGATGTCGCCATATGCGCGCATGAAGCCAGGCCAGCAGCAGCACACGGGAGGCGCAATCGCGGGTGACCACTTCCACATCAACGTCGGGGATGGGCCCGCAACGAACCGGGTGAACACGACCGGCCGTCCCCGCCCCCGGAACCAATCGAGCAGCTCCAGGTGCACCTCGATCGTCTCCCTGGCGTCGGGCACCTCCAGGGGAGCGCCAACGCGGACGAAGTCGTTCTGCATGTCCACCACGATGAGCGCCGACTTGCCGGCGCGGAGCGGGAAGGCCTTGGGGACGTCGATCATCCTCGTGTTCAAAGTTAGTCCGTACCGAGCGCCGCGCGTTGGGCGAAGGCGGCGGCGCTAACATCCTGACCATCGAGACGTCTGTATTCGCCTTCGCCAGCGACCTCGCGGACGAGGGCATGGCGAGCGTTCTGGACAACGCGGCCGGCCGCGCGGGTTTGGGCGGCATCACCATGGCAGCCGCCTACCACCAGGGACGCGACATCTTTCCGCACAATCCCGCGCGTAAGGTTCGCTTCCTCGACGGCGACAGCGTCTTCTTCAGGCCCGACCCGGCGCGTTACCGCGGGCTCAAGCTCCAGCCGAGGCTGAGCTCGCTGGCCCAGGAGTCGGACGTGCTCGCCGAGCTCTGCCGCGAGGCATCCGCGCGCTCTCTGCGGGTGCGCGCGTGGACCGTATTTCTGCACAACTACACGCTCGGCGCCGCCCATCCCGAATGCGCGTGCCGCAACGCCTTCGGGGACGCCCTCCTCACCGATCTCTGCCCGTCCAATCCCGACGTGCGCGCCTTTGTCAGGGCCCTCAGCGCCGACATCGCCGGCAAAGGCGTCGCGACTGTCGTCTCCGAATCGCTTCACTTTCACAGCCTCGAGCATGGCTTTCACCACGAGCGGTACTTCATCGAGCTCGGACTGTTCGGTCGCTTCCTGCTCGGCCTGTGTTTCTGCGACCACTGCCTGGAAGCCGCGCGCCGGCGCGGGGTGCAGGCTGAAAAGCTGCGGTTGGAGACGTGCCGTGAGCTCGAGCGTCGTTTCGCGGCTGATCCAGGCCCGGAGCCGCCTGAGCTGGACCGAGAGCTCGTGGGGGCGTTCGCCGGCGGCGAGATGGCGGGTTATCTCGAGACTCGAGCCGCCACCGTCGTCTCGCTGGTGGCGGAAGCCGCGGAGGTGGCTGCCGCCGAGAAGGCGAGCTTTGCCTTCATCGACCTGTCGGGAGCCGTCAAGGGCTACGCCACCGGACGCCCACAGGGGAGGCCGGCCGCCGAGATCTCCTGGCAGTTCGGGATCGACATCGCCGGCGTGGCCGCCGCATGCGGACAGCTCGAAGCGATCGGCTACGCGGCTGATCCCAAGCGACTCCGCACCGACCTCGCTGCCTATCGCTCCGCCCTCGGGCCGGAGCGCCCCTTGTCGCTGGTCATGCGGCCGATGGCGCCAGACTGCGACACGGCCGAGAACCTTGCCGCCAAGCTGGCGATCGCGCGTCAGATGGGCGTCGTGGATGTGGGCTTTTATCACTACGGTTTCATGCGGCTGCAGTCGCTTGACCTGATCCGTTCGGCGCTCGACACACGCATCTAAGAGCGGCCGACTATCCGGCCCGGCAGCGCGCCGGTGACCCGGCCGCCCGAAACGACTGCTTCGCCCTCGACCAGGACATGCGCGATCCCCGACGGCGAAACTCGAGGGTTCTCCCATGTGCTCTGATCCGCGAGAGCGCGTGGATCGAACACCGTTACGTCGGCCCACATTTCCGCCTTGAGGACACCGCGGTCATGGAGGCCGAAGCGCTCGGCAGGAAGCGCGGTGACCTTGCGGACCGCCTGCTCGAGCGTGAGCGTGCCGCCGCGCACATGCTCGCCCACGATCCTCGCGAAGGTGCCGAACCCGCGCCGGTGCGGCCGGCTGCCCATGTAGATGCCGTCCGTGGAGCCCATATAGAGCGGGTGAGCGATGGTTCGCGCGAGGATCGCCTCGCCGTCCACCGACTCCGGCCAGTGATAGACGGCCAGGGCACGGCCGGCATGCCCGGCGAGCAGGTCGAATAGAAAGTCGACGTCCTGGCTTCCCGACTCGCTGGCCAGGTCGCCGAGGCTTCGGCCTTCGAGCTCCTCCCCATTCTCGACACTGCTGAGCGTGATCTCGCCTCGCTCGGCGATTCGGACGGCCGTCTCCGGGCGCAGCCGCTGGCGTTCGGAGGGGCTGGTGACGCGTTCCATGCTGGCCTGATAACCGCCGGCCTGCGCCCACTCCGGCAGCATCATCAGCAGGTGCGTGCATGCGGCCGAGTACGGGTACATGTCGAACGTCACGTCCACGCCTGAGGCTTGCGCCTCTTCCAACATGCTGGCGGCCGCGTCATCCATCGCCAGGTGCGAGATGTGGACTTTGACCCCGGACCTCCGCCCGATGTCGAAGCTCTCCCGGCAGCCCGATGCCACACGGCTCCAGTAACCGCGCTGGTGAGGTGCGTACACCCCGCCGGCGCCGGCCACCACGCGGCACAGATCGACCAGCTCGCTGACGTCGGATAGCGCGCCGGGTTGATACTCGAGACCCGCGGCCATGCCCACCGCGCCGGCGTCGAGCCACTCGACCAGGTGCGACCGCATGGCCCTGGCCTCCTCGTCGGACGGAGGGCCGGGCTTCCAACCCATGGCGGCGACCTTGATGGCGAGATGGGGCGCTTGAGGTACCAGGTGGTTTGGGATGCGGCCTTCGAACAGGGCCAGGTAGTCCGCGACCGAAGTCCAATCCCACCCGATGTCGGGGTCGCCGTAGAAGACCTGCAGGTAGTCCTTCACCTCGCGCAGCCGCTGCGGTGGAAGCGGCGCCCAGCTGAACCCGTCCGGCGACATTAGCTCGGCGGTCACGCCGTCAAGGACTCCGGCGAACTGGTCGACGCCGCCAAGCCGGGCCAGCTCGGAATGCACGTGGACGTCGATGAAGCCTGGCGCAACCGTCAGCCCACGGGCATCGATCACCCTCGCCGCGGACGAGCCTTCCAGGCGGTCGACCGCCACGACACGGCCGCCTGAAATCCCGACATCCACGCGCCGGCGCGGAGCACCCGTGCCGTCGACGACCTCGCCACCGCTGATGAGGACGTCGAAGTCCAACCTCTCAGGAGTCCAGCTTTTCGTTGCCGGCTTCGGCCAGCAGCTCCCGGGTCATGCGGTAGTTGCCTGCAAGCAAGCCACCGTCTACTGGAAGCACAGCGCCTGTGATCCAGGACGCCTGGTCCGAGGCCAGGAACATGGTCGCATTCGCGATGTCGTCCGGCTCGCCCACGCGGCCCAAGGGATACCACTTGACGAGTCGTTGAAAAACCGCCGGGTCGCGGTCGATCCGCGCCTGCCAGATGGGCGTTCGGACGGTGCCTGGCGCTATCGCGTTGCACCGGATCCCGTGGGCTCCGTATCGAACCGCGATGCCCTGGGTCAGGTTGATCATGCCTGCCTTGGCGGCGCTGTAGGCCTCGTTGCCGAGCGCTGTGAGCGCGTTGACCGATGAGATGTTCACGATCGCCCCGGAACCCCGCTCGATCATCGAGGGCAGCACCCCCTTGCAACAGAGGAAAACGCTCTTGAGCACCACGGCCAGGTCGCGGTCCCAGGTCGCCTCGTCCATCTGGAGGACGTCGTCACCATCTGCGATCGCTGCGTTGTTGACGAGCACGTCGATGGGGCCGAGCTCGGAGGCCACTCGGGCGACCATGGCGTCGACCTGCTGTCGCGAGCTCACGTCGGCGTGCACCGACAAAGCGGTCGCCCCCGCGGCCGAGATCTCGGCGGCGACGGCGTCAGCGCGATCGGGCAGCCAGTCGACCACCGCCACCTTCGCGCCCTCACCCGCGAACCGCTGCGCGATCACACGCCCGATCCCCGAGCCTGCGCCGGTGACAACCACCACCTCGCCCTCAAAGCGCATCCGAATCAGTCGACCACAGCGATGACCGCGTCGACTTCGATGTCGAATCCAGGTAGATCAGATTGGATCGTGGTCCGGGCCGGCATCGGCTTGCGGAGGAACTCAACGTAGACCTTGTTCATGGCGGCGAAGTCGGACATGTCGCGCAGATAGACCCCCACCCTGACGGCGTCGGCGAGCGAGGCGCCGGCCGCGGCCGCAACCGCTTGGAGGTTGCTGAACGCCTGCCGGGCCTGCTCCTCGAACGATGACTCGACCTTGGAGCCGTCCGGGCGGAAAGGACCCTGGCCGGAGAGAAAGAGAAAGCCGCCGCTGCGGATCGCCTGCGAATACGGCCCAGACGGCTGAGGCGCGTCCTCGGCGCGGAACGGGATGCGGTTGCGGTCGGTCATCGTCTTTCTTGCCCCCGTTTCAAAGAATGCCGTACTCCTTGAAGACATCTCGGATGCTGGCCCCTCGGGCCAGAACCTCACGCATCTGGTTCTCTCCCGAAACTTTTTCGAGCGCGCGGGTGACCACATCCTGCTCGACGGATGCGGGCACGACCACGCAGCCGTCGTCGTCGGCGAACACCAGGTCGCCATCTGCCACGGATACGCCGGCGACGGGAATCGTGCCCCGAATGGCGACGACCTCGAGGCGACCCTTGGAGTCGGCGGGCGAGAGTCCGGTTGCGAACACCGGAAACTTCATGCCGGCGATCCCCCAGCTGTCACGGCTCAACCCATCGAACACTGCACCCCTGCCGCCGCGGGCCCGAGTGTG
>VBHB01000022.1 GCA_005880315.1 Chloroflexota bacterium | reverse complement strand
TGAGCCGCACCAGCATGTCGTTGGGATAGCCATACGAGGGGTAGAGGTCGTCGAGGTTGATGGCTTTAAGGGCGTCGGCGCTGATGGCGGTGTAGCCGGACTGGGTGTCGGCGACGTGCCAGTAGCCGGAGGCGATCTTGGTGAGCAGGGACAGGAACGCGTTGCCCAGGTAGCGGACGCGCGGCGTCTTCTCCCAGGCGACGCCGCTCGTCAGGCGGTTGCCCTTGCTGTAGTCGGCCTTGCCATCGGCGACCGGCTCGAGAATCAGGGCCAGCTCCTTGGGGTCCATCTGGCCATCGCCCGCCATGACCGCGATCACCTCCATGCCGTCGTCGAGCGCCGCCTTGTAACCGGTGGTGATCGCTTTGCCGACGCCGCCGTTGACCTCATGACGGATCAGCACCACCCGATGGGCCTGTTTGCGGGCCCAGCGCTGGGTCACCTCTGACGTCTTGTCGGGGCTGCAGTCGTCGACGACAAAGATGCGGTCGACGAACTCGGGCATGGTCGCGAGGACGCTTTCGATCTGCCGCTCCTCGTTATAAGCCGGGACCACGACCCCAACCCGGCAGCCCTTGAACACGGCGGCGCAATTCTAATTGGCGGTACCGGGCTATTCGCGGAATAACCCGCGGGGTCCGGCACTAGCGGGCTACGAATGCCTTTGAAACCCGCTGGGGCTGGCACTGACGGCAATCGAGGTCTTAACTACCAAACTTGTAGCGCCGGCAGGCTTTGCCGATGCTCCAGCCCATGCCTCGGAGACCTGTCGTACCTGTAGAACTAACCGCCGGTCCCTTTACGCTCGCTGACGCTCGGCGGGCGGGGCTGGACAGGTGGCATCTCGAAGGGGCCACCTGGCGCCGTTCTGGACCGGGCATCTATGTCTGGGCCGCGCTCGCAGAATCGCCCACCTTGACCCTTAATGCGGCTAGTCTGCGCCTGCCAGCGAGCGCGGCCTTCTCGGGGTCAACCGCCGCATGGCTGCATGGAATCGATATCGAGCCATGTGATCCGGTCGAGGTGACCATTCCGAAAGGTTCGGGTGCATCGGCGCTATCCGGTCTGGTGGTCAGGCGTGCCGCTCTCCCAGAAAGTGACATCGCCGTGGTGCGTCACTTGAGAGCCACCTCGATCAATCGCACGCTGCGAGACCTTTCCAGTCGCCTGAGCCTCACTGAGGCGGTGGTGGTCATCGACGCGGCTCTGCACTCTCGGATCGCTGACCCCACCGCGCTTGAGACCTATGCCAGCGCCCGATCGCACCGCGGCGGGGTGGTCAACCTCAGGCGAGCCACCCATCTCGCCGAGCCTCTTGCGGAGTCACCGATGGAGTCCCGACTGCGGATGCTGTTGGTTCTAGGCGGTCTGCCTCGACCTCAGGCTCAGGTATCCCTTGTCGATCGCCGGGGTCGATTTCTCGCGCGGCCGGATCTCTATTACCCCGACCATCGGCTGGCTCTCGAGTATGACGGTGGCAATCATCGCGACCGCCTGGTTGAAGACAACCGCCGCCAGAACCTGCTGATCAGCGCTGGGTACCGATTGTTGCGTTTTACCGCAGGTGACATCCGCTCACGTCCGGAGGTCGTCGAGGCGCAGGTCCGGGCGGCGCTCGCGATGTCTGGGGGAGGCGTCCGGCGCGCTGCCAGACGCCTCCTGGGGTTTCAGCTGACTGCTATGTCGTCGTAGAGCGTGTAGGTGGGATCGGGGGGCGTCGTGTAGTTGTCGTCGCGGTCGATCAGGGTCAGCGTGTAGGAATGGCCGCCCGTGAGGCTCACCGTCACGTGCACCCAGCTTCCGTTGTTGGTGCAGGTCCTGGCCAGCACGGTGGCGGTCGTATTGGTGGTGTTGTCCTTGAGCGTCGCCGTCGCCCAGTCGTAGGTCACGCCGTCGGTGCATACGACTCGATACCAGAAGCTCAGCGTGTGCCCTGTCCCGGTGGGGGCGATAAACGTTTGCGAGACGGAGCTGTTCCCGTTGAACGGACTCGCGCTGCCGACCTGGGTCGAGTACGTGCCGCTGTGTGAGGTCGTGCTGGTCGAGGTGGCCCCCGATGGCGTCCAGCCGCCCAGATCGCCCGTCTCGAACCCGCCGTTGACGATCACGCTGGCGGGCTTCGGGTTGACGACCAGACTCACGCCCGCGGAATGGATGAGGCTTCCGCTGAGTCCGGTGATGGTGATCGGGAAAGTTCCGAGCGTCGCGGATGTGATGGTGGTCACGGTCAAAGTCGATGTGCCGCCGCCCGCGACCGATGCGGGGTTGAACGAGCCTGAAGCGGTGGAATCGAAGCCGGTTGCGCTCAGGGCGACCGTCCCGCTGAAACC
Organism: Chloroflexota bacterium; assembly: GCA_005880315.1. GTDB lineage: Bacteria > Chloroflexota > Dormibacteria > Dormibacterales > Dormibacteraceae > UBA10449. The sequence goes on along the minus strand of VBHB01000022.1, from coordinate 8,927 downwards.
GTTCAGGGCTGCGACGGTGACGGTGTAGGAAGTGCTGTTGCCCTGGTTCACGCTCTGGCTCCCGGGTGTAGCGGAGATGCTGAAGTCCGCGGGCGGGGTGACCACGAGGGTCACGCTCGCGTTGTGGCTGAGGCTTCCGCTGGCGCCGTTGATGGTGATCGGGAACGATCCCGTCGCCGCCGTGCTCGCGGTCGTAACCGTGAGCGTGGACGACCCGCTGCCCGACACCGACGTCGGGCTCAAGGATCCGCCGGCGTCGGTGCCGAAGCCCGAAGCGCTCAAGCTGACGGTCCCGGCAAAACCGTTCTGGGCGGTCACGGTGACCGCGTAGGTGGTGCTGCCGCCCTGCGCGATGGTCCTGCTGGCCGGAGTTGCGGAGATCGTGAAGTCCGGCGTCGGCGGCGCCGCGAGCGCAACGTCGTCGAAGAGCGTGTAGGTCGGGTCCGACGGGTAGTTGTCGTCGTGGCTCAGCAGCTTCAGCGTGTAGGAATGACCGGCGGTAATCGAGGCCGGGCTGGTCTGCGCCCACGCTCCTGTGTTGCTGCAGGTGTTGGCGAGCAGCGTGGTTGTGGTGCTCGCCGTGTTGTCGACCAACGTCGCGGACGCCCAGTCGTAAGTGATGGTGTCCGGGCAGACGATCTTGTACCAGAGGGTGAGCGGCCCAGTCGGGTTGGGCGCTGTGAACGTCTGCGCAACGGTGCTGTCTCCGCTCGTCGGCGAGCTGCCTCCGACCATCGCGGTATACGTACCCGAGTGAGAAGCGGTGGAGATAGACGTCGTCCCCGTCCGGGTCCACCCCGTGAAGTCGCCGGTCTCGAATCCGCCGTTGGTGACTCCGGCCGGACCGATGACGACAAGGCTCACGGTCGTGCTGTGGGTGTTCGCACCCGTACCGGTGATGGTGATGGTGTACGTGCCGCCCGGCGTGCTGGTCGCGGTGGTGACCGACATGGCCGACGAGCCGCCGCTGGTCACCGAGGTCGGATTGAACGTGGCGCCGGCGCCCTGGGGCAGGCCGGAAGCGCTAAGCGTGACCGTCTGGGGCGTGCCGACGGTGGTGGCGGTCGACACCGTGTATGAGGTGCCCGTGCCCTGGTTCACCGACTGGCTCGCCGGTGAGGCTGAGATGGAGAAGTCGTTGGTGGGTGGCGGCGTGCCGCAGTTGGGGAACTTGAATGTGGCGATGCGCGTCTTCCAGTTGAAGGTCCCGTTGGCGGGGATGTACTCGGTGGCGAACCAGAACGTGCAGCCGTCGACCGGGTCGACGGCCATCGCGCTGTAGTCGCCCCACCGGCTCAGGTTCGCGGTCTGCGACCCGGCGCCATCGAGGACTGTGGCCTCGCCCTGCGACATCGTGCCGGCGGGGTCGCCCGCCAGGCGCCCGGTGTAGTGGATACCGGGATGTTGCGAGCTGCTGCTGATGCTGAACCCGAGGCCCATGTCGCCCGATACGTCCTGGGCGACGCTGCCCATCCATCGCGAGCTGGAGTCAGGGGCGTACGTGCCCTGCTGGAAGACGTTCAGGCTGTTGCCCGTTCCCGTCCGCAGCTCATACCAGCGGATTCCGACCCCGGAGCCCGCGGTGATGCTGCGGTTGACGACCAGGGCTTCGTGGTCGCCGAAGTTGCGATACGCGAGGCGGTACATGAGGCGGTCGCCGAGCGTGTCGAGCTGCTGGCTGGTGCCTGACTGCGGGACACACGTGCCGCCGGTGCCGCCGCAGGGTGCGTTGAATGCGGCGGTCGCTAATGTCGCCGGCCCGGTGAGGGTTGTGTTGGAGGATGTCGTGAAGTCGACGTGAAACCGCCAGTACGCAAGCTGGTTGGCGGACGCGCCGTCGGCGACGATGTAGTTCGGAGAGCCGGCCGGCGGCAGCCGCGATCCGTCAACGTCTGAGGGCAGAAGACCGCCGAAGCTGTTGCCAAGGTTGAAGCACTGCTGGGTCGCCGCCTGACCGGCGAGCATCTTCGCCCGGTCGTACGCGCAAGCCTGGCCGCCGGTGAACGTGTTGCCAGAGAAATTGTTGAAAGTGATGTAGTACGCGTCGGGCCAGATCGACATCTTCGGATAGTCGGGAAAGTTCGAGTACTGGAAGGAATAGCGGTTGTAGGCGCCGGTCGGATCAGAGGTCTGAGATACGGCCACGCACTGCAGGTACGGGGTCGTCGCGACCGAGAACTGGCTGATGACCCAGCGGTCGGCAATTGAGTCGTACTTGGCGATCGGGTCGCCGTCGTTGTTGGACTGGCAACCGCCGCCGAAGCCGCTCCACAGCGTGTTGATCGTCACCGGGCCGTAGAGCACGCTGCCGGATTTGTTGAAGATCGCGAAGTCGGTGTTGACGATCTCCACCACGTGGCTGGGACCGACGGCGAGGTTGGTGTCGGGGGGAGCGGCGTTGACGCTGAACGTCCCTTGCGGTCCGCTGAATCCGTTGCCGACGCCATCGAATGAAAGCGTGGTGGCAGGGATGGCGAGAGTGGTTGTTGACGATGGTGTGCCGCTGGAGGCGCTGCGGCCCGAGTTCGGCTGGTGGTAGGGCTTGGGCTTGTGGGCCTCGTGCTTACCCTGCTTCTCCTGGGCCTTGATGATCCGACTGAGAGGCGGCGACACGTCCATGTGAACCGCCGGTGACACCACCGGGCCGGATTGCACTGGTGGCGGCGGCGGTGTTGCCGCCTGGGCCCCGGTGGCAGGCACCAGCAATAAAAGAAGCGTGGTCGTGGTCAGCAAAGCAAAGCCCGAACGACAGATGCGGCGCATCAATGGAACCATCAAATCCTTCCTCTCCCTGTATCGCTTCCGCGACGAAGCCGGCCAACCCTACACCAGGGAGCGCCCCGTGGCAACGACGATGGAGTACCCGATGTCAGCTGACGCTGTATGGCACGTCGAGGTAGCTGTCGTACGGATCTTCAGTCGCTCCGGTGTTGCGCACGAGAACCTCGATCACATAGGCACCCGATGTCGGTGGGGTCCAGGTGAACAGGTTGGATGCGTCCCAGGGCTGCGGAATGCTCCAGACCCCTGAAGCCGAGCGAACCTGGAACTCGTACTGTGGCGTCCCGCTGCAGCCGGCGCTCGCGCTCCAGTGCACCGTCGTCCCCGCCGGCTGCGGGCCGGCCAGGTTCGGCGTCAGCGCCGGCGCCCCGCATCCGCTGAGCGTGAACGGCAGGTCGTAGTAGGCAACCCAGGCGGCGGTCGACCCGACCGGCCGGATGTCGACCTCGAACGTATAGCCGCCCGCACGATAGTCGGCATTCCAGAGCGCGGTGTTGCTGGTGCTGTAGCCGCTGCCGATGGTGTGCCAGCCGGTGGCCGGGTCTTTGTAGAGGAACCAGAACTCGGTCGCTCCGCCGCACTGACCCGTGGCGGTCAGCTGAATTGGTCCCGCCCCTGACGCGTAAGGCGAAGGGGCGCTCGTCGTGAGCGTGGGCGTCGTGCATGAGGTGAGGCTGTAAGCCACGTCGGTGTAGGCGTCGAACGGATCTTCATTGGCCCCCGCGTTGCGGACATCGACCTCGACCGTGTACGAACCGTCTGTCGCCGGTGAGCTCCAGGTGAAAGTGTTGGACGCGCCCCAGGGCTGCGGGATGCTCCATATGCCTGAGGCCGAGCGAACCTGAAACTCGTACTGCGGCACTCCGCTGCAGCTCACGCTCGCCGTCCAGTGCACGGTGGCGCCGGGGGATTGCGGGCTGGGCACGTCACGTGTAGCCGCCCGCACGATAGTCGGCATTCCAGAGCGCGGTGTTGCTGGTGCTGTAGCCGCTGCCGATGGTGTGCCAGCCGGTGCTCGGGTCCTTGTAGAGGAACCAGAATTCCGTGCCGCCGCCGCACTGCCCGGATGCCGTGAGCTGGATTGGACCGGAGCCGGAGGGATAGGGTGACGCGACGCTGGTGGTCAGCGTGGGCGTGCTGCACGAAGCCAGGCCGTAGGTGACATCGGTGTAACTGTCGAACGGAGCTTCATTCGCGCCTGCGTTGCGGACGTCGACCTCGACGATGTAAGAGCCGTCGGTCGCCGGTGAGCTCCACGTGAAAGTGTTCGACGCCCCCCAGGCCTGCGCGATGCTCCACGCGCCGGCGGCCGAGCGGACCTGGAACTCGTACTGCGGCACGCCGCTGCAGGTCACGCTGGCGGTCCAGTGCACCGTGGTTCCGGGCGACTGCGGGCTCGGCACGTCTGGCTTCAGCGTCGGAGCACCGCATCCGCTCAACGTGAAGGGCAGGTCGAGTGCTGTGCTGCTGGTGCTGTAGCCGCTGCCGATGGTGTGCCAGCCGGTGCTCGGGTCCTTGTAGAGGAACCAGAACTCGGTGCTCGAGCCGCACTGGCCGGTCGCCGTCAGCTGGATCGGACCGGAGCCGGAGGGATACGGTGATGCGGCGCTGGTCGTGAGCGTGGGGGTGTTGCAGGAGACCAGGCTGTAAGGCACGTCGGTGTAGCTGTCCCAGGGATCTTCATTCGCGCCCGTGTTGCGCACGTCGACCTCGACCATGTACGAGCCGTCCACCGCCGGCGAATTCCAGGTGAAGGTGTTGGAAGCACCCCACGCCTGCGGGATGCTCCACACGCCAGAGGCGGAGCGGACCTGGAACTCGTACTGGGGCGTGCCGCTGCAGCTCACGCTTGCCGTCCAGTGCACAGTCGTGCCCGGCGACCGCGGGCTGGCCACATCCGGAGTCAGCGCCGGCGTCCCGCATCCGCTGAGCGTGAAGGGCAGGTCAAAGTAGGCGACCCAGGCCGCGGTCGAGCCAACCGGCCTTATGTCGATCTCGAACATGTAGCCGCCGGCCCGGTAGTCCGCGTTCCAGACCGCGGTGTTGTTGGTGCTGTACCCGGCGCCGATGGTGTGCCAGCCTGTGGTCGGGTCTTTGTAGAGGAACCAGAACTCGGTGCCCCCGCCGCACTGCCAGGTCGCGGTCAGCTGGACCGGGCCGGAGCCGGATGGATAGGGTGAGGCGGCGCTGGTCGTGAGCGCAGGAGTGTTGCACGAGCCGACAACGACCAGAGTCACGGTGGCGGTGTGGCTCAGGCTGCCGCTGACCCCCGTGATGGTCACGACGTAGCTCCCGAACGGCGTCGAGGCGCTCGTGGTGACCGACATCGTTGAGCTGGCGGTGCCCGGGTTCGGGCTGAATGTGGCGGCCGCGCCGGCCGGCAGCCCGGTGGTGCTGAATGTGACCGAGCCGGCGAATCCGGCGCTCGGCGCGATGCTCACGGCGTAGCTCACGCCTTGGCCCTGCGTGACCGACTGACTGGACGGGGTGGCTGACAGTGAGTAGTCGGGAGTGGGCGCGGGCTGAACAACCAGCGTCACGGTGATGGTGTGACTCTGGCTGCCGCTCACCCCCGTGATGCTCAAGGTGTAGGACCCGGTTGAAGTCGTGGCGCTGGTGGTGACAAACATCGCGGAGGTGCCGCTGGTCGGGTTGGGGCTGAAGGTGGCACTCGCCCCGCCGGGCAGCCCACCCGCGCTGAGCGTCACACTGCCCGCGAACCCGGCGATCGGCGTGAGGCTGAGGTTGTAGCCGGCGCCGTTGCCCTGGGTAATCGTTTGAGTAGACGGGCTGGCCGAGAGCGAGAAGTCAGGCGCCTGCTGCACGACCAGGGTCACGCTTGCGGTGTGGCGCAGGCTGCCACTGACCCCGGTGATGGTCAGCGTGTAAGTTCCCACTGGCGTCGTCGCAATCGTCGTGACCGACATCGTTGAACTGGCGGTGGTGGGGTTGGGGCTGAATGCCGCGCCTGCGCCGCCCGGCAGCCCACTCGCGCTGAGCGTGACGCTGCCCGCGAATCCGTTGCTCGGCGCGACGTTGACGGTGTAGCCCGCGCCGTTGCCCTGGGTCACCGTCTGGCTCGATGGACTGGCCGAAAGCGAGAAGTCGGGTGGCGGCTGCACGACCAGGGTCACGCTGGTGGTGTGGCTCAGGCTGCCGCTCACCCCGGTGATGGTCAGCGTGTAAGTGGCGGCAGGCGTCGTCGCGCTGGTGGTCACCGACATCGTGGAGCTGGCGGTCGCCGGGTTGGGGCTGAATGTCGCGCCCGCGCCGCCGGGGAGCCCACTCGCACTGAGGGTGACGCTGCCCGCAAACCCCGAGATGCGTGTGACGCTGAGCGTGTAGCTCGAGCCAAAGCCCTGGGTCACCGTTTGACTGGACGGGCTGGCCGACAGCGAGTAGTCGGGCGGTGGCACAGGCTGTACCACGAGCGTCGTCGTCGTCGTCTTCGTGAGCGATCCCGATTTGCCGGTGATGGTCATGACCGATGAGCCGGTGGGAGTGGTTGTCGAGGTTGTCACCGTGAGCGTCGAGGACGCCCCTGCCGTCGAGGCTGGGTTGAAAGTCGCCGACGCACCCGCGGGCGCTCCACTCGACGTCAGCGCGACCGTGCCCGTGAATCCGCCGGTGCGATTGATGTTGACGGTGTAGGTGGTTGTGTTCCCGACGATGACGGTCTGGCTCGTGGGGGTGGTCGAGAGGCTGAAGTCGGGCCCGGCAGAAGCGCCGGTGGTGATCGCGAAGTTCCGAGTCGTCCACTGCGCGTAGCCGAGAAACACCGGACCCATCAGCTGGTTGCTGCCCCAGACCGCGCCAGCGCTGGCCGGGTCGGGACTCGCGCCTGAGTAGTCACCCCATCGGCAGGGATTGGTCGTGCAGTTGTCCTGGAACGCATTCTCCTGGTCCGCGGCGCTGCTGGTGCCGAGCAGAACCTCGCCCGGGTCCATCGCGCCGTTCGGAGTGGAGCTGGTCCGGCTCTGGGCTCCGATCACGGCGAGCTGAGACGCGCTGCCCCGGTTGTAGAAGATCGCCGCGTCGCTGCCGACGATCGATGGCGAGATGGCGGCGTTCCAGATGAAGTCGGTGGAGCTGGAGACCTGGCCCGTCTGGGCGATCTTCGCTGTCACGCTCGGAGTGAACTCGTACCACCTGACCATTGACCGCCCGCCCGAACCCGCGATCGTGTGCTGCGTCCAGAAAGCCTCGGCGCCGACTTTGGGATCGAAATGGGCGACCGCTTGCGTGAGGCGCCCGTCGAGGGTGTCGACCTGGTAGGTGGTGCCCGGCTGCGGCGCGCTCGCGGGGATCGCGAAGGTCCCGACCGCGACGTCGCCGTCGGCAACCAGCACCGGGCCGGGCTGAGCCGTCATGTGCCACACCATCACCTTCGACTGTGGCGCGAGCGTCGAATCGTGCGCTCCGAAGATGTAGTCGTTGGTCACGTTGTCGGCAGCATTTGCAGGCACCGGCGTGAAGGCGAGCGTCCCGTCGGTGTTCTTCAGCAGGTGCGTGGCGTCGGCGAAATAAGTGGACGTGACGGCTGAGCTGCACGTGGAGTCATTGGCGGCCGGCTTGGGGATCGTCCAGATGTTGGCGGTGATGAAAGGAAACCCGGCGCCGTCGTCGTACACGTTGCTGCCGACGATCAGGAAATGAGCGTCGTGACCGAGCTTCGGATAGTCCTCGATGTTGTGGCCGGTGAAGATCCCGTAGTGGCACCAGCCGTTCGCCAGGTCGCTGGGGTCAGCGGTCTTGGTCCACCCGAAGACGATGTAGTTGTTGCCGGTCGCAAAGCCGATCTCTGCATACAGGAATCGGTTGGCCTGCGGGTCCCACTGGATCTGGGGGTCGGATGTGGTGACGCCGGCCGGCGCACCGACGAAGCTCGCGAGGTCGGTCCGGCTGAGAAGCGAGAGGTTGGTGCGGTCGTAGATCGCGACCATCTGGTTGACCATCTCTACGTACCGCGTCGGCCCGATCGCTCCGGTGCTGTCCGGAGGCGTCGCACCCGATCCCCCATCCGCGGCTGACAGCCCCGGCTGGTTGAGGCCGTTGAAGAGCGCGGCTGACGCAGGCGCGGTTGCAGCGGCCGGCGACGGTGCCTGGTGAGATCCGCCTGCCGCCTTGATCTTTGCCGCCTGCAGCTCACGCGGATGCATGAACTTGGCGGGAAGCGCCGGCGAGGCCTTGGCTTTGGCTTGATGAGAGCTCGCGACGAGCAGCGTCGCTTTCACCTGCCCGACCGCCGGCACGTTTGAGCCCGAGCCGGAAGAAACAAGCGGCGCCGCGGTAGTGGGGATTGGGCCGGCCAGCTGCAACGCAGCGACGAGAATCGGGAGGGCTAGACGAACTGAATCCGGCAGGCGCCTAAGACGCCCGTTTCCAGAGCTCCGCGGTGTTCCGAGCAACGTGATCCACCCGCCGGTCATGCCGGCGCGGACACTGGCTGGTGCTGCCCCCAGGAGCCCCGCTCACGATAGGGCGGTGCCCTCAGTTGTCAAGAGCAACGGTCAGGAACGGCGAAGCTGGTGGTTGGAGGCCGGATTAGGCTCTGATGGATCCGAATGGCTGACGCGATATTCGAGGATCCACGCCTGGCCGCGATCTATGACGCGCTTGACCCCGACCGACGCGACCTTGATGTATACGTCTCCGTCGCGGAAGAGCTCGGTGCGCGTCGGGTGCTGGACGTCGGTTGCGGAACGGGTACGTTCGCGCTGCTTCTGGCCGATCGAGGCCTCGAGGTAATTGGGGTTGACCCGGCCGGGGCCTCACTCGACGTCGCGCGAGCCAAGCGGGGTAGTGACCGCGTGCGATGGATCTGCGGCGATGCAGGCGCCCTGCCCGCCATGCAGGTCGACCTGGCCACGATGACCGGGAACGTCGCCCAAGCGATCGTTGAGCCGACGGACTGGGAGGAAACGCTGAGTGGTATCCATGACGCATTGAGGCCTGGCGGGTATTTGGTGTTCGAGACACGCGATCCCGCCAGACGTGCATGGACGGAATGGAACCGAGCGGCGTCGCAGAAGATCACCGAGATTGCGGGTGTTGGCTCCATCGAGAGCTGGGTTGATTTGATGGACGTCGACGGGCCGCTCGTAACGTTCCGAGGGACCTGGCTGTTCGCTTCGGACGGGAAGGTG
>VBHB01000021.1 GCA_005880315.1 Chloroflexota bacterium | reverse complement strand
ACAGTGGCGACACTGGCCGGCGAGGGGACGATCGCGGGGATCAAGGACTCGAGTCGCGATTTCGAATACTTCGAGAACGTGTGCGTGGCGACGCGCGACGTGCCCGGCTTTCGAATCTTCACCGGAAGCGATTCGATGCTACTTGCGTCGCTGGCGATGGGAGGGTCAGGCACGATCTGCGGCGCCGGCAACATTGCGCCGAGGTGGGTCGTACGGATCTACGAGGACTTCCGACGAGGCGATCTCGAAACCGCGCGCGAGCACCAGGACGCGTTGATCCGGCTCGTGATGGCGCTGCGCTCCGGCGTTTTCCCTGCCTCGGTCAAGGCCGCGCTCCACCTGCAAGGCATATGTGAGCCATGGCCCGCCCCGCCTACCGCGGCTCTCGACGAGGCGTCGGTGGCACGCCTGCGCGACCTCCTCTCGGGATGGGGACTGCTTTCGACGCGCGCGGATTGACGCCCTGGGGGCCGGACCGGCTCGAGCTGGGCGAGGGCGGGCGATGGGTCGGCGATCGCGTCGCGTTGGTCGACATCCCCACCGGCCGCCTGCTCGAATCCGACCCGTCGAAACCTGGACCGCTACACCAGCTCGCCCGGCTCGAGGTGACGCTCGGCGCCGTGGCGCCGCTCGCCGGCCGTCATGGTGAGTGGATCGCGGCGTGCGGAACCGGTGTTGCGTTGATCAAAGCGGGCGGCAAGCTGGAATGGATCGATCGTCCTGAGGATGGCAAGCCGGCAAGGATGCGTATGAACGACGCCTGCGCGGACCCGTCCGGGCGTTTCTGGGCGGGAAGCATGGCATTTGACTTCACCCCCGATGCTGGTTCGCTGTACCGGATCGATCACGACGGCACGGTGACGCAGGTGGTCGAGGGCGTCACCATCCCCAACGGCCCCGCCTTCGACAAGACCGGCACGACGATGTACTTCTCGGACACGGCGCGCGGGCGCATCGACCGGTACCACGTCGACGCGGCAACCGGGGCACTTGGAGATCGCGAGCTGTTCGCTCGGGTGAACGACGGAGGGCCAGACGGCATGGCGGTCGACGACGAGGACCACCTCTGGGTGGCGGTTTGGGGAGCCGCCGAGGTGCGGCGGTACCGGCCGGACGGCAGCCTGGCGGAAGCGATCAAGGTTCCTGCGCGCCAGCCGTCGAGCGTCTGCCTGGTCGGTCGGGAGGATCCGCGGCTGTTCGTCACCACCGCCGCCGAGGGCCAGACGGACGCCCTGGCCGGTGCGCTTTTCGCCGTTCCGGTAACTGTCCCGGGACGGCCGGCGGACAAGTATCGCCTGGGCTAGTGAAACCCCCATCCGGCCGGGCCCTTCGGGCCGGGCCGACTTCCCCCCACGGTGGGGAAGCGAGGCTTCGCGCGGGGCGAGTTCCCCACGGGGTGGGGAAGCCAGGGGAAGCTAGGCTGGGCGGCGCTCGAGGAGCTCGGCGATGGACCCTTCGAACTTCGCCAGACGCTTGTGGACCTCGATCACCTCGTCAGAGCTGACGGGATCGGTGGGATCGATGTCCGTCTGGTGCTCGGTCCACTCGGCGCCACACTCACAGCGATGGAACAGATAACGATCAGTGTGGGAGCGATAAACGTAGACCGAGGCGTCCTTCGTGTGCCTTCCGCAGGCACACCTGCCCTTCTCCGGTTCCAACTTTGACTTTTGCAATGACGTGTTCCTCGACCTGTATAACGAACCAGAACCGATTTAGTTTGCGATGGTACACCTGCGCCCTGTATTTGAACGTACAAAAGCGCGCAAAAGACGCTAGCGGCCGGCGTTCAGCTCCGTGAGCAGCCGGTCGAGGTCTCTCAGGCGCTCGGTTTCGGCGGCGTGCTGGAGGGTCTGGTACTGCGACAGAACGTCGACGAAGCCTTCGCCGATGTCGTAGCCATGCTTCAGTAGCAGCTCCTGGCCCTGGCCGCCAAGGGTGGTGAGCACGTCGCGGACCTTGCTCTGGGTGGTGAACTTGCCGTCAGGCACTCGCCGGCGCCTCTGCGCGTCGGACGATGACGCGGTGACCGTGCCACCTCTCGGGGACGCCTAGGGGCGGCTCCCCGGTATGGCTGATCTCCAGGGTCCAGACGCCGTCGACCTGGACCGGCGCCATTGCGAGCTTGCTCTTGGGGTTCTTGCGCTGTAGGGACTGGACCAGGGCGACGCCGTACAGGACCAACGCCCCTGGCAGGTTGATGGTGTTGATGCGGCCGCCCTCGCTGGAGCCGTCGACGCCGGACGTGCGAGAACCAAGGGGGTGGGCCACAGGCTAAGGGTAATTGGATCTCCCCACCCGGCGCGACCGCTACGCGGTCGGGCCGACCTCCCCACAGGGTGGGGAGGTGAAATTTAGCGGGTGCGTCCGGGAAGGGCGGCGACGATGGCAGCGATGGTGGCGTCGTAACCGAGCCGCCCGGTGTCCAGCACCAGGTCATAGTGCGAGGCGAGCGTGCGGTCGTGGCCGTAGACCTGCCTGATGTACGCGGTCCAGTTCTCGTCCGCTGTCTTCAGGCGGCGTCGCGCCTCGTCTTCGGTCTTGTTTTCGCGCTCCATGATCGTCTTGACGCGGATCGCCGACTCCGCGCGCAGGAAAATGTGGAGCGCGCCGGGGTGGTCGTGAAGGATGTAGGCACCGCCGCGACCGACGATCACGACGTTGTCGCTCTTCGCCGCCTCCTTGATCACGTGCTGCGTGAGCTGGAGCACGGCACGTCTGGTATCGAAAACGGGATCGGCGTTCGGGGGCGTCCATGCCGACGCCTCCGGCGGAATGATCGGCTCGGTGTTGGCTGCTCCCAGGGCCAGAAGCAGCCTGCTGAGCAGGGAGTTGGGCTGCTCGTCCTCAGCCTCGACCTCCTCCCTGGGCAGCTCGAGCTGGCGGGCGACCTCGTCGATCAGCTGGGAGTCGAGGAAGTCGGCCTTGAGCCGGGTCGCCAGCATGTGGCCGACCGTCCTTCCCCCAGCCCCGATCTGCCGCCCGATCGTGATGACAGGCATGGCCGCTTCAATCTACTTCACTACAAGTTGATGTAGCGGCCCGGAATCCTGGTGCTGGTTCCGTCGCTGTGGACGATCACGAGGTCCACCGAGACTTGCTGCGCCGTGTCGCTTGGCGACTGCAGCTGGATTGCGAAGTCCTTGCCATCCGGCTGGGCGAGGAACGCGGTCAGCTCCTCCGTCCCGTCCGAGCGCCATTTCTCTGCACCGGAGTGCACATCGATCACCGCCAGCTGAGTCGCGAGGCCCGGAGCCCATGGCGTTGTTGCGACAAGCGCCATCGAGTGGTCGCCATTGAAGCCAAGCACTCCAATGGTGGGGTCGAGCGTCGCGACCACCGACGTGTCGGAGACGCGGCGGATGATCGTCGAAGGCGCTGCCGGCGCGATCTGCCCACTGGATTTCGCCGAGTTCTCGGCGATCAGCGCGCCATCCGGGCTCGCCACGAAGTTCACGAGCTGGTCGGCCGGAAACGTGCGGTGGGCCAGGAGCTTGCCGTCCGAGATCCGGAACACCCAGTACTCCGATGGTCTTTGCATGTAGCTGTACTGGATGACCGCCTGGTCATTGCGTGCGCTGCATCCCGCGAAGCTAACAGCGATTATCCCGGACCGCAGATTGTTCGAATCCATAGCCACGACGTGCGTCGTTGGGGCTGATTCGCCCGGCAACAACAGGCCGAGGTTCCATTGCAGGCCCCCATCGAGCGTGCAGATGTGCCGGCTGTCGTCCGCCCACATCTGGTCCTGGTAGTGGCTTCCGGTGCCGGCGATGGGTTGACCGAGCCGATCCAGGAATTGGGTGCTGGCGCCCTTGCCGTTGAATCCGTACGCGAATGCCGAGCCGTCGGGCGCCTGACTGAACCCTGTAAGCGGGTCTGGTTGCTGCGCGAGCTTGACGGTTCCCCGGGGCTTGCCCGTCCAGTCGAAACCGATCAACCAGCCGGGGTGATCTGGATACGCCAGGTAGATCAAAGGAATGCCTACGGGCGGTGGCCCGTAGTCCGCCAGCGGCCCAGGCGTCGACGTTGGAGGGCTCGGGTGGGCGGGCGCGGGCTGCTGCGCAAGGCGGATTGACATCAGGCCCGCCACGATCGCGACGGTGATGAGGATCGCCGCGGCCGCAGCCACCCATTGAAAGTTGGGCTGCCCGCCACCACCGACCGCACCGCCCTTTTGACGCGCGACTACCGCGTCGACCGCATCGTGCCGGAGGGCCGGAGGCGGCGGGAAGGCTGACTGCTCCTTGTCGAATGCTTCACGGATCTCGGTGCGAAGGTCAGCCATCAGTCCAGCTCCAGTCCGGGGCGCAACTTTCTCGCGGCCCGGTAAACGCGTGTCTTCGCGCCCGCGGCGCTGAGCCCCAGAACGGCGCCGACCTCCTCCAGCGGGAGGTCGAGATAGAAGTGCAGGAACAGCGGCAGCCGGTCCTCAGCCGGCAGGGCGGCCAATGCCCGCTGTAGGTCGGTGCTTTGAGCGCTCGCGGTCTCGAAGTCGCGGCCTGAGCGATCAACGCTCGGCAGCGTTACCACCGACCACCATCTGCCGCGCCGAACGCTCCGGCACTGGTTGGCGACGATGGTCAGGAACCAGGCGCGTGCTGCACCACCATCTTTGAGCTGGCCCAGGCGCCGCCAGGCCTTGAACGCCGAGTCTTGCAGCGCGTCACGCGCCTCGTCGGGGTTGCGAAGGATCGCCAGGGCCACGCGGTAGCCCGTCTCCAGGTGCGCACCGATCAGCTCATCGAAGGCATCCGCGTCGCCGCTTCGGGCGGCGCTCACGAGGTTCGGCTGGGTCGGCATCGCCAGATCTTGCAATGGTCCTCGTCATTCAGACGCCGACCGGCCTAGTTTGGTTTCAAGGGAATTGGCATGTGGTTCGCCCCACCCGCCCGGCTCGCTTCGCGAGCTGGGCGACCTCCCCACATGGTGGGGAGGTGAATACGACCCGCCCGGCTCGCTTCGGGAGCTGGGCGACCTCCCCACATGGTGGGGAGGTGAATCTACTCCAGGTAGTCGCGGAGCTTTTTCGAGCGCGATGGGTGGCGCAGCTTGCGCAGCGCCTTGGCCTCGATCTGGCGGATGCGCTCGCGGGTGACGCCGAAGCGCTTGCCCACCTCTTCCAGCGTGCGCTGGTGGCCGTCGATGAGCCCGAAGCGCAGCTGCAGCACGCGCCGCTCGCGGGGCGTGAGCGTGTCGAGGACATCCTCGACCTCGGAGTGGAGCATGGTGAGCGATGCCGCGTCGGAAGGCGAGACCGCCTCGCGGTCCTCGACGAAGTCGCCGAGGTGCGAATCCTCCTCCTCGCCGATGGGCGTCTCGAGCGAGACAGGGTCCTGCGAAACCTTGACGATCTCCCGCACCTTCTCGGGCGTGATCCCCATCTCCTCACCGATCTCCTCGTCGCTCGGCTCGCGGCCGAGCTCCTGGAGCAGCCGGCGCGAGACGCGGACCAGCTTGTTGATCGTCTCCACCATGTGGACCGGGATGCGGATCGTCCGCGCCTGGTCGGCGATGGCGCGCGTGATGGCCTGCCGGATCCACCACGTGGCATAGGTCGAGAACTTGTAGCCCTTGTGGTAGTCGAACTTCTCGACCGCCCGGATGAGGCCCATGTTGCCTTCCTGGATGAGGTCGAGGAACGAC
>VBHB01000176.1 GCA_005880315.1 Chloroflexota bacterium | reverse complement strand
CGCGGGCGGCTCCACCCCGGCTTCGAACAGGGCCTGCAGCACCCCAACCTGGGCGGCGCCGCGAGCGCCGCCCCCGCCCAGCACCCACGTGCGCCGAGCGGGCCGGAAAATCAGCTAGGTCCCCTCTTCCCAGGACGTCAGGTAGCGTTGCTGCTCTTCGGTGAGGGTATCGATCGCGATGCCCATCGCCCTCAACTTCAGCCGCGCGACCTCCTTGTCGATGTCGTCCGGCACGTCGTACACGCGGCGCTCGAGCTTGCTTGCGTTGGCGTTCACGTACTCGGCGCACAGCGCCTGGTTGGCAAAGCTCATGTCCATGACGGCGGCAGGATGTCCCTCGGCGCCCGCAAGGTTGATCAGCCGGCCCTCGCCGAGCACGTGCAGCCGCCGGCCGTCCTGCAGCTTGTACTCCTGCACCGAAGGCCGCACCTGGCGCACACCCGTGGCCATGTCATCGAGCGCCTTGAGGTTGATCTCGGAGTTGAAATGTCCTGAGTTGGCCAGGATGGCTCCATCTTTCATGACCTCGAAATGCTTGCGGTCCAGGACGTTGACGTCGCCGGTGACGGTGACGAAGATGTCGCCCGCGCGCGCCGCGTCATCCATCTTCAGCACGCGGAAACCGTCCATCGCCGCCTCGAGAGCCTTCACGGAATCGACCTCTGTGACGACGACGTCCGCGCCGTGGCCTTTGGCTCGGGACGCAAGGCCGCGCCCCACCCACCCGTAGCCGGCGATGACGAACGTCTTACCGGCGAGCAGGACGTTGGTGGATCGGATGATGCCGTCAAGGGTCGACTGGCCGGTCCCATACCGGTTGTCGAACATGTGCTTCGTGTCGGCCTCGTTGACCGCGATGATGGGATAGCGGAGCACTCCGCGGTCGGCCATCGCGCGAAGCCGGATCACACCGGTGGTGGTCTCCTCGGTTCCTCCGATGACGTCCGGGATCTGGTCCTGCCGCGACTTGTGCAGGACCGACACGAGGTCGGCGCCGTCGTCCATCGTCAGCTGCGGACGGTGGTCGAGGGCGGCCTCGATGTGCTGGTAGTAGGTGTCGTTGTCCTCGCCTCTGATGGCGTAAGTCTTGATGCCGTGCTGCGATGCCAGCGCGGCGGCGACGGCATCGTTGGTCGATAGCGGGTTCGACGCACAGAGAGCGACGTCCGCACCTCCGGCCTTCAAGGTCAGCATCAGGTTGGCGGTCTCGCTCGTCACATGCAGGCACGCGCCGACCCTCAGCCCCTTCAGCGGCTGCGCCTTTTCGAAGCGCTGCCGGATCAGCGTGAGCACCGGCATCTCCCTGGCCGCCCAGTCGATCAGGTCCTGACCCTGGGCGGCGAGATTCAGGTCCTTGACGTCGTTGCCTTTAGCGCTGACTTTCAACAGCTTCCTTGCTCCTCAGTAAACCAGCTCACTCACAACCTCGAGCCCTTGCAGGCGCTCTCTTCCCTTTAGAAAGCTGAGCTCGATCAATACATGCACGCCGAGGACCTTCCCACCGAGCTTTCGAATCAAGTCGGTCGCGGCGGCGGCCGTGCCACCGGTGGCAAGCACATCATCCACGATCAGCACGGTCTGACCGGGCTGGACCGCGTCCTCGTGAATCTGCAGCCGGTCGGTTCCGTACTCGAGTTGATAGTCCTGGCTCACCGTCTTCCAGGGCAATTTGCCGGGTTTCCGGATGGGCACGAAGCCGGCGCCGAGGCCGAGGGCGACGGCGCCACCAGGGATGAATCCGCGAGCCTCGATCGCCGTCACGATGTCGGGCGGGCGATCGACCCAGTGACTGCAGACCTTCTCCACCACGGCCTTGAAAATCTTCTTGTCAGCCAGAAGCGGCGTGATGTCCTTGAAGATGATCCCCGGCTGCGGAAAATCGGGGACGTCGCGGATCAGATTTCTAAGAGTCTCGTCGGAGATAGCTGGTGTCATACCACCCGACGGAAGTATTCCAGGGTGCGGGAGAGGCCGTCCTCCAGCGCCACCTCGGGCTGCCAGCCGAGCAGCGTGCGCGCCCGGGAGATGTCGGGGCGCCGTTGCTTGGGGTCGTCGACCGGCAGCGGCCGGAACTCGATCGCGCTCTTGGAATCCGCGAGCCGAACGATGATCTGGGCCAGCTCCACCATCGTCACCTCTTGCGGGTTGCCGAGGTTGACTGGCAGGTCGTCGCCCTTTTCGAGCACCGCGAGCACGCCGCGCACCAGGTCCGACACGTAGCAGAGGCTGCGCGTTTGCGAGCCGTCCCCATAAACGGTCAGCGGCTCACCCCGGCATGCGCTCGGTGATAGGCCATCGCGAACGCCTCGGCGCATCGCTTCGCCTCGTCATAGCAGCCACGCGGCCCGATCGGGTTGACGTTGCCCCAGTACGACTCCGGCTGCGGATGCACGAGCGGGTCGCCGTAGACCTCCGACGTCGAGGCGAGCAGGAACGTGGCTGCCTTGGCGCGCGCCAGCCCGAGCATGTTCGTGGTCCCGAGCGTGCCCACCTTCAGCGTGTGGATCGGGTTCGCGTTGTACTGCGGTGGCGAGGCTGGAGACGCGAAATGGAGGACGTAGCGAACGTCGCCCTCGACATCGATGCGCTCGTTGACGTTCGCCTGCCGAAACTCGAAATCCGGATTCTTCGAAAGCGCGTGGAGGTTGTCGCTCGACCCGGTGATGAATCGCTAGTCGCGGCCGATACCCCGATAGGTGAAACCCAGCTCGCGCATCACCACGGGATCGTAGATGTTGCGTCCATCCACGACCACCGCCCGGCGCATGGATGCTTTGAGCCGCCCCAGGTCGAGATGCCGAAATTCGTTCCACTCGGTGACCACGACCAGAGCGTCGGCGCCGGCCGCCAAATCGTATGCATCGCGCGTGTATTCGACCTCCGGCAGCCTGACTCGCGCGCCTTCCATCGCAGCTGGGTCGTACGCGCGCACGTGCGACCCAGCGGCGAGTAGCACCCGGGCGATGTCCAGGCTGGGCGCCTCACGAAGATCGTCCGTGTTGGGCTTGAACGCGAGGCCCAGCAATCCGATGACGCGATCGTTCAGCTCTTCGAGGCAGTCACGCAGCTTGTCGATCACGAGCATGCGCTGGTCGCGGTTGATGTCCATGACCGCGTGGAGCAGCTCGGGGTGATAGTCGAAGCGTTCCGCCAATGCGGCCAGCGCCTTCACATCTTTCGGAAAACAGGAACCACCGTAGCCAATCCCGACGTCGAGGTAGGTCGGACCGATGCGCTTGTCCAGGCCCATGCCCTCCGCGACCAGCTTCGCGTCGGCATCGACGCGCTCACAGATTCGGGCGATCTCGTTGATGAACGAGATGCGCGCGGCGAGAAATGCGTTCGATGCGTACTTGACCATCTCGGCCGTGTAGATGTTCGGCGTGATGAGGATCGGCGCCTGCAGAGGCTCGTAGAGCTGCGCGACCTTCTCCGCGGCCCGACGGTCGTGACTCCCGATCACCACTCGGTCTGGATGCATGAAGTCCTGGATCGCGGATCCTTCGCGCAGGAACTCGGGGTTCGACACCACGTCGGCCCGGTGCTTGGTGTTCCGCTCGCCGAGCACACGAGAGACCATGTCACCGGTGAGCGGCGGCACAGTCGATTTGTTGACGACGATGAGGGGACCGTCCATCGATTCGGCGATCGACCCTGCCGCCGATTCCACATAGGACAGGTCGGCCTCGCCGCCCTCTCCCTCAGGCGTGCTGACCGCGATGATCGCGTACTCCGCGCCGTGCAGCGCCTCCGGGTAGGACGTCGTGAACGTGAGGCGCTTCGCCTTCACATTGCGTTCGATCAGCTCGCTCAAGCCCGGCTCGTAGAAAGGAACGCGGTTGCGGAGCAGCTGGGCAACCTTCTCTTTGTTGATGTCGATCACTACGACGTCGTTGCCTAGGTCGGCAAGGCATGCACCCGTGGTGAGCCCTACATAGCCCGCGCCGACGACGGTGACTCTTGACATCTCGCGCGGATTATCTCAGCGCGCCGCGGGCCGAGGCGAACTCGTAGGCGGCGATGGTCTGCCGTGCGGTCCGGCGCCAGCCGAACGCCTTGGCGCGTTCGAAACCCGACCGCCGGGCCCGCTCAGGAGCCTTCGCCAGTGCCGCGGCCGCCCGCCCCAGGGCCTCGGCGTCGCCGTCGGGCACCAGCTCGGCCGCATCGTCCACGACTTCGGGAATGCTCGAGTTCCTGAAAGCCGCCACCGGGCAACCGCACGACATCGCCTCCAGGCACGGCAGCCCGAATCCCTCGTAACGGCTGGGAAACAGCAGGCAGCCGGCCGCCGCATACAGGTCGGCGAGCTCGCCGTCGGCGACGTGGCCGAGCCGGTGCGCGGCGCCCATGTTCGGGGGTGCCTGCGGTCCCGGTTCACCTGCGATCACCAGCTCGAGGTCCTGCGTCGACGCGCATGCGGCCCCCCACGCGCGCAGGAGCGCGGCAGGGTCCTTCCTTGCATCCAGAGCGCCGACGAACAGGAGGTAGCCGGGCTGCAGACCCCAACGCCTGCGCACGCGGTCGGGCGCTCCGGGCCTCGCCTTGAACTCGTCCCCGGCCGCCTCGTGAACGATCCGGATGCGCTTGCGATCGACGCGGCTGAAGCGGACGGCATCGTCCGCGGTCGCCTTCGACACCGCGAGGACCACGTCCGCGCGCCTGAGAAAGCGCCGGCCAAGCCAGAAGCGAAACCTCTCGCCGCGCATCCGCGGACCACCCCATGCCCACGGGATGAGGTCGTGCAGCGTGACGACCAGCGGCACGGGCGACCGTCCCGGCAGCTTCAGGTCGATCGCGTGATAGAGGTCCGGGTGGATTCGGGCCAGGTCGGAGCCCAGCACGACGGCCTCTTCATACGCCGCGAGCTGGCCTCGATAACGGCGTCTCGACGACGCCAACCGGTACTCGCCGACCGGCAGCGGCGGGACCGGCACGTCGGAGTCCAGGAGCAGCGTCAGGTTGCGATCGAAGCCCTCTTCGATCAACCCATGAAGGATTCCACTCGCGTACGAGCCCACGCCGCGCTTCGCACTTGGACCCTGGAGCGGACGCATGTCGATGAGCACGCTTGGGCCGGACGTGTCACCGCCGGCGCTTTTTCCAGTCTGCTTTGGGCTCAAAGTTGGGCTGAGGGCACGGGCCCAGCCATCATAATTTGGCGGCCAATGGAGCCAATCCCCACAAAATCTGAGGCTGCGCCGTGATTTCGCGGGGGCCCCTAACCCTTGACGTTGTCGTCGTCGGCGGCTGCGGCCACGTGGGCCTGCCGCTCGCCCTGTCGCTCGCCGACAGCGGTTACCGGGTCGGCATCGACGACATCGACTCCGCCAAGATCGAACAGGTCAAATCAGGCAGCGTGCCCTTCCTCGAGACCGGCGCCGAGGAGCTGCTGAGGAGGCTGCTTCCCACCGGGCGGCTGGAATTCGCGGCCAACCCCTCGCTGCTCGAGCGCACCGACACCGTCATCCTGGTCATCGGTACGCCGATCGACGAGTTCATGAACCCGTCTGTGCGCATCTTCGATCGCGTCATCGATGAGCTCATACCGCATCTGCGCGATGGATCGCTGGTCGTGCTCCGTTCGACCGTGTACCCGAGCACGACCGAATCCGTGGAGCGAAGGTTGCGAGCGGCCGGCGTCGACGCCGAGGTGGTCTTCTGCCCCGAGCGCATCGCCGAGGGCCACGCGCTGGAGGAGATCCGCAGCCTGCCTCAGCTGGTCGGCGCAACGACGGACAAGGCTTTCGACATGGCGAGCAAGCTGTTCGAACGGCTGGGCGTCAAGGTGGTTCGCACAACGCCGCTGGAGGCAGAGCTGGCGAAGCTGCTCACGAACACCTGGCGCTACATGAAGTTTGCGATCGCCAACCAGTTCTTCCAGATCGTCCACCGCTCCGGCCTCGACTACAACCGCGTGCTAGACGCGATCCGCCAGGACTATCCGCGCGCCGCCGATCTGCCGGGTCCCGGCTTTGCCGCCGGCCCGTGCCTGCTCAAGGACACGATGCAGCTCTCCGCGTTCACGCCCGACCACTTTCCGATGGGCCAGGCGGCGATGCAGGTCAACGAGGGTTTGCCGAACTACATCGTGGACACCCTCAACTCACGGCGCCCGCTTTCCGGCCGCACGGTGGGCATCCTCGGCATGGCGTTCAAAGGCGAGTCGGACGACCCGCGTGCGTCGCTCAGCTACAAGCTGAGGAAGCTCGCCGCATTCAAGGGCGCACGCGTCCTTTGCACCGACCCGTACATCCATGACGAGTCCTTCGTGCCCTTGGACCACGTGCTGAAGGAAGCCGAGCTGCTCGTCATCGCCGCCCCGCATCACGCCTACAAGCACCTGGACCTCAAGGGCCGCGAGGTGGTCGACGTCTGGGGCGTGACCGGACCGATCCGACTCTGAAAGGGTCCGGCGGGCATTCCGCACGTCGGCACCCAAACGTGCGTATCCACGGCGCAAATTCCGCGCTTTTGGCGCCAAACGGGCGATGTGAGAACGTCGGCCCGATGCGGCAGCCTTGAAGATCCTCGTCACCGGGTCGGCCGGGTTCATCTGCGGATACCTGGTCGCCGAGCTGCTGCAGGCCGGGCACGAGGTCGTCGGCGTCGACAACTTCAGCAAGTACGGCCCGGTGCGCCGCGGCCATGACGACGATCCTCGCTACCGACTGGTCGAAGGCGATGCCAAGGACGCCAAGCTGCTGACGGAGCTCGCCATGGACTGCGACCACGTGGTCGCGGGCGCGGCGATGATCGGCGGCATCTCCTACTTCCACGAGTTCGCATATGACCTGTTGGCCGAGAACGAGCGCATCTGCGCCGCCACGTTCGACGCGGCTATCGCGGCCCGCCGCAGCGGCAGGCTCGAGAGGATCACCGTGATTTCGAGCAGCATGGTCTTCGAGTCGGCGGAGGTCTTCCCCACCCCCGAGGGCGCCCAGCTCAGCAGCCCGCCGCCGCGGTCGACTTATGGGTTTCAAAAGCTCGCGGTCGAGTATTTCGCGCGCGGGGCCCATGAGCAGTACAGCCTCCCCTACACGATCGTGCGGCCTTTCAACTGCGTGGGCGTCGGCGAGCGGCGCGCGCTGCGCGACCGCGACATCATGAGCGGCAACGTCAAGCTGGCGATGAGCCACGTCGTGCCAGATCTTTGCCAGAAGGTGCTCAAGGGCCAGGACCCCCTCCACATACTTGGCGACGGCAGCCAGGTGCGGCACTACACGTACGGCGGCGACCTGGCCCGTGGCATCCGGCTGGCAATGGAGTCACCCCGCGCGGTCAACGAGGACTTCAACCTGTCGACTGCGAAATCCACGACCGTACGCGAGCTCGCTGAAACGATCTGGCTCGAGGTGCACGGAGACGGCCGTCCGCTGCGTCTGGTATCGGACCCGGCTTACGAGCACGACGTCCAGCGCCGAGTGCCTGACGTGCGCAAAGCACGCGAGGTCCTCGGCTTCGAAGCCACGACCACCCTCGACGAGATGCTCGATGAGGTGATCCCCTGGGTCCGGGACGAGATCGAGGCGGGAAGGATCTGAGCACTCCCGGGGCACCGGCGCTGACGGTGGTGGTACCGGTCTACAACGAGGGCGAGAACGTGGTGCCCACCTTACGCGGCGTCATCGAGCGCACCCACACCCGCCCGCTCGAGGTCCTGGTCGTCTATGACTTCGACGCCGACACCACCGTGCCCGTGGTCGAGCGACTCCAGGCCGAGTTGCCCGAGCTGCGCCTCCATCGCAACGACGTCGGGCGCGGCGTGGTCAACGCTCTCAAGTCGGGACTGGCCGCGGCAGGCGCCCCATTCGTCCTGGTGACGATGGGCGACGCCTCGGACGATCCGGGTGACATCGACGCGATGTACGCCCTGGCGCACGGCGGCGCTGACGTCGTGGCCGGGTCGCGGTACGTCAAGGGTGGCCACCAGGTTGGGGGCCCGCTGCTGAAGCGAACGATGTCCCGCATCGCGGGGCTGTCACTGCACTGGCTCGGGGGGCTGCCGATCCACGACGCTACCAGCAACTACCGCCTGTACTCGAAACGGCTCCTGCAGCGGGTGACGATCGAGTCGACCGGCGGCTTCGAGCTCGGGCTCGAGCTGACGGTGAAGGCCTACGCACTCGGCATGCGGGTGGCCGAGGTGCCGACCACGTGGCGCGACCGGACCGCCGGCCAGAGTCGTTTCCAGCTGTGGAAATGGCTGCCCCGATATCTGCGTTGGTATTGGGTTGGAATCGGGGTCCGGTTCGGTAGGATGCCGGGATGAACCGCCTGGCCGCCCTGCTGATCGCCGCCTTCGCACTGCTTCCGGCGACCACGCTCGCCGCGCCAATCCCCTCCCCCGCACTCAGCACCATCCTCGCGCCACCTCCCAAGACCGATTACCAGGAGGGCTCGGCTTCGAACTCGACGCTCCTCGAGGGCCAGTTCGACGCCAAGACATTCGTCACCAAAACCCGAGCCCCCAATGCCGACGAGGTCCAGCAAACATTGGCCCGCGACGGGTTTGTCGACGGTTACTGGCGCACCTGGGTCGAGCAGGGGACCCAGCACGTAATGGTCGAGATCGTGATCGCATTCACCGGCGGCGACGGCGCCAAGCGCTGGCTGGGCGCTTCCGAGCTGGCGGACAAAGCTGACGCCAGCTATACGAAGGCGCTGACGATCACCGGGATCGACAACTATTACGGAGCTCATTTTGTCTACGCGGTCAACCACAGCATCGGCGAGGAGTTCGCGTTCGTAAAGGGCAACGACTACTTCGGGGTCATCTTCGTCTCCCCGAAAGACGACCTCGCCACGAGCACACCCGCCCAGGCGACCGCGCAGTACAAGTTGGCGCCCGACGCCACCATTCCGAAATCGCAATGGCCCGAATCGATAACGTCTTCAACCGCATACCAGGCCGGATATCTGGTGGGCCGCATCGTCTTTTACGTACTGATTGCCGCGGTGATCCTGGCCGTCGCCGGCGGCGTGATCTGGTTCAGTCGTCGCAGGCGGTTGGTCGCTGCTGCACCCGGCGCGATGGTGGGCGCGATGCCGGCAGCGACGCCCGCAGCCGCGCTCCAGATGTCGCCCGACGGCGCTTTCTGGTGGGACGGGCAAACCTGGCGGGATGCCACGCACGAGGTCCCGCCGATGGCGCAGCGATCGCCCGACGCCGCATTCTGGTGGGACGGCCAGCAATGGCGGCCGGTGTCCTAGCGACCGCCGCGAATATGCGCAACCGCGTGATGACTCGGGCAAGCCGGATCGTTTGCGTGGTCCTGGTCGCGGCGGGCGCGCTCCTGCCGATCACGGCCTCCGCCATTCCGATCCCATCGCCAACCCTCGCGTCGATCCTGCTGCCCCCGCCGAGCGGTTACGCCGAGCTGGCCTCGGCGCCATTTCACGGGCAATTCACCAGCTCCGCGTATGCCGCTTCCTGGGGCAAGCAGTCTGTCGAAGCCGAAGCGGCGCTGAACGAAGCCGGCTTCGTCGACGCGTACGCCACGTTCTGGGTCGATCAGCTGGCCAAGCGCGCGCTGATCGAGTACGTCGTCGCCTTTGAGGGTGGCCAGGGGGCCCGGAGCTGGCTCTCGTTCGCCGAAACCGGCTCCAAAGCTGACCCCACCTATCAACACGCGAACACGATGTCGGGCATCGACCCGTACTACGGGCAGCACAACGTCTACCCCAGCCACGCCATCCTGGATGAATTTGCCTTCGTCAAGGGCAATGACTATTTCGTCGTCGGGTATGAATCGCTACAGGACGACGTTTTGAACCTGGCGATGACGAGGGCGAAAAACCAATACAGCGCCGCGCCCGGTTCGACGATTCCGTCCGCTGAATGGCCGGAAAACGCCAACGCCGCGTCATCACAAAGCCCCACGTTTGCCTTCGGCGGCCTTGTCGCGGATGCGCTCGTCATCGTCCTGGCTGTCGGATTGATCGGCGCGGTTGGCGCCCTGGTGATCAGGCGCCGGCGCCGATCTGCCGTGCCGGCAGGTCCGGGCTGGACGGCCGTCCAGCTCTCGCCCGACGGACTCTTCTGGTGGGATGGGCAGGGCTGGAGGGATACCGCGGTCGAAGCGCCCCCCTTTGCGCAGCGCACCAGCGACGCCCTCTATTGGTGGGATGGATCGAAATGGCGTCCGGTGCCCCTGGAGCCCGTACGGGTCAGGTGACGAGCGGCCGGTAGTTCCTCTTGTAGTACTCCCAGTACTCGCCCGACTTCAGGGGCCGCCACCAATCCTGGTGATCGACATACCAGCGCACGGTCCGTTCCAGGCCCTCTGCGAGCGAGACGCGCGGCTCCCAGCCGAGGCCGCTGATGCGAGTGATGTCGAGCGCGTAGCGGTAGTCGTGACCCGGGCGGTCCGCCACATATTCGATGAGACTTTTGGGCTTGCCCATTATCTCGAGCACAGTGGAAGCGACGTGATTGCCGTCGGTTTCCACCCCGGTTCCGATGTTGTACACGGGATCGGATAGCGGCGCCTCGTGCAGGACTAGGTCGATGGCGCGGCAGTGATCCTCCACGTGGACGTAATCGCGCACCGCTGATCCATCGTTGTAGAGGGGAAGCGGACGGTCGTCGATGGCGTTCGTGATCAAGACTGGCACGAGCTTCTCCGGGTACTGGTACTGGCCGAACGTGTTGGAACCGCGCGTCACCAGCAGCGGTAGGCCAAAGCTCTCTGCATACGCGCGCGCGATGTGCTCACCGCCGGCTTTGCTGGCGGAATATGGGCTGCGCGGCTTGAGGGCGTCCTCTTCGCGCGACCGCCCCTCCTTCACCTCGCCGTACACCTCGTCGGTGCTGACGAGCAAGAACACTCGATGCGAATGCTTCCGCGCCGCCTCGCAGAGGACCGCGGTTCCGCGCACGTCGGTGTCGATGAACGCGAGTGGCTCCATCAGCGAGCGGTCGACGTGCGTCTCGGCGGCGAAGTTGACGATCGCGTCGACCTTTGCGGACAGCGAATCCACCAGCGCGCCGTCGCAGATGTCGCCGTGGACGAACGTGTAACCCGGCGAGCCGTCGAACTCGGCCAGGTTGGCGCGATTGCCCGCATATGTGAGCTTGTCGAGGACGGTGATCTCGACCTCAGGCCGCGTGCGCCTGAGCAAGCGCACGAAATTCGAACCGATGAAACCTGCGCCTCCCGCCACCAGGAGGCGCTCCACAGACCGTCTCACTTGATCGCTGGTCCCGCCGTCCAGTCGTACCCGATCGACGGATCGTCGTGAGGAATCCGGCCTTCATCGTCTGGTGCGTAGACGCTCGACGTGACGTAGAGCAGGTGCGTCCGCTCCAGCGCCCTGCAGCCATGGGCGACCCCAGGCGGAATCTTCAGGCACTTCGCGCTCGTATCCCCCATCAGGAACTCCATCAGCCGGCCCTTGGTCGGCGAGGCATCGCGCGTGTCGTACAGCGCCACCTTCAAAGCGCCAAGCACGTACCACCAGTCGGTCTGCCTCTGATGGATGTGCCACGCCTTGATCACGCCCGGATACATCAGCGAATGGCTCCACTGGCCGAAGTGTTCGAAGAAGCCGTCGGTCTCGCGAATCACCTCGCGGAAGAAGCCGCGCTCATCCGTGTGCGTCACCAGGTCCTTGAGAACGACTCCTTCGATGTCGCTCAACGGTCGCGATTCGCCCCATGGTTGCGCACGAAGTCGTTGACCGCGTAGTAAGCCTCGATCGACTCGCCTGCGTCGCCCCAGAAGCCGTCGAGCACGTCGTACTCCATCAGGTCGCGTTCGACGTACCAGTTGTTGACGTCGGTGATCTCGAGCTCGCCACGTCCGGAAGGCTTCAGGTTCGGCAGCACCTCCCAAACGGTCTGATCGTAGAAATAGGCCCCGGTGACCGCGAAGTCGCTCGGCGGGTCGCTCGGCTTTTCCACGATGCGCTCGATGCGCCGGCTGCCGTTGAGCTTGGCCACGCCCAGGTGCCGCAGGTGCTCGCGGTCGGTCTCATGTGAGAGGACGACGCGCGCACCGGCCGCCTGGGCTGCAAAAGCGTCCACACAAGGACGCAGGGATCGCCCGAAGATGTTGTCCGCGAGCAGGACCACCGTCCGGTCGCCGGCGGCGAAGCGCTCGGCCAGCCGCAGCGCCTCGGCGATACCCCCGGGCTTGGCCTGGTACGCATAGAACAGACGCGCGATGCCGAACTCCGCGCCGTCGCCGAGCAAACGCAGGAACTCGCCCGCGTGCGTGCCGCCGGTGATCAGCATGATCTCCGAGACCCCGGCCTTGACCAGCGCCTCGATGCCATGGCTGATCATCGGCCGGTCGTATATCGGAAGCAGATGCTTGTTGGTGATCTGGGTCAACGGGTGCAGGCGGCTGCCCGTGCCGCCCGCGAGGACTACGCCTTTCATCGCTGTCGGATTGTCCACCAATGGATAAGGGATAGGCTTGAAGTCGATGGCCGAATCGCCCCCGCCAGGACAACAGACACCTTCCGGCACGCCGGCGCCCGAACCGGCGCCTGGGCAGGCAGCACCGGCACCGGCACCGGCTCCCGCCCCGCCGGCCGCCCAGGCGGCCCAAGCAGCGCCGGGGGTCGCGGCCGTGCCCGCGGGGAAGTTCTCCGCCGACGGCTTCTGGTGGTGGGATGGCGCGGGCTGGAAGCCCGCCTACTCTCAGGACCGCCTATGGCGATGGAACGGAGCCTCCTGGGTTCCCGCCGCGGGCCCGCCACCCCGGTCGAGCAACACGGGCCTGTTCGTCGGAATCGGCGTCGGGGCGTTCTTGCTGGTGGTGGTCGTCGTGGCCGTGATCGTCGCGGCCGTCCTGTACGCGAGCGGCGCCCAGATCGCCAACGTCTTCTCCAATGTGGCCGCCGCCCTGGGCTCCCCAAGCCCCTAGGGCATCACGGAGAGCGCTTGAAGCGGCCGTAAGCCACAAGCTCTTGTGGCAGACTGGCCCCCGCACATGGCAAAACCGGACAACTGGCCGCGAACCATCCTCCACGTCGACATCGACGCCTTCTATACGTCGGTGCACCAGCGGGACGACCCCAAGCTCCGAGGAGTGCCCGTGGCGGTGGCCGGGCGTTCCAAGCGGGCCGTCGTCATGGGCGCCTCGTACGAGGCGCGCGCGTTCGGCGTGCGGTCGGCGCTGCCGCTGCACGAGGCCCTTCAAATGTGCCCGCAGCTGGTCGTGATCGCCCCGGACGGGCCCCGCTACCGCGAGGCCAGCCGCCTCATCCACCAGATCTTCAGGCGGTTCACCTCGCCGGAGCTGGTCGAGGGGGTGAGCCTCGACGAGGCGTACCTCGACGTCACGGCGCGCACCCGCCATGGGACCTCGAACGCCGAGGAGGTGGCGCGGCGGATCAAGTTTCAGATCCACACCGAGGTCGGGCTGACGGCCTCGGTCGGCGCAGCGACCTCCAAGCTGGTCGCGAAGGTGGCGAGCGGCACGAGGAAGCCGGACGGCCTCGTTCTGGTGCCACCTGGCACCGAGGCGAACTTTCTCGCCCCGCTGCCGATCGGCGCCATTCCCGGAATCGGCCCCAAGACCGAGGATCGCCTGCACTCGATGGGCGTTCGCACCGTTGGCGATCTCGCCGCGTACGAGACGCAGCGGCTGGTGCAGGCCCTCGGCGTCGGCGGCGCGGTTCTACAGCGCATGGCCCAGGGCCGTGACCGCGCCCCCGTCGACGGCAGCAAGCCCGCGAAGACGATCTCGGCCGAGACCACGTTCGAAAACGATGTGAGCGATCGCGGCCAGCTCGAGCATGCGCTGCGCGAGCTCACCGATCGGGTGGTCGAGCGGCTGAAGGCCGACGACGTGCGCGCGCGCACGATCTACGTAAAGCTCAAGCTCCCGGACTTCAGGCTGGTGAGCCGCCAGGTGAGCCGGACGAGCCCGACCGACGACGTCGAGACGATCTTCCGCGCCGCGCGTTCGGCGCTGGAGAAGTCGCACGTCGAGTCGCGGGCGGTTCGGCTGATCGGGGTTGGCCTGTCTGGCCTCGAGCACCCGGAGCCGGATTTACAACTGACGCTCTTTGACTAGGCGGCGTGCGGTCGACGACCGGCCGCGGCGGAAGCGCCGCCAGCACGTCGCCCACCGTCTGCCAGCCCAGGGCGTCGCGAGCACGGGTGATCAACGCTCGAAACACCATGGCGGTGGCCCGAGCATCGTCCAGGGCCGCGTGCGCGGGAGTGACGTCCAGGCCGAGCTCTTCCACGAGGCGGGCCAGGCCGGGCGTCTGGCCTTTCGGCAGGTCCAGGACCAGCCTCGCGAGCGCGGAGGTGTCGACGATCGGATGCTCCAGTGGGCTCTCCAGGCCCCGGCCGACCAGCCACGTGTCGAAGGCATCGTGGCTGTGCTCAACCAGGACGGCGCCCTGCGCAAAGCGCAGGAACGCGCGCCTCGCATCCCTGAATTCAGGAGCACCGATCAGCATCGAGCGCTCGATGTGATGGCGCCGGCGCGCATAGGGATTGATCGGGGCGCGGCAGTCGACGAGGGTGTCGAAGAACGAGAGCGGACCGGCGAGGGTGAACCGTTCGGCCCCGATCTCCAGCACCAGGAAGGGGGCGTTGCCTGTCGTCTCGACGTCGAGAGCCACGAACTGGGCGTCCTCCAGCCGCGTTCGCGCCCCGACCTCGGGCGCATCCACGGCGATCTCCTCCCACGGCACCGGTTCGACCGCGCCACGCGGTTTGAGAAATACGGTTTTGGAGGGCACCTGCTTACCTAAGCTAACGCGCCAGGGCCAGAGCCCTCCGGGCGAATGCGATCTCGTCCGAGGTGATGGCGCGCAGCAAAAGCGCGGCGCCCGCGTAGACGGCGCCGCCGACCACGATCGGGATGATGACCTGAACCCCGTCCAGGTTGCGGAGCGGGTACAGGACCGCGCCCATGACAAGCCCGGCGAGGATTGGACGCCAGCTCATCTGCAGCACCGGGACGGAGCCGATGTGGCGCCGGGTCAAGACCCACCCCGCGATGCCCAGGACCACCTCGGTGAGGACGGTGGCGGCGGCAGCCCCAAGGTAGTGAAAGAAGGGGATCAAGAGGAGATTGAGCATCACGTTGGCGACCAGGCTCCAGCCGGCGGCCCACGTGAACGATTTCTGGTTGTCGGATGCGCTCAGGGCACCGATGAAGGCGTTGTTGACGAAGCCGATGGCCAAGGCGATGGCAAGGATGCGCAGCGCCGGTTCCGACTGCGGGTACAAGAACATCGTGGTGAGCGGATGGGCCAGCATGAACAGCCCGACCGCGATCGGCCAACCCACGACCAGCAAAGCCTTGAAGAAGCGGCTGACCGCGTCGGTCAGCTCCTGCGGGCG
This sequence comes from Chloroflexota bacterium, assembly GCA_005880315.1. Taxonomy (GTDB): domain Bacteria; phylum Chloroflexota; class Dormibacteria; order Dormibacterales; family Dormibacteraceae; genus UBA10449. Next base: position 6,510 of record VBHB01000176.1, on the reverse strand, counting down.
CTCGCGGAAATAAACCGAGAGCACTGGGAACACGACCGAGAGCAGCGTCATCGGAATGAACAGCAGCGCCTCGAAGGGCTTGTAGGCGGCGGCATACCAACCCGCCTCGACGTGGGGGCGGAGGGCGTAGAGGATGGGCTGGTCCACCTTGAAATAGAGGATGGTGAGCACGAACGTGAGCGCGAACGGCAGTCCCTGGAAGAACCACTCGCGCAGCATCTCGGTCTCGAACTTCCAACCGATGGTGGCGATCTTTCGCCAGTAGAGGACGACCACGAAGTACGCGCAGCTGAAGGCGTACTGCGCCGCGTAGGCCCACACGAAATACGTGACGCCGGCGCCGACCTTGATGCCGATCAGCACGAGGGCGAGAAGGACGGCGCTCTCCAGCACGACCGCGACCGCTTCGTAGCCCAATCGCTGAACGGCGTAAAGGGTGTTGCGGAGCAGCGTCGAATAGGACGTGAGGACCATGAGCACGAACCCGGGCACGAGCAGGCTGCTCAGGCCCGAGATCGCCAGCGCGATGGCCAGGATGACGAGGCTGCCCAGGGCCATCACGAGCCGCAGCGACATCACGTTGCGCAGGTACCGCTGGATCTCGCCTGGGTGCCGGGCGCCCTCGCGAACGTAGAGGACGTTGAAGCCGAGGTCCAGGACCACGCTGACGATGGCCGTGTAGTTGACGAGGGTGATGAAGGTTCCATAAGGCGCGGGCATCAGCTGTTTCAGGGTTGCTATCACGGTCACGAGCGCGATCAGGCGCGCCACCACCTTCGCCGCCAGCACCAGGACGGTGTTGCGCAGGGCCCGCGAGCCCATTCCCGCGGTCACGAGGGGAGCTTCAGCCGGCTTTTCGATATCTGCCAATTTGCGGCAATGCTAACGCCCGGTCCCCGAACGGTGATCCCCTCTCAAATACACTTTGGGCCACATGGGCGAACAAATGCGCATCCTCAGCGGAATGCGCCCCACGGGCCGGTTCCACCTCGGCAACTACCTGGGAGCGGCCAAGAACTGGGTCGAGCTGCAAAAGCAGTACGAATGCTTCTACTTCGTCGCCGACTACCACGCGCTGACGACCGAGCCTGACGGCCACAGGGCCGAGGACAAGGTGTTCGACCTCACCGCGGACCTGATCGCCGTCGGCATCGACCCCAATCGGAGCGTGCTGTATCTGCAGTCGAAGGTGCCAGAGGTCGCCGAACTGACCCTGTTGCTGTCGATGGTCACGCCGTTGAGCTGGGTCCAGCGCGTTCCGACTTTCAAGCAAATGGCGAAGCAGCACCCGGACAACGTCAACCTGGGCCTCTTCTCTTATCCCATCCTGCAAGGCGCCGACATCTTGATAGTCAAGGGCGTGGGTGTGCCGGTCGGCAAAGATCAACTCGCGCATCTGGAGCTGGTGCGCGAGGTGGTCCGCAAATTCAATCGCGTGTACTCCCCGGTCTTGCCGGAGCCGCGCGCGCTGCTCACCGAGACGCCACTGGTCAAGGGCACCGACGGCAAACAACGCATGTCGAAAACGGTTGGAAACATCGTTGGTGTGACCGATGACCCCGAGGTCATCACCAAGCAGGTGCTGAGCATGGTCACCGACGTGAAGCGTCCGCGCAGGACCGACCCCGGTCATCCGCGGACGTGCAACGTCTGCGCCTTCTACAAGTTCTTCTTCGATGATTGGCAGCACTACTGGGACTTATGTCGCAAGGCCCAGATCGGCTGCTTTGACAAGAAGAAGCTCCTCGCGGAGCGCATGGTCGAGGTCTTCCGCCCATTCCGAGAAGCGCGTGCCGAGCTGACCCCCGAGATCGTCAACCGCATCCTCGATGAGGGCAGCGAGAAGGCTCGAAGCGTTGCGCTGAACACCATGGTCGAGGTCCGCAACGCTGTCGGCCTGCCGCCCTACCCTCTGGCTGTGAAGGGCCGCTAGAATTCGGGTCGGATGGCTGATTCCACTCCGCGCAGGTTCACTCGCCGGACCTTTCTCGGATGGTGGATGGCCAGCCTCTTGACCTCGACGGTGGTCATCGGGTTGGCGCCGATCCTCGTCTTCCTCTGGCCGGCGCCCCCCAAGGGCCAGAAGAAAACGGCCATCCCGGTGACCCTCGACAAGGCGATTTCTGAGCTGTCGGCGGGCGAGGCTATCAAGTTCGACGCTCCGAAAACCCCCAACTCCGCCTTCATCATGGCCAACGGAGGCGGCGACAACGCACAAGGCGACCTTGCATTCGGGGGATTTGCGTGTAAGGACGAGAAGGGCACCACCCATGTGTTCGCGATCAACTGCTCGCACCTCGGCTGCCCGATCGGGCTCAACACCACCGAGAACACCTTCGACTGTCCGTGCCACGGCTCCCGGTTCCACCTCGACGGCACCGTCCTGCACGGACCCGCGCCCGCCCCCCTTTCGGATCTCACGTGGAAGGAAGGCGACAATCCAAAAACGATCGTCGTAGACGGGCTCATCCTGGGTTTCTGAGCAATGGCAATTCCCCACCCGCGCGACATCCAGCTGGCAGCGGTGCGCTGGCTCGACGAACGCTACCCGTTCACCAAGGCCGTCGATGAAGCCCTGTACCAGCGCGTGCCGAACTTCGCCAACGCCTTCTATTACTGCTTCGGCGGAATGGTATTCATCCTCATCGTCGTCCAGCTGTTGACGGGCATCCTTCTGGCGCTGTACTACGTACCTGACGCGAGCGGAAACCCGGCCCCCGCGTACACCAGCGTCAACTTCATCCAGAGCACCGTGTATCTGGGCTGGCTGATCCGCGGCGTCCACTTCTGGGGCGCCAACCTGCTCATCATCATGGTGATTCTCCACATGGCCAGGGTGTACTGGACCGGCTCGTACCGCGCGCCGCGCGAGCTGAACTGGATGGTCGGCGTGATCATGTTTCTCCTGATCCTTGCCTTCTCACTCACCGGCTACCTGCTGCCGTGGGACACCAAGGCGTATTTCGCGACTGAGGTCACGATCAAGCTTGCCGGCTCTCTGCCGCCAGTCCAGCTGGGCACGTTCATCAAGGAGATCCTGCAGGGCGGTGCCGTGGTCGGCCCGTCCACTCTGCAGCGCTTCTTCACGATCCACGTATTCCTGCTGCCTGCGCTGATCGTTCTTTTGATGTACGTCCACTTCCGTTTCATCCGCGCCCATGGAATCTCGGAGCCGATGTGATGAGTGACAAAGACATGAAGAAGGAAGGGCCGGGCGCCGCCACGGCCGCCACGGAGATACCGATCATCGAGGTTGGGTCCCACGGCCACACGCTGGAGCCGGATTACAAGCGCCTGCCGATCGGCCCTGATCACATCCTCTATCCGGTCGTCGTCGGGCTCGCCCTCTTCCCCATCCTCATGGGCGACGCCGGTCACCACCTGGCCGACGACATGCCGGACGACGAGACCCATCCATTCTTCCCAGACCACTTCTGGCCGTACCCGATCATCGCGGTGGTGATGCTGGTCGCTGTCGGCCTGCTGGCCTTCTTCGTGCAGAAGAACCTTCAGCTCGAGGTGTCCGCTGACCCACGCACGGTGACCATCCCACGGCCCGACTGGTACTTCCTGTTCCTGTTCCAGCTGCTCAAGCTGGGGCCGGAGCTGATCATGTTCGGGGTCGTCCCGCCGCTCATAGTCACTGTGCTGCTGGTGTTTCCGTTCATCGACGCCATCGCGGGCCCTCGACTCGCCAAGCGGCTGCGTTGGAAGAGATGGCCGGTCCCTGGCCGCAACATCTACACCGGCACCGCCTTTGTGGTCGGGTTGGCGATCGTCGCGCTGCTGGAGCTTTGGGCGTTGGCCGGCCCGGGGTTCTGCATTCCGTGGCCGCTAACCGGCGCCGTCTGCGGCGCCTAACGGGATCTACCCTCAGTCCCGAGCATGGCGTCCACCTAACGACCACAGCCCCACTCACCGCAAGCGTCGAGTTCGAGCATCCCGAGACTGTTGAGATCGTTCGGCAACGGTTCATGCGGGGGCGACCAAAGGATGGCCAGATCGTCGGACGAGCGACTTATAGCGCGGGCACCAAGGACGGCGATGTTCGAGTCAGCGTGCGCGTTGAGAGCAAAGTGGTTCTGCAAGAACCGAGCGTCGGCCTGCGAGGCCCGATCCTTAACGCGCTGGATGGACTACTCGACTTCACAACGATAGTGATTGCTTCTCTGGCGACCTTCGACAAGACCGTGTACTAGCTCGGAGCCGTCCTCACGCCACCTTCGCCCGGTACTTGCAATGCACGGTTGCGACCCCTCCCTTCCCCCTTATCGAGCGGTCCAAATATTCCCGCAGCTCGTACACAGCTGGTCCCAGTTCACGCCAGGCGGCCCGGGTGTCTCGGCCAGAATCGCCTCACCGGATGCGATCTCCTCTTGCCACAACTCCTCGCCGATTGTTCCCGGATAGATGTGCTCGACGCTTTCGCCCCCACACCTCGGGCACCTTGGTCGGCCCCGAATGGCGTGCCGGAGTGCACTGTTCCAGAGGTGTTCATTGCCGAGCCGCCAGGTATGCCCGTTTAGGCATTGCCAATCGTCTGGGTTCTCTGGCATGAGGCAACCCGGTGTAACCAGAAGGCCTTCGGTTGCCGCCTCTCGCGCTGCAGGGGTGGGCAGACCAAAAACAACCGGCACGCCGCGTGTGCCGCATCTCGGACAGGCTGGCCGATCGATGGTTGGCTGAGCCACGATCACAATTCTGTCTCGGGAGGGCCTCGGCAGCAACCTGGATACCGACAACCGAATTGAGAGTGGAACGTGACGACGACTAGCTGAGGCTTTCAAATAGATCGATGATCGGGTTGGAATCCCTTCCTTCCCGCTCCCAGAGTTAGCTGCTAGTGGGCGATCGCGCCAAGCCTTACAGCACGATGCCGCTAGAGCTTTTCTGTGATCTTGTATTCCAGGTAGCGGCCTAGCAAGAGGCGTGTGTGCGCCTCGAGCGCTGGGAGCACGCTGAGCACGAGACCGACGATCGGATAGGCGATGTACTGCACGTGCACGAACACCTTCTTCCACGCCGGCCACTCTGCAGGCTTGGGCGGCAGCAGCGCCAGCTCGATCATCACAAAGAAGATGGTCGTAGACAGCGTGATCGTCAGCAGCAGACCTGACCACGACCACAGCGTCTGGCCCAGATCCGTGAGTGCGAAGTCCTGGCTCACCCAGATCGGTACCGAGGCGCCGAATATCAGCAGAAGCGGCAAGAAGATCCAGTTGAGGTGGTTGAGGAACAGGTTGAGGAAGCGCCGGATACGAAGAAAAAACGGGATCTCGGGGTGCTTGAAAAGCCTAGCCAGCACATAGGGAACGTCGGTGATTCCCCAAGCCCATCGCTTGATCTGGTTGTACTGGCTTACGTGTGTGGAGGCGTAGTCGCGAGACATCGGTGAGTCGCCGTAGAGCGGCAGGTACACCGACTTCACTGAGAATCGCTCGCCGAAGGTGAAGAAAGCCTTCCAGTAGAAGCGCGAATCCTCGGGGATCACGTCCTTGTCCCAGTAGCCGACTCTGTGCACGAACTCGAGACTGCACGTGTAACTGCTGAAGGCGACCAGGCGGTGTGGCCGCGAGTGCAGGAACATCTGCCATTGCGAGGTCGCGGCAGACATCACCCGCACAGCCATCGGCACCTGCCAGATGTTGTTGTGAAAGAGAGGCACTGGCTGCCAGATCAGGAAGTCGCGCAGCTGCTCCCGCGCGTGGTGCCAGCTGATCCATGCGAAGTACTGGCGGTGGACGCGGTAGTCGGAATCCAGGTCGGTCAGGAGGATCTGGCTCAGGTCGTAGCCCTCTTCGGTCAGCACGCGGAACATCCAGCGCCCGCCCCAATTCATGGCCGCCGACTTGCCGATGACGATCCCCGGCTCGAGGGGATCCTTGATGTGGTAGAAGCCGCGGAGCTGGTCGCCGAACTTCTCCTTCAGCCGCGCGACGTTGACCCAACCTGCCTTGTCCGTCTCGCGCGTGATGATCCCGACCATCTTCTTGTCGGCCGGATAGTTGGAGTCGACGATCGCCTGGACGGTCTGCTCGAGCACGTGGTAAGGCTCCGTGTAGGTCGGAATGACGCACAGGTGGATGTACTGCAGCGGATCGCGCAAGCCCTCGACCTGGTCTTGGTTGCAAAGGCCCAGCCAGTCCTTGCGCATGTCCCGGATCATGCGCGAAAGGGTGTTGTAGACCCCCGTCACGACGGTCACCGAGCGCAGCAACCAGTAGATGTCGAACAGCAGGACCACGCCGGCCACCACGAAGGCGCCGGGCCACGGAAAGATGATCGGAACCCAGGCCGGCGCCAGGAGCAGGATCCAGGTTATGAGCCCCGGCGCCGCCTCGAAGAGGCGGGCTCCGAACTGATGCAGCGCCTCGTCCAGGGCAGACGGGGGCCGTACGGCTGGGGCTGACTCCATCCTCCCGATTATCGCCGCGAGGGGGTCCCGTCCGGGTTTCGGAATAGCTGCCGGAACCTGGAGCTTGTATCTGGCATGGAAAACATGAAGCACTT